>CACWIW010000103.1 GCA_902761035.1 uncultured bacterium | reverse complement strand
CGACCGGCAACCCGACAAGCAGTTCATTACCCGCCATGCGACGGGGTTCAGGTTTGACAACACGAGGTTCGACGATCCGTGAGGCGATTGGATTTTCTGAAAGGGGCGGCCGCCTCCCTTGGATGCGGCGCGTTTGGATGCGGTTTCCTGCAATCGGACGCCTTGCGCGGGAGCCCGAAGCCGAATCTGGTCTTCGGCGTGATTTCGGACACTCACCTGCGAACCCTCAAGTCTCGTCCGCCGCCAAGGCCGTGGTGGCCCGATACGTTCCTGCGGAAAGCCCTCGGGTATTTCCGCGACGCGAACGTCGATGCCGTCGTCCACTGCGGCGACATGGCGAACTACGGCGAGGTGGAGGCGATGCGGATGCACGCCGACGTCTGGAACGCGACGTTCCCGCGCAGCCGCGCCCCCGACGGACACGTGGTGGAAAAGCTCTTCGTCACCGGAAACCACGACGCGGAGGGGGAGAACGCCAATGCGCGGGTGCGGGAGCTTTATTCCGATCCCGAGACCAGGGCAAGGGAGGTGCTTTCCGCCGACATGGCGGGAAACTGGGAGCGTATCTGGGGCGAACCGTACGAAGAGGCGTGGCACAAGGTCGTAAAGGGCTACCATTTCTTCGGGGCGCACTGGAAAGCAGACCGGATGCGCATGATGAGACTCGTCAAGGATGCGCTGTCAGGAGAAGCGGCGGACGCGGCAGGGCCCGCCAGGCCGTTCTTCCTGCTCACGCACTCCCGCCTCATGCCGCCGGAACGCAACGCAATCGCCGCGTTCAAAGACCGCGCACTCGCCTTTTTCGGACACAACCACGAAAGTTCCACAAACTGGAACACGATCTACTACGAGCCGAACACGTTCCCGCGCATTCAGGTGCCCCCGTGCATCTCGCCGGACTGGGACCTGAAATTTCGGGGCGAGGCGAACGTGACGAAGTTCCCACTCCTCGGGAAGGAAAAAGCCGGGCGCTGCAGGCAGGGGTTCTTGGTTGAGGTCTATGACGACAAGGTCGTGATCAGGCGGCGCGAGTTCGCGGAAGGCGGTTCCCTTGGCCCTGACTGGGTCATGCCGCTGGGCGAGTGTAAAATGGAAAGTGCAAAATGCGAAGTCGGGGAGGCGGGGAAGAAATGCCATCCGTTCTCAAAGGAGTCCCTGAAAAAAGTCATCGGCGAGCCGCAGTTCAGGGCGGGCACGAAGCTGGAGGTTTCTTTAGACAGGATTGACAAGATTAACAAGATTGAGAATACCGCAAACCATAATCCTGTGAATCCTGTAAATCCTGTCAAACAAGAACCTGCCCTGCGTATCAAAATCCCCCACGCCGACGGCAACCCCGCTTCGCGGGTGTATGCGTACGAGGTCGAGGTCAGGGGCGGAGCGCGCTCCGTCACCAAGGCCACGTATGCCGCCGGGTGCAACATGGGAATCGGACACGAGCCTGACGGAGGCGTGACGACGCTCCTTATCGCCTCGGGCGAACTTCCGCCGGGTGACGAGCTCGCCGTCGCCGTGCGTCCACTTTCGTCTCTCGGAACGTCCGGCTCTCCCCTTGTTGCAAGCGTGAAAAGAGGCAAGGGAGGTATTTGCAAATGAAAACGACAGGTGCAAAAGCGCTGTTCGCGGCGGCTGCCCTGATGGCGTTTGCCGACGGCGGATTTGCCTGCGAGAACTGTCCGGACGACGAACCTGCGGCGGCGTCAGGCGACGGCAGGCGCCGCGTTCTCATGGCCGTCAACAAGTCGCCCGACGAAGCGGTTGCGCTCGATGTCTCGGCGCTGAACCCTGTCGGAACGGACTTTCTGCCGGCCACGATCCTTTCCGGCGATTCGCCGGACGCCTACAACGACGTCGGCTCCGAGAACCGTGTCGTCCCGCGGAAGGTCCGGCTTGCGGTGGCGGATGGGAAGACAACCCTGCCGCCCCATTCCGTCGCGGCGATTGTGCTTGCGGACAATCCTTGAAGTCTCTTCTCGGCCCGGTTCCTTGCTCGAAACTTGCGAGTCTGCGCATTAACGTTTTCTTTTTTTCGCACAGCGGCGCAGTTTTTTGATATAATACATAACAATTATTGTCATGCCCTAAAAAGCAACAGGAGAAAACCGTCATGGAATTTAACGATCTTATCGCCGACTTCTCAAAGCGGCACAACGTGGAGAACCTCGTCGCCGTTGACGGGGCCGCATCGCTTGACATCGATGGCATCATCGTCACCATCGTCGCCAATGATGAGATGCTGACCTTGTCTGCTGAAATCGGAGAACCGCCTATCGAAGGTGCGGCCACTTTCTCCGACCTTTTGCTTGAGGCCAATCTGCAGTCCGGCGTGTACTTTGCCAAGTCCCCCGAACGGGGGCCATATCTTGCCGTGCGGCGGCTTTCGCTCCCCTTGATCGACGGTTCCTCTTTCGATACCGAGCTCGAGGCATTCGTCAACAATGCCGAGACATGGCGTCGGCTCCTCTCCGACTTCCGTCCGGTGGCTGAGGCCGCCGCGAAAGATGCCGAGTCGGAACACCCGTCCTTCGGGACGACCGGCTTCATGCAGGTTTGATTCTGGCGGGCCTAAGACCGCCTGCCTCTCGCGGTGCAGGCAAGGAGGACAATGAAAATGTTTTGCCCTATGAAAACCGGTGCGATTGCTTTTAGCTGCGTTATTGCCGTTTTACAGTCGTTTGCGCAGGGGCCGAAGGCTGGGCCTTCGCTGTTCAGCGCCGTGTCGCCCGACGGGCGCAACGAGCTGCGGCTTGAAGTCGGTAGTGGAGAGATGGCGTACTCCATTTTGCGCAACGGGAAAACGCTCGTTGAGCCGACGGAGATCTCGCTCGTGACGCGCGAACACGGGCCGATGGACGGACGCGGCGCGCGCCCCAGGGCGACCATCGGGTACGTCGAGGGCACGGTTGCGACGCCGATCTACAAGAAGGCGTCCGTCGATCTCTCTGCCAATGTGACGCGTGTCGATTTCGGCAAATGGGCGGTCGTGCTCCATGCGCGCAACGACGGCGTCGCCTGGCGGTTCGAGACGAAGTACAAGGGCGGGATCACGATCTTCGCCGAGAACACGCGTGTCGCGTTTCCGAAGGGGACGGAGCTGTGTCGTTCGGTCGTGGGGCACTTCCAGACGGGCTTCGAACAACCGGCGGAGATTGGTCCTGTCGTAAGCATCCCGCCCGGGCATCCGCAGATCGTGATCTTGCCGTTCACGGCGACGGTGCCGGGGGTAGGCGTCTTTTCCATGACGGAATCGAACCTCTTCGACTATCCCGGACTCAACTTCTACCGCAGGGACGGCGAACCAGACTTCCTCCGGTCGTGGCAGGCGGGCGTTCCGAGCAAGTTTGACGTCAGCCGTCGCATGACGAACGTTCAGAGGCGCCATAATTACCTCGCGAAGACGAAGGGGACGCGCGTGTTCCCGTGGCGCGTGTTCGTGATCGGGGACTGTCCCTCCGATCTCGTTTCGTCCGACTCCGTCTACGCGCTCGCCGAGCCGAGCCGCGTGGCCGACGCCTCGTGGGTGAAGCCGGGACAGGTCGCGTGGGACTGGTGGCACGGGTTCAAGATCACGGACGTGCCCGGCCTCAAGACGGGCTGCAACTTCGAGACGTACAAGGAGTACGTCAACTTCGCGGCGGCGAACGGCATCGCGTACATCATCATGGACGAGGGATGGGCGGAGAAGCTCGACCTCGACAAACCGCGCGCCGACGTGAACGTGCCGGGCGTGATTGCGTACGCGAAGGAGAAGGGCGTGGACGTGATTCTCTGGGCGGCCTGGGCGCAGTTGATGGACCGGGAGAAGCGTCTGCGGGTGTTCGACCGCTACGGCGCGATGGGTGCGAAGGGCTTCAAAGTGGATTTCATGAACCGCGACGACCAGCTGCTTGAGAGATTTCTCGAGGAGACGGCGGCGGACGCGGCGGAGCGGAAGCTCGTCATCATGTACCACGGCATCCACAAGCCGACGGGGCTCTGTCGCACGTATCCGAACGTGCTCAACTACGAGGGCGTCTATGGCCTTGAGCACGGACACTCCATCGGCGGACGCAAAGTGGTCGTGTCGAATGACGTGAACCTCGTCTACACGCGCATGATCGCGGGCGCGATGGACTACACGCCGGGCGCGATGCGAAACCGCGCGTTTAACGCGCCTGCATTCGTGAGGGGCCGTGATCCGAGCGCGTGCTACGGTACGCGCTGCCACCAGCTCGCGCTATTCCCGATCTTCGAGGCGCCGGTGCAGATGCTCTGCGACTCGCCCACGCAATACCGCACCGCGCCGGAATGCACGGCGTTCATTACGAAGGTCCCGACGGTGTGGGACGAGACGGTCGGCGTTGCGGGCGAGATCGGCAAGTACGTCGCGGTCGCACGTCGGAAGGGCGCGACGTGGTGGCTCGGCGCGATCACGAACTGGGACGCGCGGGAGATTGTGCTGCCCACGGGGTTCCTCGTCGACGGGGAATGGCAGATGGAGGCATTTGAGGACGCGCCGGACGCGGACGTGAACGCGGAGCATTACGTCCGCCGCACGTTCACCGTCAAGGCGGGAGAACCTCTCAAGGTGAAGCTCGCCCCCGGCGGCGGCTTTGCGGCTTCGTTCACATGTGCAAAATAACCGACGATGAGGGTAAGGCGCACATTCATTTCGCTGGTGGCGGCCTTTACGGTGGCCGGCGCGTCAGCGTTGAATGTCGTATGGGACAACCGCACGCCAGAGACGCATCGCCAATGGGGGGACAGTTGCTACCTCCGCGAGCAGATGGAAGTGGTCGGGAAGAAAATCTGCCAGGCGCTCTACGGAAAACACGGACGCACGAATCTACATGAGAATACCACGATCATCCTCTATCTCGCGCCCGTGAAGGGTGGTAACCCGGCATTTGCGTCGGGACGGCGGATCACCTGGAAAGTCGGCACTAATCCCCACGGGAACCCCGGATTGGGGCTTCTATGCCACGAGATGACGCATATTCTAGACATGGGGTCCGACGGCGTGTTCACCGAGGCTATGGCTGACTGGACTCGCAACTACATGGTGAACTACCGCGGGTGTTCCAATCCCACGTATGTCCTAGATCTCCGCTACAAGGCCCTGCGTGGCGGACGCCACTACGGCAAGTATGTGGCGGGCGCGCACTTCATAGACTTCATGACGCAGAACTACGGCGAAGGCACGATCTACAAAATTCTCCAGGGGTACAGGCAGCACGGCAAGAACCACTGGGAGAAAACATTTGGCAAGAACTTCGACGGCCTTATCGCCGAATGGCGACAGATGGAGACGATCTACGACCCGGTGTTCCAGTGGACGTATAACGGGATTGCGGCCGGATCAGTGCGCCACGACAGGGGAATCTGTTCACTTGGCGCACTCAAAGCGGACAATTCCTCCGACAAATCAGGCGCATGGCTCGACGGCGCCACGGTGGGGCACGTGAACAAGCTTTCCAACGGCAACATGACGCTTGCGTTGCACGGTTGGTTCCCGAACAGCGGACACGTGGCAATTGCCTCGCTTGGTTCGGTTACTGACAAGTCTGGCAAGGCTGTGTTGCTTGCAACGACGCCTAGGAAGGACGTCCTTGCGGCACACGTCGTTGCGTCAATTCCAGGCAAGGGCCGTTTACTCGTCTCGACAGCGGCGATACATGTGCCCAATCTCGCATTGAAGCCACATTCTGTTGTTCTGACCACGCGCGGCGGCGACGAGGCGGTGGTCGTCGTGGACGGCCAGACGTCGGTGAAGGTAGACATGAATTCCAAATGCCAGGGTTGCGTCTTCACGCCGGTTTTCGCGGTTGGGGGCATGTCTGGTGGAATCGGAGTAAAGGGAATATCCGAATCACGCGGCAAGGGCGGCGTGCGACTTGACGACGTGCGCGTTTTCAACAGGACGTTTCGTGCCCGCGAGACGAAGCTGTACGCGACTACGTTCAACGCGGCATACCGAGGCGGCGTTGCCGCCACCGCCTCTTGGTGCGGTCCGCAGGGGTCTCCCGCCGTGGACGACATCGGAAACTGGAACTGCGTCAATTCGCTGGGGGAGCGTGTCTTTGTCCTTCCGACGCAGGAGACAGAGGTTACGGTGTGTGGCAAGGCATTGCCGTCGATCCCGATGGGCGCGAAGTTCGCCTGCAAGTCGTTCACTATCGGCGGACTGGCGATCGCTGACGAGTCGAACATTGACCTTCGCGGCGTGAAGGTGGTCGACATCGAGGACAATTCCCGCATCATAACGCGCAAAGGGCATCTGATCGCCGTTAACGTACTACGCGCCGGACGCGTCCGGCTCGACGGAAAGCTCGCGGCCGTTACCGGGATGAAGGTGTCTGGCAATCTGGAGATGCGGTCGGGGAGTCGGCTGAGGCTTCCCGTCAATCCCGAGCTGGCTTTTGTCAAGTCGATTTCGGTCAAAGGAGAGGGAGCCGTGGTGTTGAGACCCGGCGCGGCGACCAGGCAGGGTCGTTTCCAGAAGATCATGCTAACGGGGGAGGCACCTCGTGACCTGACGCGCTTCAGGCTGAGCGCGGACGACGACGAAAAAGCGGCGACGTTCAAGGGGGCGCCTAGCGGAACTTATCTCAGCGTGACCCCGCACAGATGAACTGAATTATGCAAAAAACAGGAAAGCAACAACTCATGAAAAACATTCGCTTGCTAGTATCAACTCTCGTAATCGGCGCGGCAATGTCTGTGTTCGGCGGTATGCCGATCAATCCTAAGCTGCCGATGTCGTTTGGCGTCAATTCAAAGGGCGGCAACCGCTTTGTCGGGGAGTTTAAAGACATACAGCTCTCCTTCGGCGGAAAGACGTACCACGCCGGTCCAGCGAAGGTCGGCGAACGGGTGAAGCCGTTCCCAACGGTGGCCGATGCGGAGAAAGGAATGCGCTTCACGTGCCGCTTCGTCACGAAGAACGCCGCTGTCGCCCAACGCCTTCTCGACAACGTGACGCCGGGCAAGGGGGACGGCTTCCTCGTCGACGTCTATCAGGGGAGGTTCCGCGCCGTGATTGGCGGCGTCTGTTCGTGGAGCCATCCCACGCAGATTCAGACGGGACGCGAGACGCTTGTCGAAATCAACGTGTCCGCCGACGACGTGGTGACGATGTCCGTTGACGGCGACAAACGCAAGGTGCCTGGTCCCTGGGGCGTACCGAACTGGCAGAGCGTGAAGCGCGTGGAGAACAAGGCACCGCATCCGGACGCCACGTGGAAGATCCGCTTCCGCGAGCCGGGGGAGTGGAGCCTGAAGGGCTGGCAGCGCCGGTCGCTCTCGTTCGGCAACGGCTACTTCGGCGTGTCCGAGTTCGGCGGTACGGACGTGGAGCGCCTCCAGCTCACCGAGCCGACGTTCCACACGCAGCAAAGGCACGCCAGAAACGGATATAAGCAGGGCAACCTGACCGACGCCGCTGATTTGTTTGTGGAGTTCGGGCACAAGGACGCGACGGACTACGTGCGCGAGATGGACCTTGAGGACGCGCTCGTGACGGTGAAGTACAAGGTGGACGGCGTGGACTACGCCCGCGAATACTTTACGTCCTACCCCGACAAGGTGGGCGCGATGCGCTTCACGGCGTCGAAGAAGGGCGCGCTCTCGTTCACGCTCCGCGCCGCCGTGCCATTCCTCGACGCGCCGCCGCCCATGGACCGTACGGGCATGATCGAAAGTCGAAAGGTCGAAAGTCGAAACTCTGGATGTCGGATGTCGAATGTCGAATGTCAATCCGGCGAGATAACCCTCTCCGCGAAGAGCGGTGCGTACGGCGTGAAACTCGCCGGACGATTCAAGGTGTTGACCGACGGAACGGTTGAACGGCGTGACGGCGGCGCCCTCGCCGTCGCAAACGCCACTGAGGCGACGGTCATCTACACGCTCGCCACCAACTACCGTTTCGTGCCGGAGATGTTCGAGGCGTCGAAGGGGCAGGGTTCTGACAGGGACTACGACCGGACGCCGTACTTCGGGCCTGACCCATCCCCCGAGGCCGAACGTCGCATTGCGGATGCGTCCGCGCTTGGTTACGCCGCATTGAAGAAACGTCACCTTGCCGACTTCCGCAGTCTCGTCGGGCGCAGCTCCATCGACGTTGACTTCGACGCGGCGGACATGGCGCTTACCACGCCTGAACTTCGTGCGCTTGGTGGAAACAGCGTCTATCTACAGGCGCTTTACTGGCGGCTCGGCAAGTTCCTGCTCGCCTCGTCATCGCGTCCGGGTACGCTTCCCGGTTCGCTCCAGGGCTGCTGGGCGGGTCCGGTGCTGACGACGGCCTGGGGGTCGGGTTTCTGGCACAACATCAACGTACAGATGGACTACTGGGGCGCGTTCTCGTGCAACATGGCGGAGTGCATGGAGGCGTATGCCGGATACAACGCGGCGTTCCGTCCGACGACGCGCAACGCTGCGCTGGACTACATCAAGCGCGTGAATCCCGCCGGGCTGAAGGAACCGATCACGGACGACTTCTGGAGCGTCGGGACGGCCGCGTGGCCGTATCAGGCGAGCGGCGCGCCGGGCGGACATTCCGGTCCTGGCACGGGCGGCTTCACCACGGCGCTCTACATCGACTGGTACGACTTCACGCAGGACCGCGAAGTCCTCGAGAAGCAGTGCTGGCCCGTGTTGCGCGGCATGGCGGACTTCCTTACGCGCTGCGTGGTGGAGAAGGATGGGCTTTACCTCTCCAAGTTCTCCGCGTCGCCTGAACAGCGTAGCAGGAAGAGCGGTGGCTACTATCAAACCGTCGGCTGCGCGTTCGACCAGCAGATGATCCTTCTCAACAACGCGGCGTTCGTGCGCTTCGCGAAGTTGCTCGGACGCGAGGACGACCCCGTGGTGAAGCGCTGCAAGGAACAGCTTGCGAAGTACGATCCCGTGCAGGTCGGCGAGAGCGGGCAGATCAAGGAATACCGCGAGGAGCGCTTCTACGGCGACTTCGTGCGGGAGAAACATCATCGCCACATCTCGCACCTCGTGGGGCTCTACCCCGGCGCGATCATGAACCGCACCACGCCGGACTGGCTCAAGGCCGCGAGCCGCACGCTTGATTTGCGCGGCGAGGTGACGGAGGCGTGGGCGCTCCTCCACCGCATGTGCTGCCGTGCCCGCACGGGCGAGGGCGATGCGGCGGTGCGTCTCTTTGGCAACCTGATGGAGGTGAAGACGGCGGACACGCTCTGGTCGATCGCGCATGGCGTCCACATCATCGACGCGAACTACGCGGGCGCGGCGGCGTTTGCGGAACTGGTGCTCCAGAGCCACGAGCTGGACGAGAAGGGGAACTTCGTCATCGATCTCCTGCCCGCGCTGCCGTCCTCGTGGGCGAAGCATGGTTCCTTCCGTGGCCTCTGCGCGCGCGGTGGTTGGGAAGTAGACTGCGAGTGGCGCGACGGCAAGCCGGTGAAGGTTGCGCTGAGGCCCGGTCCGCACGCTGGCACGCGCCCGCTCGTTCGCTTCGGTGGCAAGCCACTTGATTCCACATTGAATGCTTCGGTTGTTTTCGACACGGCTAAATGAAAGGAAAAGATGAAAGGTAGAATCCTGATTGCATCCGCAGCGGTCGCAGTGGCCGCGCTGGCGGGGCCGCGCACGACGCCCGAGGATTTCTTCACGAAACATCTCGATGTTTCGGTCCCCGCGCTTTCTTCCATTCCCGCGAAGATGTCCGCCGGCGACCTCGCGGGCGCAGAAAAGGCGTTTGCCGATCACGTGCGCGCCACGCTGCGGAACGACGTGCTCAACAAGGACTGGTTTGAACGGAAATACAAGGACAAAGAGCTGCGCGCGCTCAGGCAACGTGCGGAGGAGATCATGGACTACAGACTCTCCTCCTGCGGCATGCCGCACCACTTTGCCGACCACAAGGTGGACTGGGACCTGAACCCGACGTTCAACAAATACAAGGAATGGACGTGGCAGCTCTCGCGTCATCCATTCTGGACGACGCTCGCCGAGTACTACACCGCCACGGGCGACGAAAAGGCCGTTGTCGTTTGGATCGACATGATTTCTAGCTGGTTCGACCAGGCGCTCGTGCCGGAGAAGGCGCGACCGTACGACACGCACTGCTGGCGCACGATCGAGGCGGGCATCCGCATGAGCGGCTGGAGCCGCCAGATAGCAGCCTTCGCTAAGTCGCCGCAGGTGACGGACGAGTTCCTTACGCGCTACTTCATCTCCATTTGGGAACACGGGTGGCGTCTGCGCAACAACTCCACACGCGGCAACTGGCTGCTCATGGAGTTGCATGGTCTCCTGCGCATCTCGCTCCTCTATCCTTTCCTCAACGACGCGCCCGAATGGAAGGCATACGCGCTCAAACGGCTCCAGGAAGAGTTTTTGCGGCAGGTCTATCCCGACGGGTTCCAGTACGAACTATCGACCGGCTACCACGGCGTGGTGGTACACAACTATCTGGATGTTTTTAGGCTGTACGAGATGCTTGGCCTTGAAAAGCCCGAGTTCATCCGTGCTGGACTTGAGAAGATGTTCGAGATGTACATGCGTCTTGCGATGCCAACCGGCGTCACGCCGTCCCTCAACGATGGTGCGAAAGTGAACGTCTCCAGCTGGTGCCGCAAGGCGCTGACGCTCTACCCGCAGCGATCCGACTTCCAGTGGTTCGCGACGGGTGGCAAGAAGGGAACGCCGCCGGATTACCTCTCCACCGTGTTCCCGTGGGCCGGCGCGGTCGTGTTCCGCTCGTCATGGGGAAAGGACGCCGTGTGGGGCTACATGGACGGTTCGCCGTTCGGGCGCGCACACCAGCACGAGGACAAACTGAACTTCCTCCTTACGGCATACGGAAAAGAGATGCTCACAGAGGGCGGCAACTACCTGTATGACAGTTCCGAATGCCGCAGGTACGTCCTCTCCACCCGTGCGCACAACACCATCCGAATAGACGGCCACGAGCAGAACTGCCGCCGCACCTACCGCTGGCATGACGAGGACATCAACGTGAAGGCGGATGTCGAGTTTTCGACCACTCCCGCCCGCGACTGCGCACGTTCAGCTTACCGGAACGGCTACGGTCCGAAGCAGAAGCAAGTGGTTCATGACCGCACTGTGCTCTTCCTGAAACAGGAGCCGGGGCTTGCGCCGTTCTTCGTGGTCGTCGACCGCCTGACTGCGCCGGACGACCGTCCGCATACGTTTGAGATCTTATGGCATTTGGAGGAGTGCGGGCTCGAGATCGGCAAAGGCTCTTTTACGGGCGACTTCGGGAACGGCATCGGACTGGCCGCGTGCGTGAGCGATCCGTCGTTGAAGATCACGGACATGAAGGGCCAGCACAAGCCGTACTTCCAGGGCTGGATGCCCATTTGGATCGGCGGGCCTCACGAGCAGCGTCCGATTCCCACGCCCGTCGTGCAGGGCACGTTCTCCGGTGCGTACCGCGTGGTGACGGTGCTCTACCCTTACCGCGACGGCAAGTGTCCCATCAAGTCCGTGAAGGCCTCTGCCGATCCGGCGGCCAACGATTTCACGCTCGTCCTCGCCGACGGCACCGAACGTACACTCACGCAGAATAATAACCAAGGACATGGTAATGAATAGAATGATAAGTGTTAGCGCCGTCGTGGTGATGGCGTTGTGCGTGCATGCGCGCGAAATGGTAAAGATCGACCTCGCGGGCGAATGGAGCTGCGCGGGGACTAACTTCACGGGGAAGGTGAAGTTGCCGGGGACGCTTGCGGACGCGGGGCTTGGCGAGTTCCAGACGCCCGCCCATCATGCAGCGTACACGGAGCGCACGTCCAAGACCTCCCTCGCGCTCAAGTACAAGTACCACGGCGTCGCCGTCTATTCGCGCACGATCACGCTGACGGCGGAACAGGCCGCGAAGCCGCTTGAGGTGTTCCTTGAACGCGTGATGTGGACGAGCCGGTTGAAGATCGATGGACGCGAATTCGGCTTCTGCGATTCCCTTGGCACGCCGCATGTCCACCGCATCCCCGCCGGAACCCTCGCGCCCGGCGAGCACCGCATTGAAATTGCAATCGACAACTCGCGACAGTACGGCGTGGCGATGAAGGCGCACGGGTACGGCGAATGGATGCAGTCCGTCTGGCATGGCGCAATCGGCAAGATCGAGCTGCGCGAAGTGAATCCGCTTGACGGCGTGCGCGTGTTCGCCGACTGCCCGGCGAACGGCAAGGTGCGTTTTGAGCTGCCAGAGGGCTTCGTCGCCGACGCTCAGAGCGTGATGTCCGACGATCTCACCTTCACGGGCTTCACGGCGGAACCGTCGCCCTACGCGCAGGGACGCGTGATGGTGACGGCGACTCTCGCGGAAGAGCCGCAGGCGTGGGACGAGTTCAACCCGCGTCTGTACACGGTCACGTTCCGCGACGCGAAGGGCGGCTTCGAGAAGAAACTCCGTTTCGGTTTCCGCACGCCGGGACGCAAGGGCAACCGCCTCATGCTCAACGGGCGTCCGCTCTTCGTGCGCGCCGACATCGACAACTGCCACTTCCCGCTCACCGGTTACCCGAACATGGGGAAGCGCGAGTGGACGCGGCTTTTCACGATCCAGCGCAACAACGGCATGAACGCGATCCAGCTCCACACATGGACGCCGCCTGAGGCCGCGTTCGAGGCCGCCGACGAACTCGGCATGATGATCTTCTGCGAACTCGGCTACTGGAACGAGAAGGGAATCGCGTCGAGCTATGCGGGGAAGGGCAACGCCGCGCTCGACGACTGGCTCCAGCGCGAGCTGAAGGCCGTCGCCGACGCCTACGGCAACCACCCCTCGATGGTGTCCACAACGTTCGGCAACGAGCTCGGGTTCTGCAACTTTGACGCGCTCGACAAGTGGATGTCGGCACACAAGAAGTACGACCCGCGGCGGCTCACGATGTGCTCGACCGCGCGCAAGGTCGCGCCGAGCGACGACTTCATGGTTACGCACTTCTATCCCGGCCTTGGCAGTACGCGCCACCTTATCGGCGGCGAGGCGGACTACGACTACGAGAAAGTCTATTCCAAGGCGCCGATTCCCGTGATCGCCCACGAGATCGGACAGTGGCCTGTGGAAGTTCAACGGACTCCTCGATCCCTGGCGCTGGATTCCGATGCGCGAGATGGCAATCTCGAACAACACCTTCCGCTTCACGCGCGAGTTCCACTCCGCGTCGATGCAGACGAGTCGGCACTTCTACAAGCTTGAGACGGAGGGCTTTCTCCGCACGCCCTCGTGCGACGGCATCGACTATCTCTCCATGCGCGACTACCCCGGACAGGGCGAAGCGCTCATCGGCTGGTACGACGCGTTCTTCGACGCGAAGCCCGCGCTCGGCGAAGTGCCGCCGTTCTCCGTCCTGATGAGCACCACGCCGTGTCTTGCGAAGTTCCAGAAGTTCCTCTGGACCTCGAACGAGACGTTCACGGCGCGGCTCCTCGTGCGGAACGAGCTCGCGGACGCGATTCCGGCGGGGACGCGCTGGCGTTGGTCGTTCGGCATCCACAGTGGATGGGCCGTGGCGGAGAAGCCGATTCCTGCGGGCGAACTTGCGGACGTGTGCGGCATTTCCGTGGAGCTTTCCAGTTTCGCCGCGCCGAGTCGTCCGGAGCTCCGCTTCGGCGACAACTCCTGGCGCATCTACGTGCTGCCGCGCATCCGGGTACCCGACCCGCTGCCGGAGGGTGTCCTCGTGACGTCCGATCCCGCCGCCGCCGCGAAGGCGCTTGCAGCCGGGGGGCGCGTGATCTACACGGGCAAAAGCGCGAAGAGCGACTTCACCACGTTCAAGCCGATCTACTGGTCCACGGGACTTTTCGAGACAGACCACAAGCACGTCGGCTTCGGTGCCGTCGTGGACGCCGACCATCCCGCGCTCGCGCCGACGGGGTGTGACTATTGGATGGACGAGTTCTGGCGCAAGCTCTTCAGCGACGGCAAGCGCAGCGCGACGTCGCACCGCCTCGAAGGCCTGCCCGCCGACTTCCGTCCGATCATCACGGTCGTGCCGGACCTCCACCATTCGTACTTCATCTCGCCGTTCTTCGAGGTGAAGGTGGGCAAGGGACGGCTCATCGTCTGCGGACTCCGGATTGACGCGAACAGCACGGCCGCGCGCCTCTTCAAGCGCACGCTCTGGCGCTACGCCGTTTCCGACGACTTCAACCCGAAATGGCAGGTTTCGCCGGAGTGGTTCACGGACGTGTTCCTCACGCGCAAGGGGCCAAAGGAGAAAGCCATCAAGCTCGACGCCGACGTGAAGGACATGATGAACAAGGGTAAGGTCACTCCGTAAAGACTTACTTCTTCACCAGATCGGTCCAGTCGTAGTGACGGTAGGCACCGTGTACTACGTCCGCGAAGCGGGTGTAGATATTTTCGTCGTCTATCATTTGCTTCCAGGACCATGTGGGCTTCACCATCTTCAGCTCCGCAAAACGTCCCTCGCCCACGAAACGCGCGTGCGCGGCGGGAATGCAGGCGCGGCCGGTCGCCTCGATGTCGAACGGCTCGGTGGAGCCAATGATCTTCTTCGCGGCGTCGGCCGCTGAGAGCATGTCCTCGGCGCGGTGCGCCACCATGTTCTCGCCGAGGTGGTAGTACTTCATCGTGACCATCTCGTCCATGGTGGGGCAGCCGTAGTACTTCGTGGCCGACGCGCCGCCTTCGCCGCGGTGATGGCGGAAGTAGCGTCCGGTAAGACCCCAGCCGCGCGCCTCGAGAATCACGGCGACGCGTCCTTCGCGGAGTATCTCCTCCACGCGCGCCGCGTGCGCCACGGAGTCGAGATCCTCCGAGACGATCATCACGGGATGTGTACCGGCCTTCGGCGCGTTCGGACGGAACGTGAACATCTGGAGTGCAATGCCATCGTCCGTGAGGAGCGTGACCGTGGAGGATTTTCCGTTCGCAAGCTCCTGGTCCAGTCGGTCGTAAGCCTCGGCGTGGAAGCCAGTCTTGCGGATGCCGGTTGCCGCGCGCACGATGTCGGGCGTGACGGTTTTGCGTTCACTCTCGAGCTTGTGCGCCTCTTCGCGGATGATGTCGTAGACCGTCCGCTCGCCCGGCAGGTCCAGGACGTTGCCAGTGGGCGTCACGAGGTTCTTCTGGTCGCGTGCGAGGCCGACGTCGACCTTCGGGTCTTTGAGGCTGAAGCCAAGGTTGTATTTCTGGAACTTGGCGCAGTCGTAGCCTTTCCACACGTCCTCGCCTTTGAGGTGTTTGCGGAACCACAGGAACTCGGCCTGCTTGGAGCTCTCCGCCCAGAGGTGCGGGCCGGAGGTGTCGATCAGCTGGAAGCAGTCACCGCGTCCAAGCGACTTGAACGCCTTCGCGGCGTATTCGGCGGTCTCGTACACGCCGATGAACGGGAAGAAGTCGGCGTGCGTGGCGAGGTGGAGCGCGGCGCAGCGGTCGGCGGCGAGCATGAAGAGCGCGAGGTGGTTCATGCCGTATGTGAGCTGTCCGTAGAACTGCTGCTCGGCGTCGCTCGCGCCGAGGTCCCAGTTCGTGCCGCGGATCGAGGCGATGAAGCCGGAGGGCGCGGCCGCGGCGATGCGCTTGTCCATCGCCATGATGTAGCTCGAATCCGTGCCGCCGCCGGAGTGCCCCGTGACGGCGAGGTGTTTCGCGTCCACGTCGGGACGTGCGCACAGCACGTCGAGCGCGCGGATGCCGTCCCAGATGCGGAACTGCGCCGTGTTCCAGCCCACGAGCGCGGCGCGGTGTCCGGTGCGGTTGTGTCCGTGGCAGACCATCGGCTTGCGGGCCTTACGGTTCTGCGGACGCTCACCCTGGTCGATCGGGTCGTACACCATCACGATGAAGCCGAGTTTCGCGCCGATTGCGCCCGGGCGCTGGTAGTCTTCGGCCATTTTCCCGTTGTAGGTGTGTCCGCACGGCACGAGCACGGCGGGGTACGGCGCCTTGAAGCGGGGATCGGTGGGCACGAACACCGTGGCGGTCACATGGTGTCCGGGACGCGACTGGAAGAGCGTCTTTTCGATGCGGTAACCGTCGCGTTGGATGACGCCGGTCGTCTTCACGTCAAGGTCGCAGCGTTCCGGGAAGCCGCCGATGGAGTCGAGCCACGCCTGGCGCATGCGTTCCTGTCGCGCCTTGAACGCGGCGGGGTCCTTTGCCGCCTCCACCCACGCCGCGTCGATTGCGCGGTCGGCGGCGATGATGCCGTTCATCGCGCGGTCGTTCACTTCCGTGTAGGGATAGAACCCCTGTACGACGCGCATCTTGGCGATTGCGTCTTTGACGCTTACGGGTGCGGCCAACAGTGTCGTGCCGGCCAGTGCGGTCGCAAGAGCAGCTCCCGCGTATGTCCATCTTGTCTTCATTTTCTTTCTCCTATGTGAAATCATTGGTCCATGCAACGCACCTACGTTGCACACGGACAAAAGTATACCATATTTCCCCTTGCGTTGGGTACGCGGATTTGGCATACTAAGCGCGTTCAACCTTATTGAATACACGAAAGGATTTAATGAAATGAAGGTGAAGGCCCTGATGTTTGCGGCGGTGGTCGCGACAGGCGCGACCCTCGTGGCCGCAGAGTTCAAGCCGGCGGACGTGCTCGTCTACACGCGCTGGCAGTACGTGAAAAACCAGAAAACCGGCGAGGTCGCGAAGGGCGGCACCGCCCCGTGGTCCAAGCCGTACCACCACGAATCGACCGAGCAGGGCGCGGAGGAGGTGCGCCGCTACTTCACGGCGAACGGGCTGTCGTGTCTCGTGACGGACGACCCGGCGGTGTTTACGTCGGGCGCGATGAAGACGTTCAAGGCAATCATGCTCTGCAACTGCAACCACGAGCTGTTCGAGAACGCCGCGCAGCGCGAGGCGTTCTACAAGTACGTGGAGAACGGCGGCGGGCTCGTCGCGACGCACTCCTCGAGCGCGTGCGAGCGCGGGGACAAGCGGTTCCGCGACTTCCTCGGCGGCGCGTTCGAGCGCCACTACAGGAGCCAGCCCGTCCGGTTCAGCCGCATCGACCGCAAGCACCCCGCGATGACGATGTTCGAGCCGGGGTATCTCTGGGAGATGGACGAGGTGTACCTCAACCACCCGGACGAGGAGGGACTGCGTCCGCTCATGATCCTCGACTGGAAGGACGTGGAGCCGAAGTCGCGCAAGACGGACAAGTACGGCTGCCCGAAGATCGGCGGACACGTCCTCGAGTGGTGCAAGACCTACGGCAAGGGCCGCATCTTCTACACGGCGCTCGGGCACCGTCCGAAGGACTGGGGCAAGATGGAGTGGCAGCTGCACCTCTTCGAGGCGACGAAGTGGGCGATGGGCGAGCGTCCCGACAACGTCGAGGTGAAGACCACGACCGCGAAGGTGCGCACGACCATTGAGGGCGTCGAGTGCGTGAAGGACGGCAAGACGGTGTGGAAGTTCAACATCGCGAACCGCGAGAACAAGCCGTTCGTTCATCCGCTCTGTCTGCCGGACGGACGCTGCTTCACGGATGCGCGTCCCGCGGACCATCCCTGGCACCTCGGCCTCTGGTTCTGCTGGAAGTTCATCAACGGCCTCAACTACTGGGAGCCGCGCGGTCCGGCCGCGGGGAATCTCTTTCCCGACGGCATGACGGTCGTGAAGAACTTCAAGATCGTGCCGAAGGGCGGCGCGTGCGACGTGCAGCTCTCGATGTGGTACGGTCCGCGCGCGCAGCCGGGCAAGGTGCTTCTGGAGGAGGAGCGCCGGGTTCAGTTCTCGGCGCCCGACGCGAAGGGCGGCTACAAGATCCGCTCTACGCACGTGTTCACGGCGCGGGACAACGTGAAGTTCGACTGCCGCCGACCGGTGGGATATGGCGGGTTCTCGCTCCGCATGGCGACGATGATGCGCGAGTTCAAGATGTCGGGCGTGGGCGGCGAGCCGAGCCACGACAAGAACGTCGGCGGCCCCAAGGAGATGACGGCCGTCCGCTACGTCGATCCCAAGACGGGCCATGGCATCGAGGTGAAGGAGCTTGCGCCGCTTGAGACCGAGCGCATCTACACGTGGAGCGACCACCGTTTCGTCAACCCGATGCCGATCTACGAGAAGCCGATTGAACTCAAGCCCGGCGAGCGCTTCACGCTCGACTACGAGATATCTGTGTTTTAATCCTAAGAGGCAGGGGCACGGTCGTAAATCTTTCGGCCAGTGCGGATGGCGTCGTAGGACCGTCGTTCGCATTCCTGCCGTTCCCTGTAGCGCGTCTCGAACGCCTGGTTCTCGGCGCACGGCACGAACCCGTCCATGTCGGCGCGCGGCGTCGCCTTGAGACGTTCCTGTCCTTTTCGGATGATCGCAAGAGCCGTATCGTATGCAGGCTTGCCCTTGACCGCGTCAAGGATGCGCGAGAGTTCGGGGCGGTCGAAGTTCAGCTGTTCACGGCGCGGCGGACTGAACGACCTCGGAATGCTCACACCTGTGATTTTCTGGAGCTCGTCGTGTTCCGCGCGCGTGATCGGCATGCGCCCGCCGTAGCTGTCGGGAAAGGCAAATTCATAGCACGGCCAGTAGGGCGCGTTGATGTCCAGCCACGTGATCACGCGGTCGCGCTCCTTCTCCGTGATGCCGCTTTTGCCGTGTCCGTAGAGTTTCTTCACAAGCGGAGAAACGCATGAACCCCACGAGTAGGCCGGCTGGATGGACGAAGGTCCCGCGCCGATGCACTTCACGTAGCCGAGCGCCCAGAGATCGACATAGCTTGTGCAGAAATACGCGCCCCTGTCGCCCGAGAGGTTCAGCTTTTCGCCGGCATCCTGGGTGTTCGGTAGGGCGCGATCACCGAGCGCGCCAGCCCTTCTCCCGTAGTCGTGGCACGCGACGCACCGCCTGTCGAATATTGGTTGCACTTCCTTCTGGTACGAGTAGAGATGCGGGGGTGTGCCTTTCTCAAGCCCCTTCAGGTTGTAGGATCCGTCGAGCTTAGAGGGGGCGCGTGACAGCGCGAGCGGCTTTTTCTCCGTCTTGGGGACGTCGCCCGTCCTGCTTTCGTGGCACCCCACGCAGCCATAGCGTTCGCCCGGCTGCAGATACGCGCCGCTGCGCATCGACTGCACCATCCGCCCGTCCGCGTCAAGCGCCTGGAAATAGACGTATGTGTTGCCCGGCACCTCGAAGTAGGCGCTGCCGTCCTCCTCCACCGGCACCGTGCCGAGAATCCGCTTGTTCTCGAACGAATGCCAGTTCATCGCGGGCGCAACGTCGCTGAACCAGCTGCGCTGCGGCAGGTAGATGCGCTTCTCCGGGCTCTCCACCACGCGGAGCGCCTTGATCGTTCCTTTCGCCACGCCTTTCATGTGCGTGCCCACGTACACGTTCTGCACGTAGAAGCGTCCCGGCGCGTCCGGCGCGTCGTAGGTGCGCTGCTCGGCCTGCACGGCGGGCTTTTTCGACGGACGCAGCAGCACGGGCGAATGGCATCCCGGCGCGTCCTTCGCCACGAGCACCTCGTTGCCATGGAGGTCGAGGTAGTAGATGGCCGTCTCCTCGCCGTGACCGGTTTGGCGCACGCAGAGGAAGTGCGCGTCGTCGATGGGAAACGGATCCGCGTACTTCACGGGAATCGTGCGAGGGGTGTCGAACACGAAATGCCCGCCGCTCACGGGGTAGGAGCCGTGAACGTCGGCTTCCGTGCGGATCTCCTCGCGGAACGACGCGGGCCAGGTACGCAGCACGGAATCCTTGCCGTCGACGCCCAGCGAACGGTCGATCAGTCCGAGCGCGCCCCAGGGACGGTCATGGCACGCGCACAGCACGGCGATTGCGCGGGACGGGTTGGAGAGTGCGCGCGCGCTCAGCACGCCTCCGGGCGAGACGGTGTTGTTGCCCCAGTACACCGCGTGGCGCGTACCGTCCGGGTTGCAGGTCCAGAGTCCCTGCGCGTCGCCGTAGTTGCGGTCCACGTACTCCCAGCGGTCGTAGAGGATGCGTCCGTCGGGGAGGATGGCGGGGTGTCCCTCGAAGAGCGTCGATTTGCCGATCTGGTGGATGTTCGCGCCGTCGGGCTTCATCTTGAAGAGGTTGCACATGATGTTGCGGTTGCACATGCAGTACTTCGGCTCGCGCGTGGAGGCGAAGACGATGTCGCCGTCGGGGAGCCAGGCAGGGTCGATGTCCGAGACGCCGGCGGCGCGCGTGAGCTGCACAAGTCCTGAACCGTCGGGGTTGACGGTGTAGATGTGGTAGTCGTCCTTCCGGCCGTTGCGCATGGAGAAGACGATGTGCCGCCCGTCCCAGTCCACCTCCGGGTCGCGCACGGTGCGTCCGGGTGCGTCCGGCACGATGTCGCGGCGCTCGCCGGTGCGCGGGTCGAGCGCGCGCATCGCGCCATGCGTGACGTACTTCGCCTCGTTGATCTCGCCGCACTGGAAGAGTGTTTCGGTGTTGTGGTGGTCCGGACGCCACATCGCGTGCGTCGTGTAGACGATCTCGTTGGTCAGGAGCGGGTTCTCGCGCACGAGCGCGCGCAGCAGGAGCTCGTCGAACATCTTCGCCTTGCCGCGTCCATTCCATCCCTCGACAACCCGCATGGCGGCGAGGAACTTCTCGGCGGGATACTGCGCGTCCATCTCGCCCAGTTCGCGAATCGCCTTCTCCGCGTTCTGCACGGCGCAGGGCGACAGGAAACCGCGCGCGTCGAAGTCATGCGCGACAACTGCGCCGTCAAACTCGATGCCGTCAACCGCGATGTAGCCCCAACTGCCGGTCGCGGCGTCGGTGACGCGGAAAAAAGCCGTGCGGCCTACCGCCGACTCGGGCAGCTGCCACGTCTCGCGGCGCAGGGGCTCCGCGTTTCTGCCCGTGGCGCGGGCTATTTCACGCCCCGTCTCGCGGTCGATGAGCGCGAAGTGGACGCCTCTCTTCCCGCCACCGATCCAGAACGCGACCTCGCGTCCGTCGATGCGCACGGTCGGACTTTCCAGCACGCCAGTTGGTCCTGCCTCGGGCTTGCCGGAAAACGACTCCAGCGTGGAAAGGAACCATGTGCCGCTCTTCGCCTGCGGACGCCCGGTGTTGTATTCGGTCGCGCGGTCGGTGACGACCTTCTCGAACGCCCCCTCGACGACCTCCCATCCCTGGAGCGAGCCATTCTCGAAGTCAAACCGCACCCGCCCTGCGTCCGCCGCCGCAGAAAAGCCTGCTCCCGCAATGCAAATTGCAGCAGATAGTGTTTTGCCAAACAAAGTCCTCATGGGAGTAAGTGTAGCAAAAATCCCGCCGCAGACACAAGCGGGAAATGCACTTTTGGCGCAGCTTGGGCGCGTTTTTCACTCATGCGTTTTGAGAACGGCTCGCCCCACCGTTCCGCCGCCGCATCCATCTGTTCCGCGCCGTAATATCGTGGTCCGTGCCGTAATATTACGGTTCGGAACGAATCAGGCTTCATGGAATATTTGCGGGTGCTCCAGCAGCAAATCCTTGACCTTTTCAACAACATACAGCGTGTCCTCCGACCACTCGTTGTTATCCGGCAACTCCGGGACTTCTTCGTCCAGGATTTCGCCGATTATGGAGGATGCGACGTTCATCTTGTCGATGGTCAAAAATGAGATCGCGTTCCGGATTCCAGTTCTAAGGTCCTGCGGAATTTCCTCGTTTGGATTGCCCATTACGGCGAGATTGATATCTGCATCGTCGGCCGGAATATCGCTGAGTCCCTTCATGCTTATTTCCCTTGCAATGTAGTTCAGCTGTGCAGCAGTGCCGCCCGTGAGCGCCCCCTGGATTGCGCGTAGTTTGGCTGGCGCGAGACGCATAAGCATCACCTCCGTGACAAAGGTTCTCTGCGGGTTGGACATATCGCCTTCGAAACTGCCGAACTTGATGTCGTTGGTGGCAAAGGCGGCCTTGATGTTTTTTGCGACCTGAATCAGTGCCTTGGTGATTGAGACTATGCCTGACGAAGGTTTGAGACGCTTTATCGCGTCCAGCTTGGCGTCTTTCCCTGTCGCAAAGGCCGTCAGTACGGCAATCCTGCCAGGCGGCAGGCTCTTGCCTGCGAGGGAATCAAGCATGAGCTTGCCGGCCTTCAGTATCTGCCTGTTGCCTTTCGCGACCGTCCGCAGCTCCCTGAAGTTCGCCTTTATCGCATCGGCCTTCGCCTTGATCTCCTCCTTGCTGCGAATGGAGTCGTCGCCGCGAAGGACGATCAGCACGATGTTTTTGCGCAGGATTTCCCGCGCGTCGGCGCTTGTGCATGTGTCGAAAATCTCGCGCACGGTATTCTTCAATTCGTCGCTCTCCTCCTGCGGCATTC
Source organism: uncultured bacterium (assembly GCA_902761035.1). Lineage (GTDB taxonomy): Bacteria > Verrucomicrobiota > Kiritimatiellia > RFP12 > UBA1067 > RUG572. The sequence continues at coordinate 8,918 of CACWIW010000103.1, read as the reverse complement.
TGTCGAATAGGTCGCGTGACTTGAAAAGCTTTTCCACGGCTTTGTCTCCATCGGCCTTTGCGGACGCATTGTCGTCTTTGGCGAATGCCTCTATCGCGTTCTTCACTGCGGTGATCCGGCGGGCGGTGAGTGGCTTGCCTTTACCGTAGTCCTCGAGCTTCATCACTTTCAGCACGCTGTCCGGGATGTCCTCTTCGCAGCCAAACATCCCGGCGACCGTCTCCCGGAAGAGTCGCCGGACGGAATCGTTGGTCGTCTTGTATTTTGAAAGTCGTCCTACATTGCCTACGAAGTCAAGCCCGCCCGCCGCCTTTATGGTACGAGCCTCGCCGTCGGGGACGAGCTTGCTTTCGAACTGCGCGCGGGCGCTTTGCTTCGCCGTGGCGGCGAAGTCGGTGAACATCTTGAAGTTCATGTTGTTTATGTCTATTGCCATTATTTTACCTCCTGTGGGGTTTAATGTTTTTCACTACTGTTTACACACCACGCGGCAAAAGGTTACACGAAATCTGTTCTCTTTTGTTTTTTGCGCGCAGACGCGCCCCTGCAACAAGCCTGGCGGAATTGACAAACAAGAAAAAATAGATATAATAGTTTGCCGTTGACCCTTATTAGGAGAAGCGCATCATGAAAAAGCAGTCTCTTTACAACAAGGCAACCGCACTCCGCGCAGCGTTCGCGGTCGCCGCCGTTTCGCTCTTTGCCGTCAGCGCGTGGGCGGCGGATAGTTCTGCGCAATATGAGCTTGGCAAAAAAGGTAGCGCAAGTTCATGCGTTGGAACGGCGGCTCTTGGAGCGGATTATCGTCTCGATACGACGGGAAGGTTGCTTGTATGGCAAGGTACGTTAACCCTCAATGAGGGGGCGTACATGAAGATGGGTGGCAACGCCTCCAGCTCATGCAACTTCATTGGTATTGAAAACGGGTATTCCGGCGCAAACGTGAACATCAACGGTGGTACGCTTTGGTGTGCTACATCGAACGGCTCTGGCTACCTCGCCGTGGGTAGCGGCATCGGCGTATCGAACACTTCGACACTTACGCTCAACAGCGGTATTCTCAAGGTCGATACCGTGCTGAGAAGTTCCGCGCAATGGGACGACAAAGCGGGTGTCACAGCATCCGGCACAATTACCATCAACGGTGGCGAGGCGACGGTCGGTACGATCTACATGGGCGCGACGACAGTCAGCACAGGCGTCTCTACGCTCAACTTGAACGGCGGTACGTTGACGGCGAAAAGTATCAGTTTCCGGAAAGGCAACGGGCAGGTGTTCTCCTGGGGGAATGGCACTATCGTCGCGGGTCAAGCCAATGTCTTTACCGTTGCGGAATACGACGCCTCCAACAGCAAGACGCGCACGATGCAGATCACCGGCTGGCCTTCAACGTTCGACACCGCCGGCTATGCGCAGTCCATCCCCGCGTTCACCGGCACTGGTGCACTTCGTCTCACCGGCAGCGGCACGGTGACGTTCCAGCAATCCACTCTCTCCTACTGTCTGATGCCCGACAATGTGACGATCGATCTCGGTGCGCTCAATGCGTCGTCCGCTCCGCTCACGATACGCAGCCTCGAGATCACGGCGCCGTTCACGCTCGCGGTCTCGCTGCCCGCTTCGCCTTCGGGGCGCTATCCGGTCATCGCCACGACAGCCGGAATCGACGGCTCGCTGGAGCGTATCACCGTGTCCGGCGGCGGCGCGGGCGTGCTGGTGCGCGACGGCAACACGCTCTACCTCTCCTTCGACGGCAACGACGCGCTCGTCTATTCCGCCGCAGCCGGCGGCGCGGACACTCCCGCCGAAACATCCTATTCTCGTCTCGTGTTCGCCGACACCGCTGGCTCGTTCACCGTGGGCGGAGACGGCCTCACGCTTTCCTACGACATCTCCGACGCGAGCACTGCCGCGCAGACGATCACGGCTCCGATTACGTTCGCGAACGGCAACCGCTCTGCATACGTTGCCGAAGGCGGCAAACTCACGCTCTCCGGCGGAACGACCGCGCAGGCGCTCTTGAAAGAAGGCAAGGGTACGCTCGTTCTCGGCAATGCGACGATGCCGACAACACTTGTGCCGACAGAAGGCACGATCGACTTCGGCGGCAACACGTACACGGGAACGCTGAATCTTGATGGGCGTTTGTTCGACGGCGAGCGCATCGTCCTCACAAACGGAACGTACAATTCCGCGGGAAACTTCAAGGGATCCACGGTCGTGCTGGCGGACGGCTTTACGATGAATACATCAGGCCGCATCGCCATGGGTTATGTGAGGAACGGGGAGGCCCCCGTCCATGATACGACGCTCGTCATCGACGGCGGTACGCTCAAGGTTCAGGGCAACAACAGCAACAACTGCAACTTCATCGGCGTCGACAGAAGCGGCACGTACATTCTGGAGCTGAAGTGTGGTGTGTTTGAGGATAAGGGCTGGCTGCGCATCGCTGCGGGCGGCTGGATCAAGACGGGCATCGTGCGCGTGAGCGGCGGCACGTTCTCCGTGGCGAACGACGTCTCAATGGGATCGGTTTATAACGGCACGGACGGGAACAATGGCTACGGCATGTTTGAGCAGAGCGGCGGTACGGCGAGCGTGGGCACGTTCTATGTGGGCAACAGCTCGTCGACAGAATACAGCAGCAGCACGCTGAACCTCACGGGCGGCGTTCTGGAGGTGGGCACGCTGAAGTGCCTTCCACGCAACAGGCAGGCGATTACGGTGAGCGGCGGCACGATCAAGGCGAAGCGGGACGCGACATCCGCCGCGCCGTTTATGGCGAAGGTCGCGTCGGCGGACAGCTACGCGAAGACCTACACCATCGGCACGGGCGGTATGACGATCGACACCGCCGGGTACGACGTCGGCTGCGACATTCCGTGGTCCGGCACGGGCGGCATCACGATCGACGGCACGGGCGGCTCTCTGCTTCTCGCGGGCGACCAGGCGTTCGCGGGCGACATCACGATCGCCGCCGGCGCGGCGCTTGTCGTCACGAACAGCTATGCGTTCGCCGGCAAGATCGCGTTCGGCGCGAACGCGAAACTCAAGATCGACACGACGAGCTATACCGAAGATTCGCTTACGATTGCGACGGACGGCTTCACGCTGCCGAGCGGCGTGACGGATGTCCTCGACCTCGTTGAGCTCGTGGGCGACGGCTATGTCGTTTCCGTCTCGGCGGACGGCAAGTCCATCGAACTCAGCCTCGCCGCGAACGTCGCCGCATTCGCATGGTGGACTGGCGGCGGCGATCCGACCGACCTCGACGACCCGCAGAACTGGGCCTGCACGAACTCGACGGGCGGCGTAGTGGCAAACGCCCTGCCCGTGAAGTCAACCGTCGTCGTGCTTTCAGGCACGACATCGTTCACCGTTCCGGCGGGAACGACGCCTGTGTGGGTGACGACGCAGATTGGCAACGGCAACGGCGGCGCTGTGACGCTTGGCGCGGACTGCGACTGGGCGGCCGCGCCTCATGTGACCATCGCGGACGGCTCGTATCTCGATCTCCACGGACACAGCCTCAAGATTTCCTACCTCACGGCGGCGGAAGGGGAAAGTGGCGCGTACGTTACGAACTCCGTTGCGGGAACGAAGCCCGCGCTCTGGGCAGAGAATGTCTTCTCTGAAAAGAACTACATCGACACGGAGAAGGTGACGGTCTATACAGACTTTTTGGAGGTGAAGAGTGTGAACGACAAAACGTTCACAATCGCGAACCAGGGCCTTGGCTGGTCGTTCGACGCGGGGCTTTTCGTGACGAACGGCACGACGACTGTGACGGGCGATTCATATCCCGGCAGATACGGCCACACGGCGACGATTTCCGTAAGTGGGAACGCTTCGTTGCGATTCCAGGGTTACACGCATTTTCGTGGTGGCGTTTATGACGATTCAGGCGTTTACATTTTCGTGACGAACAACGCGACGTTCTCTACGTCCGGTTACATTACGATCGGCCACCATAATTCAGGTCCAGCGTTGTTCAGGCAGGACGGCGGTACGGTGTCGTTGCCCAGCCACCTCAACCTCGGTGTGGGGAACACGTCCACAGCGCGTTACGAAATCACAGCGGGCACGCTGACGGTAGGCGATAGCTTCGTGATAGGCCGCTTGGACAACTATGAGGGAAATGTTCCTGGAATCGGAATGTTCGTTCAGAGCGGCGGAACGGTGAATGCGAACAAGTATCTCTCAATCGGATGGAACAACGGCAGCGAGGGCGCTTATGTCATGTCGGGTGGAACGTTCACCATGACGGTAAACAGGGTGAATCTGGGTTCCGAAGGTGCGGTTAAGATGGGCCTTTGGGACATCTCCGGTGGCACGGCCACGACGGCGAAGGGCATAAACGTTGCACACGCATCTGGCTCCACGGCGAAACTGCGCCTGAGCGGAAGCGGCAAGCTCGTCACGGCGGACATCACAGGAGGCGCGGGTGCGTCAACCGTGGAGTTTGACGGCGGCACGCTCGAGGCGAACGCAGACAAAGCAGCGTTCATCAGCGGAATCACGAACGCAGTTGTCTTCGGCGCGAACGCCGTGACGCTTGACACGGCAGGGCACAATCTCGGTATCACCAACTGCGTGTTGAAGGCGACGCCGGGCGCGCGGGCGATCACGCTTGCGGGCGGCGGCATGCTCGACTTCACCAACACGACGCTCGATTTCACCGCGCCGCTGACGCGCGGATTCGTGCTCGCGCAGGTGGCGGCAGACGACGCGGCGACGTTCACGAGCGTGCCCGCGCTCGCGGAAGGCGTGAAGGGCTATAAGATCAAGCTTTCCGCCGACGGTAAGACGATCAAGGTCGTCAGCAAGGGCTTGGTGATCTTCGTCAAGTAGGCAACGGATAAGTTGCCCGTTGCCCCGTTTTCCCAGTGAAGGAAACCAACGGGCGCATCTGCGAATCGTGCAGCAACCACAAAACGCCCCCGAGAACGGTAGGGCCCGCTCGCCGAGCGGGCCGAAATGAGGCGGCAGCCTCGGCGAGGGGGGCCCTACCAAGGCCGCGATAAGCGCGGCCGATCATCGTAGGGCCAACCGATTTCGACATTGTACGATTCGCGGATGCGCCCAAACCAACTGGTGGGTATAGCCGCATAAATGCAATTATGCTATACTATCCCCGTTCCTCGAACCAAAGGAGAACCAAGGAATCGATTTAAAACCATAAACAACACAATTTAGCGAACTGCTGAACGACGAGCGTAGGTGTTCGCAAGACGTAAGGAGGAAAATGAGCTATACGCTGACGATAGAGCCGGAGATCGTGAAGGAGGCGGAGTCGTGCGCCATGCGCAACGGCACGACGCTTGACGCCATGATTCGCGCGTGTCTGCTCGTGTTCGTGGCACGCGATGGCATGAAAGGCGGGGCACAGGTGCGCCGTGATCCTGCGTCGAGTGGCATCAAAATTGGATTGATGAAGGACGAGGTCAGGCTTCCCGATAATTTCGACGAGGTTTTTGATTCGTTGGATGGCGAGGTCGCGTCACTGTTCACGGGGGCGGCGTCGTGAGATATCTCCTTGATACTCATATTGTCATTTGGGCGATGGTCGGCAGCAAAATGCTCTCCGACAAGGCTCGTGTCATTTTGCAGACATCCGGTAACATGTTTTATTTGAGTTCGGCGTCGGTATGGGAAGTCGCAATCAAGCATTCGACAAAACCTAACGAGATTCCCGTGACCGCCGAGCAGGTTGTCCGATTTTGCCGGGAATCCGGAATCGTCGAACTGCCGGTCGCCTTTTCCCATTCGCAGACAGTGTCGCATCTTCCGATGCACCACAATGATCCATTTGACAGGATGCTTGTCGCGCAGGCGATGGAAGAGGGACTGTTCATTCTCTCACATGATGGCAAACTGCCGCCATACGGCGCTTTCGTCATTCATGTTTGACTAGGACGTCGCCTGATTTTTGCTATACCCCCGTTCCTCGAACCAAAGGAGAAACAAGGAATCGACTTAAAACCATAAACAAGACAATTTAGCGAACTGCTGAACGACGCAAGGAGCAATCGACATGCCACCAATAGAAACCATAGCAAGACCCGTCCGAAACAGGATAAGCGTTGAAATACCCAAACGGTATCGCGCGTACGCTTTCAGAGTCGTGCTAGTTCCGATTGTTCCCGAAGAGAATCGTGGAATGGCTCGTGCGGACGATGAGATCGACCCGCGCGTACGCGCGTTGCGCGGGTTGATAAAAATGTCCCCTGGCGACAGAATCGGTGATGAGCTCCATGACGAAATGATGGATCGCTACGAGGCGTGACACCTATCTTGTGTGTTTCGATGGCATCCCAGAACGGTCAGTGGTCGCAGTTTCGACACAGAGTGTCTTGCGCAACGAAATGACCCTGGCAGATTTCAAGGCCGGATTTCTTGAGGCTGTCAGATTTCTGGAGCCATCTACTATACTCTTCTACGGGACGATTCCTGCTCTTGACTTTGACGTGAAGAACATCGTCCAATTTGAAACCTGGTCGCGCGCTCATCGGCGTGGGTGTGTTCAGCCAGACCTCTTTCTTGGAAGGGAGGCGTCGTAATGGGAGGGCGTGGAACATGGGATTCCACTGGTCACTTTCAGACTTGGACGGAATCCAACCAGAGGTGGGTGAGCGAGGGAACGATATCGGGAGTTAAAGTCATACACCCGATTGGGCGGTCCAATGGCAGTCTTCCCGAATATGCAAAGACTTCGGAATCCTACATTGCCAGAGGCAAAGACGGGAAATTGGCGCATTTGCGTATCTACCATGATCACTTCCCTGTTTTGGAATTCGACTTGGGGCATCCTCATCATCATGGGATGACCGAGGGCGATATTCATGTCCATCACTACACCAAAACACCTCAAGGTCATCCGTTGCGAAGCCTTGAGGGTAAGCCGCCGACTGCGGATGAGTGGGCTAGATGGGGAGAGATCGTTAAACAAATGATTGAAAGGAACAAGTAGCAATGAAAACAGCATTGGAGATAGTGAACGCCGCAATCGACCTCGAGGTGAGAGGTAAAAAGCATTTGACATTCTTCAAGTTCGTCTTTGATGGCATTGAAGTCGAGTATTGGGGGTGCTATTATGGCTACGCATGCCATCCCGACGGACACGACGAGTACGAGTTCGGCGGGGATTCGTTCGACGAGATGCTCGCAGACGTAATCCCGCAGACCGGCAAGAGCATCCGTGAAATGCTCGAAGCTCTTCCCGAAGATGCCATTGAGGTGGAGTTCGATCCGCTTTGGCCAGTTACGCCAGCAGGCAGCGAAACGAACGGGTGAAAAAGAGTTGTTGGCGTGGACACGCAAAGCGTGCCCACGTCAACACAAATCCGCCGATTTTTGCTATACTATCCCCGTTCCTCGAACCAAAGGAGAAACAAGGAATCGATTTAAAACCATAAACAAGACAATTTAGGACGCCTCACCGGAAATACTACCACACGTTTCCAACGTCGTATGCAAACCAAGAAGCCGCACAGGCTTCGCCTGATTCATTGCCAGCAGAACGCGCCCCTCAGGGCGCGTTCTCCCGTGTAATCAGGCAGGCCTGTGGTAGGGCTTCCGGTGAGGGCATGGATCGAGAACGCGCTCTTTTCATGCAGTTGTGATGTGGTCGCATCACGACCATGAAAAAGAGCATAGCGACAAATACCGACAGGCTCCCAGACACGACACATACCGTAGGATTTCTCGAAGTCTTGGGGAAATACCGTGCCGACTCTCTTTCCGAGGCCGAGAAGGGCACGAAGTTCGAAGAACTGATGCGCACATACCTTCTCAATCGACCGCAGTACAAAGGCATGTTTGACAAGGTGTGGTTGTGGCGCGATTTTCCGTTCCGCAAGGATTTTGGCTCCGGTCATGATCTGGGCATCGACCTTGTAGCCTTGACGTTTTCGGGCGAGTATTGGGCTGTTCAGTGCAAATGCTATCAGGACGATACCTACATCACCAAGGAGGCTGTGGATACGTTCCTCTCCACGTCCGGCAAACGCTTCAGTGACGGATCGCTGGAGCCCAAGCGGTTCTCGCGCCGCCTTTGGATCGCGACGACCGATAAATGGTCTGACAATGCGGAGGCGTCTCTTCTCAACCAGGTTCCGCCCGTCATGAAAATCGGGTTGGGGGACCTTGGCTCCTCCCCCGTGGATTGGGCCGATCTGGAATTCAAGGCGCATGGCGGCCGCGCCGTCACGCCCGTCGGCCCCCGTTCGCCGTACGAACACCAGCTTGAAGCCGTCGCCGCCGCGCGAGCCCACTTCGCCGCCCATGACCGCGGCAAGCTCATCATGGCCTGCGGCACCGGCAAAACCTACACATCACTCAAGATCGCGGAGGACGAAGTGAAATCAACCGGTCTAGTCCTATTCCTCGTCCCGTCCATTGCGCTCCTCGGACAGACGCTGAACGAATGGACGGCGAATGCCGCCAATCCCATCCGCCCGATGTGCGTCTGTTCCGACGCCGATGTCTCGACGAAGCAGAAATCGACCGATGACGGCGGCTTCACCGTCGAAGAACTTGCTTTCCCCGCATCGACGAATGTCGAGGCCATTGTAAGCCAGTTCAAGCAGCTGAACCTGCTCGCCAAGACGAACGGCGGGTTCCGCGTCGTGTTCTCGACCTACCAGTCGCTTCCGCAAGTCATCAAGGCTCAAAAGGTGTTGAACGCCGAATCACCGCATCAGGCCGATTTCGACCTTGTCATCTGCGACGAGGCGCATCGCACGACGGGCGCGGCCGCGAAAGAGTCGTGCGAATCCGCTTTCATCCTTGTCCATGAAAACTCGAATCTCGTCGCCAAAAAGCGCCTGTACATGACGGCGACGCCGCGCATCTACAGCGACAAGGCCAAGGAGGACGCGAAGAGGGAAGACGCCTACTTCTGCTCGATGGACGACGAA
>CACWIW010000102.1 GCA_902761035.1 uncultured bacterium | reverse complement strand
GGAAGTTGCCGCCCGTCTGCGTGACGTTCACCGTGTCGTTGGAGAAGCCGGTGCGCAGATAGAGGTCGCCGCCCGATTTCGTCACCGCCATGGTGCCTTTAACCTTGTTCTGCAGCTGCACCGTGCCGGCGGTCTGCGTGATGTCGAGGTTGCCGGACGACGTGCCGGTGAAATACGTCGTCGCGCTGTTGGAGTGCGTGATCGCCGCGCCGTTCGCGTTGAACGCGCCCGAATAGGTGACGTTCTTGTCGCCGGTGAGCGCAAGCGTCGCACCGGAAGCGACGGTCACATCGCCCTTGACGGTTGATGCCCCGCCGCCCGATTGGAACGTGCCGCCGTTCGCCGTCACATAAAACGGCATGTTCGCGGGATACGTATTCTGGTAGTGGTCGATGAGGCCGCCGTCCAGCGTGATGCCGCCCGGGATGTTGAACATGGCCTCCGTCATCTGCACGGGCAGGAACATTCCGCCCGCCGGAATCACGATCGCGCCCACGTCGATAGGCTGGCTCCAGCTGGCGAACCAAACGCTGTTCTTTACGGTGAGCGTCTTGCCGGGGCCGTAGATGCCGGGCGTGGCCGTCGCCGCCGTGCCGCCGCGCGTACGCAGGTCGAGGCGGTCCGATCCGCCGATGGTCGCGTCGTCCGCGAGTTCCACGCGGCGGAGTGCAGCGTTGGCATAGCTGTGCGAGGTACGACCGTCAAGCACATCGTTCACAAGCGCGCCGCGTCCGTCCGCCCCGTCGCCAGCGATGACGAACGTCTTGAGCTGGGTAATCTCGCAACGTGGATTCGTGTTGCCGCCCACGACGAGCGTGTCATTGACGTTTAACTGCGAACCTTCCGCAATCGTCACCTTGCCGCCAGACGAGCCGCTGTCGGTGCCGAGGGCGTTCGCGCCGGCATTGAAGCCGAGGACGACCTTCTGGCCGTTGGTGATCACGATCTCCTGTCCGCCGAAGTTCGCGCCGTCAAGCGTAATCGTGCCAGTGCCGCCGAACGTGACCTTGTCGCCGCCCGCGATGGTACCCGTGCCCTTGAAGGTGTAGTCGTTCGCACCCGTGAGGGTGATCGGGCCGGCAGTCATTTCGCCGCTCACCGTGATGTCGCCCGTAGCCGTCTCCGCGCCGTCGATGAACGCGGGGACGTACGGGATGAACCCGCCCGTCGTGCCGCCGTCGTACAACCAGTTCGCGCTCGTCGCGTTCCAGCCGAGGTCGGCGGAACTCGTCGGACGCCACGTCTGCGAAGTCGCGGAAGACGTGGCCGTAATAGTCATCACGAGATTTCCGTCAACGACGGCGAACGAGGCGGATGCGCCGGCACCGACTGTCGCGGTCGCGTTGAACTGTGAGATGTCCGTGATGCCGCTTCCCGCCTGCATGACGGTGTACGTGCCCGGCGCGAGATTGGAGGCATCCACCGAGACCGCAAGCGGCGAACCTGCAGGAATCGTCACAGCACCCGTAGTCGCGACCATCGCGCCCGTGGAGGTGGGATTGACTACGGAAACCGATGCTTCTTCACCAAAGGTGAGGTTCTTGTCGCCGCCCACATGGTCTTCAACGGCGAGATCGCCGGTGACCGCATAAGTGCCTTCCGTCCCTGCGGCGGACGGATTCGCGCCCATCCACTTCGCGGCGAGGTACGCCTCGATTGCGTTGCGGTCGGCATCGGAGAGCGGAACGTCGAACGCGATCAGCTCGGAAAGCTCGCGCCCGCCATGGCGGCTGTACGAGCCGGAATTACGGTCGAGGGTGAGGCGGTTCGATTCGCAGTTCGCCGCAGTGACGGTGGAATACACATGGCGATCCGTCGGAACGAGCGTATTGAGATTGTCCGTCACCAGCACGCCGTCGCAGTAGATTTTTCCGTTCTTCCAGAGCGCGCTGGAGTTGTTGTAGCAGTACTGTCCGCTCCCGCCACGGTGGAAACGGTACGTGGAGGAGTCACCGAGGAAGAACGCACGGGAATCCTGGCAGATCGACATCGCCCAGAACACGGTGCGGATCGTCGTCATGCGCACTGAAAACGCAAGGTCGATGCCGCTGTCGCATGCACCCATGCAGTAGGCGGGGACGCCGTTCGTGACGGTGAGAGTTCCCCAGTTGGGATCGTGCGAGGCGATGGTGTACGCCGTCGCGTCGCGCTTGTATGAGGAGCGATCCTTCCATGTCGTGACGAATCCGAAGGTATTGTCCTTGAACTCGAAGTTCGCGGCATCCGAGGCGTCGAGCCAGATGAGCGCCTTCGCCACGATGTACGGCTCCACCCATCCGTAGGAGACGTAGGCGGGGACTCCAGCGGTGACGACATCCGTGCCGGAGAGTGAAGCCACCGCCGCATCACCGAACGGAACGCCGTTGTGCGCGGGCTTGACGGATATCTTCGACACGTCGAACGACGAATCCGCACCCGTGAAGATCGTCGCGGCTGTTCCGGCAGCGAGGTCTTCCACGCCAACGGTCGTCGGCACGGTCACGGAAGAACCGGCGACAAGCGCAATCGGTGCGCCATTGGCGATGGCGAGCGACGGACCCGCAAACTCGATCGGATACGCGGGCGCGGCGGTGGGCAGCGACACCGTGCCGTCGCCCGTCAGGCGTATCGTGGCGGTGGATGTCGTGATGGCCGGAAGCGTCTGCACCAAGACATGCCGCGAGAACGCGGTCGCCTTGTCCGCGACGAACTCAAGCGACGCAGCAGACGACGAAACGGTGTACGTCGCAGCCGCGTTGCCGAGCGCGATCCTCGCGTTGGAGGCGAGTGAGAGCGTGACCGCTGGATTGATGGGACTGAACTCAATGAAGGCGTTGGCGCAAGTTCCGGAAGCATTGCCCTCCTCGGCCGTCGCCGCCACCTGCACAATCGATCCGTTGCCGGAGCTTGCGTTGAAACCGCCGTTGAAGCTAACGCTGGAGTTCTCGCAGCAGGCGACGTGAAGCGTGCCGCCCGTGCGAACGCGCGAAACGGAATCAATCGTCACCGTGCCGTGGATGACCATGCGCCCGTAGTCGGAGGCATCGGGATACGTCGTCGCGCTGGTGTAGCCGAAGTCGAGCGCACCGTATGTGCCATTGCCCGCGCCGAAAATGCGCGAGCCGTCGTAGAGATGGAACGTGGTGTGGTCGAGGCGCTGGCGGTAGCCGTTACTGTCAATCGCGCCGTAAAGGTGAATCGTGGCCCAGTTGCCGGCGATCACCTCGTCGCGGTTCATCTTCAGTATGGCGGGCGCGGCAATAGTCAGGCTACCCTTCATCGCTCCGGCGGCGCTGAATGCGAAATACTGGACGCCGCTTTCAAGCGTCAGCGAAGCACCCGCATCAACCGCCACCGCGCCGGTGACGTTGATGCTGCCGCGCGTCGTGAGCGAACCGCCGGCGCCGACGGTGATCGCCCCCGGCCACGTCGCGCCGTCGCCCGCGTCGATGGTGATGTTCTCTGCGATGGTGAGCGCCCTGCCCCACAGCGGATCGGACGGCGTAATGGTCATTGATCCCGTCGTCGTAAACACGCCGCTGTTGCAGTTCGTGAGGAACGTCGAGCGCACAAGGTCGTAGAGGCCGAGTTCGCCGTCCGCGTCGCGCTTGGCGGGCACGAGGTTGAGACGGAGATTTCCGACGGAATCGCTCAGCTTGAAGGAGTAGAGCGCGTAGGAACCCGCGTTGCCATAGCTTGTCGTGGGGGTACCCTGACACGACGCGAAGAGGCAGAGTTCCGCCGTGGGCGTGTAGTCGCCGGACGGCATCGTGCCGCTCGTCAGCTCCGTGTGGGAGATGTCGTTCGTGACCACGCCCGCAAGCGTCGCGTAGTCCGCGACGACGGTGTAGTTCGTGCAGGCGAGCAGCGCACCTGCGCACGTCACCGAGGAACCGTTGCGGTCTAGGCGCACCTTGTTGGCGATCATGAATGCGGTAAAGGTGTTCTTGGCGCTGCTGTCGCGCGAACACCAAAGGCCCTGGTTGCCGCTCACGACTGTCGGCCGCCATGAAAGCTCCACCTTGTCGGTCGAGTTCGGCACGATGCCGGTCTGTATCTGGCAGTTGCCGTTCGCCTGTATGTACGGCACCTGCGTGTAGCCGGTCGGCAAGCCGTCGCCCAGTGCCGTCACCGCAAGAGCCGCCGGGAGGGTCGCGCTTGTCGCGACCTTACGAACCAGAGCAACAACACGAGCAAAACTAGAAGTTTTCGCCCCCCCCCTACGGGAGTTGCAGATAAGTTTTTCCATCGCTTTTTCCTCTTTTTAACTGTTGAAGATTCCTTCTTGGCCAGTTGAACTGTTGTAATGATACCATAATCTCACCGTCATCCGCAAGCCGAAAATGGCATGGCGCGCTCGGTGATCGCGCCCTACCTTGCGAACCGGTAGGGGCCGACCACCGGGCGGCCCGCATGGTGGGGCGAGCCGTCCCGGCGAGCCGCACGACTTGTTGTTGTACGCTTGTTGTCACGGCTCGGCGGGACGCCTCGCCCCACCTAGCCTCGCCCCACCGCGCCTCGCCCTACCGCACGGTGAGATTGATCACTTGGGCAGATTCTTGCAGACGACGAGGTTCTTCTTGTAGAAGGCCATGCCGAACTTGAGGATGTCGCGCTTCTCGCCGTGTGCGGCGAAGTCGGCGAGCATCTCGGTGGTGTATGCGCGCGTATCGATCTGCCGACGCGCCTCGCGAGCGAGCGCGTCGAGGTCTTCCGTCTCCTCATCCGCCGCCTTGAGCTCGATCACCACGCCGGGCATGCCTTCAATGAGCGGACGCATGGAGATGTCGTAGCGCCCTTCGCCCGACTCGCGGTTCGACTTCACGACGAACCTGTTGCGGAAGCACGCGATGAACCCGAGGACGAGTCCGTGGTAGAAACCCTCCGCCGCCGTGTCGAAGAAGCTCACCGACTCCTTGAGATACGCCGCGAGGTACTTTCCGAAGAGGAACGGATCGCGTTCGCGCAACGCCCGCTCGACTGCGACGATACCGCCGTTCTTGTCGAAGGAACGGACCTTCTGGACGATTTCGCTGTAGAACACCTGCTTCAGCTCGTGGTTGGGGATCATGACCTCGCACTCGCCATCCTTCACCTCTCCGACCGGTTTGAGATACCCCGCCGAGACGAGCAGCGTGTAGAGGGTGTTCTCGTTGTCGCGGATCTGCTTGTAGGGGCCAAGCTCCTTCGCCATCGGAACCAGAACCGGATTTCCGGTCATTAACTTGTGAAGCGTCGCCTCCATGTCGAACGGCAACTCCTGCACGATCTCGGTAATGAGGTCGTTGGAACTCGTGTCAAGCCAGTAGGCGTCAGGCTTGCAATTACACTTGAAGTATTTCAGCACGCTCCATGGGTTGTAGATTTCTGTTCCGCCGAAATCGTAGCCGTCGTACCAGGTCTTGATCTCCGGCAACTTGTCCGCAGCGCCGTAGTACCGCGCCATCTCGGCGACCTCGTCTTCAGTGAAGCCGAAATACTGCGAATACTGCTCGTCGAAGACCGTCCACACATCCGGATTGTTGAGCCCGGAGAGGATTCCCTCCTTCGCCACGCGCAGGACACCCGTCATGATCCCGATGTGGCAATGGTCGTTGTCTTTCAGCGCGCCCGAAAGTAACACGCGCATGAAGGTACACATCTCGTCGTAGAACCCGTTCGTCGAGGCCGTCGTGATCGGCTGGTCGTATTCGTCGATCAAGATGACAGGGAGCTTCTTCGTGGACGCATGGACTGCCTCGGAGAGAAGTCCAAGCGATTCAGAAAGCTCGTCCTTCGTCCCCTCGCGGTTCATCACCTTGCAAAGCGACCGCTTCTTGGCCCCGTTTCCCCATCCGTTCGCAATGCAATCGGCGAATCGAGCAACCTCGTCGCCAATCACGGCGGCAAGTCGGGCGAACGCCTCCTCTGCGGTGGGCTGCTTGATGTCCTTGAACGACAGGAAGATTACGGGGTGCTTGCCCTGCTCCATGCGGTATTTCGCACCTGCCGCCCAGATCTTCTTGTCGCGGAACAGCGACGCCGTGCTCTCGTAGAACGCACGGATCATCTTCAACATCGTTGTCTTGCCGAAGCGCCTTGGACGCGTGAACAGAACCACGCGCGACTTTGAGTCGATGAGATCCTTCAATATGAGCGTCTTGTCCACGCAATAGGAATCGCGCGAGAACCTTGCCCAATCGCTCGTCCCCACGGGCGGCGGCAAAAGCCCTTCCTTGCGCTTCGCTCGGCCATGCGAAACGCGGTCGGGCGGTTTCGATGAAACAGCTGGTAGGGCGGTTTCGATGAAACCGCCGACAGACGGCGGCATCGTCGATGCCGCCCTACCTTGTTTTGCACTCACTTTCTTCAAAGACAACCTCTTCGACTTTTGAACCGCACAGATGATACCATAAACATACCGCCGCCCGCAAGCCGAAAATGGTAGGGCCCGCTCGCCGAGCGGGCCGGATGTGGGGCGAGCCGTCCCGGCGAGCCGCACAACTTGCTGTTGTACAATAAACCACGCCGGATTGCAACACGGCCAAAAAGGAAAAGGAAAAGTCAGCGGCCGAGAAGTTCGTTCGCCGAGACGATCCATCCAAAATAGCCATCTGCCTGGACGCGCTTCGACAGATTTCCGTCGTAGACGAGTACGGGGACAACGGACACGGACCGAGACGTATTGAACTTTGACAACTTCTCCTCGACTTCGGACACCACCCATTCCCCGATGGAATCGCGCCGCTTGATCTCGATCGCGTACTGCATCCTCCGCGTCTGGATAAGGAGGTCGATCTGGCATCCAGCCGTTCGCGCCGTCGGATTCTGGAGATATGGCGCCGCCGAGAGGATCAGGGCATGGTCGAGCCCGATACGGTGGATTATTTCCCGAAGGTTGTTGTAGATGAGGCTCTCGAACTGTAGGCCCAGCATGGCCTCCCAACCCGGCAGTTGCGCAAGCGACGCGAAAGTGAATGTCCCCTTTCGTATCAGTTCGCGATTGGGCTCAATGAACTTCAGGTAGAATCTGGTGTAGTTGTCTGAAATCCGGTAGCGGACGACATTCGACATTTTTCCCGTACATGGATTAAGTCCCGTGTCCTTGGCAATGAACCCGGCTGTCTCCAGCTCATTGAGATAGCCTGAAAGATGTCCGTTGTTCTCCAGCTTCAATTCGTCGGCGATTTCCGTGGGCGACTTCTTGCCGTCGCCAAGCGCAACCAGAATCCTCTTCTTCAGGCCCAGTTGCGCATCCAGCGCGTCGTTGAATATCTCGTCGAACTCGCCTACGAGCAACGCGCCCGGGGTAAAGCACAGCCGCTTGACGTTTTCATCGGCGGAAAGCGCGGGATCGATGTTCTCAAGGTATTTGGGGACGCCGCCCACGACAGACAGAACGTCAATGATGTCCGTAGTTGACGCCCTGCATCCGCTGCGGCGCCAGAACGCGGCACATTCCCGCATGGAGAGTTCCGGAACAAGAAGGTTCAAGGACGGCCTGCCCACAAAGCCCTTGCTCTTGAGTATCTTTTTGTCAATCCAGCTGGAGACCGATCCGCAGAGCACCATGATCAGCTTGGGGTTTTTCGAAAAACGATTGTCCCAGGCATATTTGAGCTGACCCGGGAAAGTGACGTCATACTTTCCCATCCAAGATATCTCGTCTATCAGCACCACCGTCTTTTCGCGTGGATTCAGGACCTTTGCGAGGCGGGCAAATGCCTTGAACCAATTCTCCAGCTTCGTCTCTTCACACCCCGTCTGCTCCGCAAGCTGCTGCGCAAAAGCGTTGAGCTGCGTCTGGTT
The DNA here is from genome assembly GCA_902761035.1 of uncultured bacterium. Lineage (GTDB taxonomy): Bacteria > Verrucomicrobiota > Kiritimatiellia > RFP12 > UBA1067 > RUG572. The sequence goes on along the minus strand of CACWIW010000102.1, from coordinate 13,098 downwards.
GTTGACTCCCGGCTGCGGCTCCACGCCCTCCAACTTGATGAAGCGCACGCGATTGCGGCGGGCGAACTCCTCAATCAGCGTCGATTTCCCGATCCGACGACGACCACGGCACGTCACAAGCGAGGCCACAGGCTTGCGCCAAAGGGCCTTCAATTGTTCAAGCTGTTCTTCTCTTCCGACGAACATAAACATTCTCCAAATGCGTTATTTGCCGAAACGCGGAGAATTATAACATTAAAGTTGAATCACGTCAACAGTCATTCGGGCGAAGAATCGACATTTTGCATTTTCTTCGCCCATGTCGTTTGCATTGGTAAGACAGCAACGCCCAATCACACGGTCGCGACAAGCGCGACCGGTGGGGCCTCGCCCCACCGCGCCTCGCCCTACCGCACGAAGAGGACCGTGCCGCTGGAGAAGCGCACCTTGAGGTCGCCATTCTCAACAATGCACTGGAAGTGCGGCACCGGCTCGCCGTCAATGGTCACGCGCACCTTCTGCGTCGCAGTCTGAGCGGTGAGGCCACCAGCCGGGCCCACCTTCACCTTATTGCGCGTCGGCTTCGTCTTGAAGTCAACCGTGATCGCGCCAACGTCAGCAAGATAGTCCGCTGGCTGATTCTCGAACGCGAGCATCGTCGTGAGGTCCCTGGCGTCCGGCGCGACGTTCTGGAACGCGAGAGTGCCGCCGTCGAACTTGAACTTTCCGTCCATGGTCGCGCCCGTGCCAATGGCGGTGATGTTGCCAAGGACGCTCGCCGCGTTTTCGGTCGCGTTGTTGGAGAGCGTCGCGCCCGAGGCGAGCACCACGTCGCCCTGGATGTATCCGTCAGGGCACACCGAGAGCGCGAGCGTCTGCTCGCTGAAGAGCGTCTCTGCGCCGCCCTCTACCTGATAGGACACGGCAAGACCATTCCCGCTCCACGGACCGGCGCTGCCGGCGAAGTCCGCCAACTGGATCCGGAACTTGTGCCACCCCTTGGAGAGCGTGGTCTTCCAGAGCGGCGAGGTCGCGCTCGATCCCGTAAGGCCCGTGTCAACATCGTCGATCCAGAGCGCCGCGCGGTCATCATACTGTGTGCGGAACGTCCACTCCTTGTCGGCGTTCTCCTCCGTCACGTAGAACCAGCCTTCGAGGCGGTTGACCGTATAGGTGTTGATCCACGTCGTGTCGTTGTTTCCGTACCATTGCATCTTCTGTACGCTGTTCGTGATGCAGCAGAAGTCCCACGGGAAGTCCTGTTTCTTAAAGGTGTCGGCAGTGACTGTCGAGGACGATCCCTTGTAGTGGCTCCAGCGGATCGTGTTCGCGTTGTTCGGGTCGCCCATGTCGGCGGCGGGACGCATCTTCAGGTTCTTCACGTTGAAGCGCGCGAAGCTCGCCATCGTGCCGCTGCCGTCCTTGAAGCCGATTGTCTCGTAGGCGTTGCCGTTGCTCGCGCCGAACGCGCCGCCGTTGTCCGTCGCGATATGACGGAAACTGTGCCAGCCGACGGAAAGATCTTTCGTTCCGTTGGCCTCGATGCAGCGTCCGCTCGAGGACATGACGAGTTCGCCGTCGATCCAGAGAAGCACCCAGTCGTCGCACTTGCCCTTGAACGTCCACTCGCCCTCCCTTCCTTCCTCGACGTAGAACTGTCCGACGGCATAAGCCGCCGTGTTGTTCATGTCGCCGAACGGGCGGCTGCCCTGCGCGTAATACGTGAAGAGGAGGTTCTCGTCGTGCGTGATGGTACCGCGCGTCGTGCCGCCGAACTGCTTGTTGAAGCGGCTGGTGATGCAGGCACCCTCGGTCGGCTCGGCGCTGAAGTCGCGGGCTGTGAACACCGCGCTGCGGTTCGTCGCGATGTTGACGGAAACGGATGCGCCTTCGCCGATGTCAAGCCCGCCGAGGAGCGACGCCGCGCCTTCGAGGCCCGCCGTGAAGCCGTCGCCGATCGTCCACTTGCCGCCGACCACGCCCTGCACCTCCTTGTTGCCGACGAGGGTCGCCGCGCCGTTGAGAGCCACGTCGCCGTCACCCGTCAGCGCGGTGTTCCATGTCGCCGTCGTGCCGTCCGTCTGGTTGAGCGTCCAGCCGTTCGCGTCGCCGTCCTTGAAGCAGGTGGAGATGAAGTGCGGGATCGACCAGTTGGCGGTAGCGTTCATCTCGCCGCCCTTGAAGATGATCTGCCCTTCGTCGGTGTTGTCCTCGAACCGCGCCGTGAAGCCCGGCCCGCCGTAGGTGAACGTGCCGCCGTTCTGGATGAAGCGCGCGGTGTTGCCGCCGCCGAACGCATTGTTGCTGTTGCGCAGCCTGATCGTCGCCTTGGTGACGTTGGCCTCGCCGGAGTTTATGATGAAGTCAGCATGCGGCCCGTTGTGCGCGATGAAGAAGTCGTTGTTCGTGACGCTCATAGTGCCGCCATCTACGGAGACGACCGACTTGATCGTCTTGCTCGTGCTCGTGCCGTCGTCCCCAAGCGCGATCTTGTTCGCGACGACGGTCGTGCCCTCGCCAATCGACACCGACACAGTCGAGGCGTTAGCCTTGGTCGCGCACCCCCATCCGACCATGAAGTTGTCTGTGGCGATGAAGGAGTTCTTGAATATGAAGTCGATAACCGCGTTGTCCTCGTCGCCCAGGCCCAGCACCGAGCAGACGATGTTCGCGCCCGTGTATGTTCCGCCCTGGCGCAGCCTGACGGCTTCGCCGGACTTTGCTCCGGCAAATGTCAAGTCCGTGAGGTTCGCGCTGTTCTTCAAGTACGCGGTGCCTCCTGTCGCGCGGAACGACCCGCTGATCGGGCCGGCGTAGATGACATTTCCGGCAGTGTGCGTGAGCGTGGCGCCGGACGCGACCGTGATCGGGCTGTTGACGGTGGGCGTGCCGGAGTTGCAGCGCAGGGTGTTGACGCCGGAATCGGCGGTAATCGGCACATCGCCGAAATTTGCGCTGTAGAAGATAAGGTTGCCGTCCGCAAGGTGGACGCCGTCGGCGATGTTGTATGCTCCCGAACCCTCGATCTGCACGATGCCGCCGTTCGTGATGACAAGCGAGCCGAGCGTGATGTCGGAGTTCACGATGCCGAATGTGGTCGTGTTCTTGACCGTGAGCGTCTTATTCGGCCCGTAAATCGAGGCGCTGTAGCGGGCGAAGTCCGCGCTGGCAAGACCGCCGCGCACGTCGAAGCGCGCCGTGCCGCCGACAGAGGCGTCGTCATCCAGCACAAGCGTGCTGAGGGCGCGCTGGCTTTCCTTGTTGTTGTTGACGACGGCGCCCTGCCCTTCATGGCCGTCGCCCGCGATGCGGACGAGCTTGTCGCGCGTCACCTTGGAGCGTGTCACGTCGTTAGGCACCGTTTCGTTGTTGTAGTTGATGTCGAACGTGCCGCCGTCCGTGACGACGATCGGCGAGGTGTCGCCCGTCGCGCCGAGCGCATGGTCCACGAGGTCCTCGCCCACCTTGAAGACGCCGTTCGAGACGATGATCGGCTGCGCGTCGAGTCCGCCCGTCGCGTTGAAGGTGAACGTGCCTTCGCCCTTCTTCACGATCGTGCCGGGGCCGCTGAGCTTGCCCGCGCCGTTCAGCGTCACGTCGCCGTCGGCCGAGACCGTCACGTTGTTCGCATCCACGTCGGCCGGAAGCGAGATCGTCGCCGCGTCGGCGACCGTCGCGTCCGCGTAGGGGGTGAACGCGACCTGCGCGCCCACCGCGTTCGTCCATGCCGCGATGGACGTCGACCAGATGCTGTCGCCGGCCGGATGCCAGAAAAGGTCTGCCGCCGTGCTGCCGCCGGAGGTGGCCGTGTAGTAGAGGATTCCGTTCGAGATGGAGAACGCGCCCGTGATGCCTGCCGGAACGAGCGCCGTGAACTTCGCCGCGTCGCCTGCGCCAACGCCGCCGAGGACGGGAACGGCCACGCCGTTCGCGAACGAGAAGTCCGTCATGTCAACCGTCACCGTGCCGCTGCCGGGCAGGACGAGCCTCCCGCCGGTAACGTCGAAGAACGTGTTCTGCGTGGGCTTCAGGGTCGTGCCCGCCGCGAACGTGAGCGTGGAGGTGTCGGCCACCGTCACCTCGTTCACGAGCGTTGCGCCAGAATTGACGACGATTGGATAGGCTTGCGCAACCGCCGCGTCGGTGAAGCGGAGCGTGGCGCCGCTGTTCACGGTGGCGGTGCCGTAGCCAAGCGTGCCCGTGCGCTTCACGGTGGTGAGGCCGCCGTTCAGGATCGTGCCGCCGGTGTGCTCCTTCAGGAACTTCTGCATGACCAGCTCGCCTTCGCCCTCCTTGACGATCTTGCCGGTGGTGGGCCGGGTGATGGAGTCGAAGTTCACGGTGTAGCCGGCGGTGTTGATGGTGAAGGTGTAGCCGTTGAGGATGAGGCCCCAGTCGCCGTCCTTGCCGTCCGACGTCCCGTCGGCGTTCCAGGGATGGTGGATCGTGAGGTTGTCTTTCGCCGTGAGGCGCGAGTTCCTCTGGAACGCGAGGTTGTAGTCCCTGCGGAACATTCCGAAACCGCCCGCGCCGACGAGCATGTCGGTGATGTAGAAGTTGATGTTGGCGTGGCCGGGATCGTTCTTGATGATGGCGTTCGCCTCCACCGTGCCGACGTTGCTTTCGAGGTACTGTCCGCAGTCGTTCTGCCACATGTTGACCGCGCCTGTTACGACGAGGCGGCCGCCGTTCAGCTTGAACACGAACTTGTCTTGCACGTTGACGGTCTCGAATGTGGCCACCGCGTCCTTGTCGATGCGCAGGTGGTAGTTGACGTTCTGGTAGGCCACAGCGGCGATCGTCGTGCCGTTCAGCCTGGCACCTGGCGCGACGACGTACGGGTTCCCGGCGGGAAGATTGGGCACCGTCCAGTCCGCTGTAAAGGTGACGTTGCCCCTGAACGCATGCGAGGGAATGTTTGCGTTCGTGAGAGAATCGTCCGGGACGGTCGCAGTGGCGCCGCCGGCGAAGACAGGCGCCGTCACGGCGTTCTGCACGTTGTAGGTGCTGGCGAACTGTACGGGGCACTCGAACGTCACATCCGCGCCGGAGGTGGTGATGATCTTCGTGACCGTGAGCGCGGTCGTGCCGCCAACGGTAACGGGCGCGTCGTTGTCGAAGCGGATGGTGTCGGTCGAGGCGGGTGCCGTTGTGGCCGCGACTCCGTCGACGAGCCAGTTGACGGGCGTGGCCCAGTCGGCGCCGTTCGCGCCGTTCCACACGTAGTCCGTGGCCGCGGCGGCGTCCGCCAGCATCAGCGTGCCACCCTTCACCGAGAGCGTTCCCGCCGCGCACGTGAAGCGCGAGAGGTCGGCCGCGTCCACGCCGGTGAGGAACGCGAGGGGAGCGGCCGCGCCTGACGGCGCGGTCACCGTCACCGCGTCGCTTGCCGTTGCGAACTCCACCGACCCGACGCGCCACGGATTGCCGTTGTTCGCCAGCGTCACGCCGTTGGCGAGCTGGAGCGTTCCGCTGCCGTCGATGCGGTTGGAGAGCGTCACGCCGGGCGACACCTCCATGCGCGCGCCCTCGGCCAGCAACACGGCGCCGCCGCCCAGCTGCCCGCTCGCCTCGACCTTGAGCGTTCCCTCGTCAACGAGCAGGGAACCTGTCAGGGACGCAGCCGTTCCGAAGTTCTTGGCAAAGCCGGACTGTCCGTTGAACGTGTCGGACATCACGAGCGTGCCCTTGCCGGTCTTGCGGAGGCGTCCCTCGCCCTCGCCGCTGATGCCGATGCCGCACCGGACGGTGAGTCCCTCGGGCACGTTGACGGTGAGCGTCATCCTGCCCATAATGGTGAGGCCCCAGTCTGTTGTGCTGCCGGAATTGAACACGCCGAGGAAGTCAAAGCTCTCCGTCGCGGTGATCGTGGTGTCGCAGTAGAAACGGAAGGTGTAGTCCTTGAGCGCCATGCCGATGCCGCCCGCGCCGATGATGTAGTTGGGAACGCGGGAATACACAGGCTGATTGCCTGCGTTCTTCGCGATGCGCGGCGCCTTGACCGTGCCGATGTTGCCCTCCCTGCCGATGGTGCCGCCAGTCGCGACGAGAATCTCCGTCGTGGCCTCAAGCATGCCGTTGACGCTGATCTCTCCCTTGCCCGCGCCGGTATAGATGGTCGTGAAGCAGGCGTAGCCGCCCTCGTCGATCTGGAGGATGGGAGTGGTGGCTTCCGAGCCCTGGAGTACCTGGCCATGCACCGTGGAGTTGGACGAGACAATCCACGGATATTCGCCCTCATTGGGCACGGTCCAGTTTTCAGTGAAAGTGAAGTCGCCGTCGAGCGTGCGCATGTTTTCGTTGGAGAATCCCGTACGAACGATGTTCTCGGGGTGCGTGGCCGTGACGCCGCCGGGGAACTTCACGCCGCCGTTGCCCTGCTTGACCACGAAATAGGTGCCGCTGAACGCGACCGGGCAGTTGAAGACCATGTCGGTGGAGGCGTCGCTGTAGATGTCGTTGGCGACGTTGATCTTGCCGGCGCCGGAGAACTCCACATTGCCGTCGCCGGTGATCTTGACGCCCTTCACGGTGATGTCCGCAGGAACTGTCACCGTCGCCGCCTTGTCGAACACGAGGTAGTCGTCGGACGTGAACGTGATCGTCTCGCCGGGCGTGCCGCCCCAGTTGCCGGCGTCGCCGATCGAAGTGTCGCTGCCGCCGCCGGTCCAAGTGCGCACGCCGTCGAGCGCGCGCATGCTCACGGCGTCAACACAGATGGCCTTGTCGGCGCTGGCGGTCGTCGTCGCGAACATCAGGCGGTACGTACCGGCCGCAGGAACATAGACGTCCTTCTGCCAGTGCATCAGCACCGTCGTAGATGTGGTAAAGGTATCCAAAGTCTCGTCGCCCAGCTTCACCGACATCGTCAACCCCGCATAACTGGGGCGGGACGTCCAATTGAACTTGAGACGGTAGGTGCCCGCAGCGGGGATCGCCACGTCCTGATAGGCGGAAGAGCTGAAGCCCGTGTTCGCTTGAAGGAAGACCGCCCAATTCCCCACGCCGAGACCATTGGCCATCCACGTGCCGTTGGGCTTGGCGAGGCCGCCGTGCTCGCTCACCGTCCAGCCCGGATTACTGTACCCGTTCTTGCCGGCGTACGAACCCCAGGACTGGTCCGTGGCGTTGCTCGCCTCGAAATCGCCGTTCTGTATCAGCTCCGTCCCGGCGGACGCCGTGAGCGCTGCGCCTGCGGCGACCGTAAGGGACATGACAGCGGCTCGGGCGAAACCACAACTTTTCGCCCACTGAGTGGAGTTGCAAGTAATATTCTTCATGGCTTTTATCTCCATTGAAACTTGAAAGGTTATTCTTCGTCCAAATGAACGTTAAAAATCTTACCATAATTCCCCGCCGCCCGCAAGCCGAAAATCCCGGCTCGCGGCGAGGCTATCGTACGGGCGAGGCTATCGTACGAGGGAATGGTCAACGAACCAGGATCATGAACTGCTGGAAGCCGATGCGCACGCCGTTGGACGTCTTGATGGCCCTGAAGCGCGAACTTCTCGGTTCGTCGGATTCAAGGATAAAGCGCGCGTTCGGCCTGTGGCCTTCGGTCCACCTGACAAGGTAGTCGCCATTCGCAAGCGGGCGTGTACCAGTCTTGAGCTTGATGGTGCCCGTGGCCACCAGCGCCACGCCGTTGGTCGGCTGGTAGATGCTCCCCGCGTCGGAAAGGTCGAAGCCCGCGCCGTCGGACGCGGTCACGGAAAGCAGTTCGTTGGCAAAGGAGTTGACCTTGAGGTAGCCCTCCTGGAGCGTGAGCGCGTTGCCGTTGTCGCCGAGCTTCGAATCCGCCATCAGCTCCAGCGTGCCCGCACCCCTCTTGATCGGCGGCTGCTTGAGCGGCACCGCGATTCTAAGGAGCGCGCCGTCCGCCACCTGAAGAATGCCCGCCTCGTTGTAGGTGGAAACCTGGAACGTCAACTTGGTGACGGCTCCGCTCGCGCGATGCACGGTCGTCGTGCCGGAAAGGACGGGGAGCGCGCTGTGGATCACTAGTCCGTCGTTGTTGTATGTCGCGGTCGTGCCCGAGAAGAAGATGTCGGACACACCATACATGCCTGCGATGTGCGTGTGGAGATGGGAGACGCTCGTCCCGTTCTTTTCGCTGCTGACATCGACCGTTGCATTGGAGACGACCAGGTACGGAGTCTTGTCCTGAGCGCTTCCCGTGCTGTTCACGCCGCGGTACCAGAAGCGCGCGCCGTCGTACACGTGCACGTATGCGTCGTCCGGCAGCCTGCGCCCGTCGGAAACCTGCTTGCCGAAGATCGAGAGCGTCGTGTTCGCGCCATGCACGCGCACCGGCTTCTCCGCCGTGGCGGTGCAGTTGTAGAACTTCCCGTTGACATGCAGGAATGCGCCGTCCTTGACCTCGACTTCGCCATGGAAACTCGAGTAGTCCTGCGTGATGTCCATGTGGCCGGTCGAAGAACCCTTGTTCGAAAGGATGAACTTCGTGGTGGCGTCGCCCGTCATCGGCGCAGTGGACTTCACGGAGGCTCCAACGTTGAGGTCATAATTGACGCTGAACTCCAGCGTCTTGCCCGAGCCTATGGTGATAGAGCCAGGCGCACGCGGACTGTTAGCCGTAAAGTTGATCTTCGCCTTGCCGCCAGCCGCAGCCGGGACAGTGATCGCGCCAATGGTGCCGCGAATGTCATCAATGATCTGGTCCGCCGCAGTTGCGGCGAACGTGATGCCGCCATCGGTGAGATTGAACGGCACGCCGATCTCGTACCCCGCGCCCGCGGTTCCCGCGTTGAACGTCGGCATCGTGATCGACCCCGTTCCCGTGAAGGCGTAGGGCGTATTCGTGGTGTTGAAGTCAAACGACGTCACCGCACGGTCTCCGGATACGTTGATCGTGGTGAGCGCGGTCGCATTGCCGTTGGTGTTGTCCATGAACGTGACGTCGTGGTAGCCGTCGCCGTTGTACCCTTCTGGGTCATGGTTCCATGTCGTCTCGGTCCATTCGCCGGACTGCGTGTTCCAGTAGATGTGCTTGGGATTCTTCTTCTTGACGACGGAGAGCCCGCCCACGCTGGAAATCGCCCATTCGACGGGTATCGTTGGGAACGAGAACTTCTCGGCCATCGCCGCGGTGAAGGCCGAGTAGGCGAGAATCTTCACGGGCGCTTCACGCGTGGTGAAGTCGATTTCCGAAAGGTCAACCGCGATCGTGCCGGAATTCGGCAGCGTGAGCGTGGTGGTGACGGTGAGCGGATCGCCGCCGAGCGGCTTGATGGTAGTGCCAGCCGAAATGTTCAGACGCGGCACCTTTGAGCCGGTGAGCAGCGTGCCCTCCTGCATCAGGAACGTCGCCGTGCATTGGATTTGGTCAACCGTGTCCGCGAACCGCACCGTGCCCGGACCCGTCTTCGCGATGTTCTGCATGAACGGCGTGCCCCACACGACCGACGATCCTTCCGAGACCACCACCGGCACCGCCGCTTCGCCGTGGATCGCGTTCAGAATTCCATCTGCCGCCTCGAACGTGCAGGCGCCGTCGATGTAGAACTTGCCGCTGTTGGAGTAGTAGTAGATGCCGTTGTTGCTGTAGGCGCCCTTCTCACCCTGGAGGCGGAACGTGGAGTCCTTCATGTGGATGTTCTTGAACTTAATGTGCTCGGCACCTGTCGAGCAGTCGATGCGCATCATGCCGTTCGTCATCCAGAACTCGGGAACGTAGTTGGAGAACGGATTGACGCCGCAGATATGGATTTCGCCGCCATCGACGATCACCTGCCCGTTCTGCGGAAGGCGGTTGTTGACCTGCGAGCAGTGCGGAATGTACGCCTTCGCGCCCTCGCCGATGTAGAGGGAGCTGAAGCCGAGTATCGAGCCGTTGATCGTGAGCTGCCCGCCAGTGACGGCGAACGGTCCGCCGAACGTGCCGCCGGTGATGGTGAGCGTGCCCGAGCCGGTCTTCTCCTTAAGACCCGCGCCCGTAAGGTTGAGCGAACCGGAAGAGGCGGCAGACGTGACGTTCATTGAGAACGAGCCTTCGTCGGAGACCACCGCGCGGTCGGGAAGAGCGGGATAGACGACGCGTCCCGCGCCTGTCTTCCTGAACTTGTGGGTGTTGTTGACGAAGGTGAACGTTGGGTTGGCGTAGGTCCACTCTTCGTTCTCCGCCGCGTTCAGGAGGAAGTAGGCGTTGGCGGGCAGCGTCACCGTGCCCTGCACCACGTTCGCACCCGCGACGCCGAACTCCGCCGTGCCACCGGTCGCATCGACGTCGCCGACCAGCTTGTGTCCGCCCGCGATCACGAGCTTGGCGTTGTCGCCGCTGTTCGTGACCTTCACCGTGCCCGCGTAGGCGTCGGCGTCCATCGCCACGCGGCTTATGCCGGACGCGACGAGCGTCGCCACCATCACGTCGCCGGGCGTCGTCGAATAGTTCGCGGCGACGCCGTCGCGTTCCCACGGAAGCGCGTACCATGCGCCGTTCGCGACGCCCGCCACCGCCGCCGTGAGGTCTCCGTTCGACGTCACGTAGAGCGCGCCGTTTTCAACTGTGAACGTCGCGCTGGAGACGGTGTTGCCGTGGATGTCCTTCGCGCTCGTCGTGACGTTCGCAAGGTCGAAGCCGGACGCGACGCCGACGACGCGCTGCTTGCCGCCCTCAAGCACGATGGCGACGATCGCGCCCGCGCAGTCCGCCGCGAGCGTCGCCTGAGAGCCGGTCGCGATCTCCGCCGTCGCCCCGACGGGAACCTTCACCGTGCCCGTGCCAAGCGCGCCGGCGGCCGTGGCGGACACCGTTCCCGCCTGCACATCGACGCCGCCCTCGAATGTGGCGTCCTTGTCGAGGACAAGCTTGCCCGCGCCGGTCTTGACGATTCCGCCGACGCCCTTCAAGCCCCAGCCGAACGCCACTGTCTTGCCGCTCGCGACTTCGATCGGGAACCCGCCCGCCGCGATCGTCACGTTCGCGCCCGAGTTCTTGCGGAGGTCGAAGTACTTCGCGCAGTCGGCGTTGGCCTTGAAGGCGGTGCCGTTGAAGGTGACGACGTCGAGGTCGTCGTTGTACATGAGGAAGCCGTTCGGCACGATCGCCTCGCCGCCGTTCAGGTTCAACGTGGCGAGTGAACGGGTAGTGGAGGACGTGCCGAGCGCAAATTTGTCAAGTAGCTCCACCGTGCCGCCAACGATGGAAACCGTTCCGGTGGAAGTGACGGCGGTGCTTTCTGCGTCGTAGCCTGCGGCTATGCGCAGACGGTGGGTGACGACCCGTCCGCCGGAGACGTTCATGAAGCCGCGGCCGCCGTGCCTCTGCGAGGCGATGGTGATGGCGTAGCGTCCGGCGTAGTTCGCTTCAGACGCATTCGTCACCACGAGCGCACCGCCGCGGACGTTGAGGTAATTGTCCGTCGTGGAGTCGCAGGTAACCACGAACGGCCCCGGCACATCAGTCACGCCGGCGTCTTCGTCGAGCGTAAAGGTCATGCCCTTGTCGATGAACGTGCGCCAGTATGTGTTCTTGCGAAGGCCCGCGCCCTCCTTCAGCGTCAGCGTCGTACCCTGAGCCGGACGGAACTCGCCCCAGAAATCAATGTAGAAGGTGCCGTTCTTCCATGTGAGGTCGCCGCCGAGGGTGGGATTTGTCATGAGGCTGTACACGTTGCCGCCGAGGTCAAGCGTGCCGCCGCTCTGGGTTAACATGCCGGAGGCGTGAAGGCCGCCGGCGAAGGCGAGCGTGCCGCCACCGGTGAAATTGAGGTCGGCGGTGTCGATAGGCGCGGCGTACGTGACGGTGGCGCCGGACGCGACGGTGATCGCATTTGAAATCACGGATCGGGTACCCGCCGTGCCGACCGTGGCATCGGCGGAGAAGGAGGCGTCGGCGAGATAGGTGTACGCGCCGGAGACGTTCCGCCATCCGCCCTGTTTCCACTTGGCGTCGAGGTAGTTGTAGATGGCGACGCGCTCGTCTGTGGTAAGGACTCGCGTGAAGATGATCACTTCCGAAAGGGCACGCCCGCCATCGCGGTCGCCAACGTATGTACGGTCGCGCGAAAGCTGGTTGCTGCGCGTGTTGCCCGCCGTCGCGATGGTGATGATGTTGAGCGCGTTAGCGACGGGCGCGGTCGCATCGGGGTTGGCAACGGCCGTGGTTGCGTTGTTGAGGTAGAACGTCGGCTTGCCGGGATAGCCGTCCTTGCTGCTCTTCGCCCAGTTCTCGTTCCAGACGTAGCCGGACTTACCACGGTGCAGGTCCCAGTAGGTGTCGTCGCCGAGGAGCGGCTCCAGCTTGTCGTCGAGGTTGAACTGTCCCACGAGGAACACCGTGCGAATCGTGGAGATGCGCGTGTATTTGAGATCGACGTCGCTGCCGGTGTTGCCCATCTGGAAGGCCGGCACGCCGTTCACGATCTGCACTCCTCCATATCTTATGACGCCCGCGCAGTCGCCGCTTGTCTGGGTACGAATCCTGTACGCGACGGCGTCGCCGTATGTCGAACGCCCTGCGCCCTTGTTGATCCATTTCGTCACGCCGAGCTCGTTGAACTCGAAGTTCGCGGGCGACGCGGCGTCCAACCACATTGCAGACTCTCCGAGCAGCGTATTGACATTGACGTCGCCAAACGCCGCACCCGCCGCGCCAACAAGAGCCAGAGCAACAGCACGAGCGAAACTACAAGTTTTCGCCCCCCCCCTACGGGAGTTGCAGATAAGTTTTTCCATCGCGTTTCCTCTTTGTAACTGTTGAAGATTACTTCTTGACCAGTTGAACTGGTGTAATGATACCATAATTTCACCGCCGCCCGCAAGCCGAAAATGGCATGGCGCGCTCGGTGATCGCGCCCTACCGCACGAACCGGTAGGGGCCGACCACCGGGCGGCCCGCACGGTGGGGCGAGCCGTCCCGGCGAGCCGCACGACTTGTTGTTGTACGCTTGCTGTCACGGCTCGGCGGGACGCCTCGCCCCACCTAGCCTCGCCCCACCGCGCCTCGCCCCACCGCGCGGCGTGGTCGATCACTTGGGCAGATCCCTGCATACGACGAGATTCTTCTTGTAGAAGGCCATGCCGAACTTGAGGATGTCGCGCTTTTCGCCATGCGCGGCGAAGTCGGCGAGCATCTCGGTGGTGTATTCGCGCGTGTCG
>CACWIW010000101.1 GCA_902761035.1 uncultured bacterium | reverse complement strand
CTGGGAGGACACGCTCACCTTCGCGCCGTCGACCATCGTGCCCTTCACCTTCACCTTCCCCTTCGCGCCCACGGTCAGCGTAAGCCCGCTGTAGCCCCATGCGAGCTCGCTCCCCGAGCCCTCGGCGTCAACCGTCTCCAGCACCAGCGTGTACGTACCCTGCCAACGCGACAGCACAGCAGCTTTCGGGTCGCCCGACGTCGCGAACACGTTGCGCGAACCGCTGACGGACAACCCGTCTACCTCGCCCCACATCGCGTTCGTACCGAGGCAGAGAGAAAGATTCCCCTTGCCGCTGCACGTCAGCTCCGCGATGCCGCGTTTCGACATCGTACCCTTGTACGACAGTTTCTTCGAATCGCCAAGGAGCGTTAAAGCTGCAGCCACCTTTGCCGTCTCTGTTTTCTTGTTTGCTTTGCCCACCTTCACCTGTATGACGCCGCAGACCTCCTCGCCGTCGAGCACATATCCATTGAAGATGGCAGCCGACTCCGCCGCGAACGGCTCCTCGTCGCCGTCGTAGTACTTCGTCCAGTCGATCTCATCACCGTCGTCGTCGTACCACACGGGGGTATGATAGAGGGACTGTTCCGTCCAGTGCGCATAGAACGTGACAGGTCCCGTGATAACGGTCGCGGAGGAAAGCTTCGTCCCGCCGTCCGCCGCCGTGAACCAGCCGTCGAACGAGAACCCATCCCGCGTCGGCACGGGCAATTCGCCAAGCGCCGCGCCGTGGTTACGCGCGATCGTCCCGCCGCCCGCGCCGCCCTGCGCGTCGAACGTCACCGTGTAACTGTTGATCCGCCACTGCGCGTAGTAGGTGGCGTCCGCAGTCACCGTCGTGGACGTGGAGGTCTGCGACCCGCCACTCTTCGCCGTAAACCAGCCGAGGAACGTGTAGCCCGTACGGGACGGAGTGGGCAGCGTGCCGAGAATGTCCCCATAATAATAGGTATAGGCATTTCCACCGGTACCCTCGTTCGCGTCGAACGTCACCGTATACATAATCGCCTCCCAGCGCGCATAGTAGGTGGCGTTGCCCGTCACCGTATCATATTCCGTCACCTGCCATCCTTCCCAGCTGTTGGGCGAAGTGTACCAGCCGAGGAACGTGTGGCCGTCGCGCGACGGCGTAGGCAGAGAACCAAGCGTAGAGCCGTATGCAACGCTGCGTTGTTCCGGCGCGGTTCCGTCCGCGCCGTTCAGATCAAACGTCACAGTATATTCCACTACCCGCCATACGGCGTACACGGTCATGTTACCCGTCACGACGGTGGACGCAGTCACTTCTACACTAGATGTATCCTGGCCCACGTACCAACCGAGAAACTCGTAGCCCTTACGTGTCGGCGTAGACAAATCGCCGATGGCCGCACCTTCCACCACCTGCCGCACTACCGGCGCGTCTCCCTCCGCACCGTTCAAGTCGAAGGTCACCGTATATGTCGTTACAGGCGTCACCGACGTATCGTCGTACAATATCGACTGCGGGAGCGGCGAGGCACTCGATTCGGACGGCCGTTTCATGTAAATAGTCAAACCCTGCGGGCCGTTGTACTCACTAAAGGAAATCGCAATGTTATGAACCCCCGCCGTCAGGTATACCTCTTCCTCCCTGTACGAATGAGACGCATACGAATACGTGTTTACGACTGTTTGCCCATCGATGAAAATGTTGCAGCCGTCATCACACTCTATTCCGAATTTATATGTGCCTGACTCATCCAGCGCAATGCTGCCCGTCATGAATGCCCAGAAGTAATGCGTGTCGTAATCGCCGTACTTTCCATGGAACCTGCACTCCCCGTCAGAGTTCCAATGGTAGCCGAAGTCCAGAGTGTCGCCGATGTCAAATGTATTGGCCGTCAGATTTGGCGTCCGTACGGCAAAGAACGCAGCGGTCTCATCATACGAAGATCCTTCTATGTCGAGTAGGTTAAGAAGGGTAGTTCCGTCCTCAGCATCATAGTACGAAATGGACAGTCCATGTTTTCCCTGCGGCGTCCCCGACGTTCCATCATACAGCGACTTCACCTCCGCCGCCGACAACGCGCGGTTGTAAAGACGCATTTCATCCATTGCACCATAGAAGTATTCAGTTGAACCCGGCCTATCCCGACCAATATCAAGAGCTTCCGTATTGAACGGCACTGCCCCAAGTACGCTTATGGAGCCGACCTCCACGCCATTCAAATATGCGTGTGCCGTACCGTTTCCACGTGTCACAGCGACATGAATCCATTCACCAAGCGGAATTGACGCATCTGTGAAGATGTAACTTTCCTCTCCGCTCGCACTCTCGAAACAACTTGCGTAGTCGTAACCGCTCAAATACCCACGCTTGATGATTTCAAGTCCATACTGTCGCGTATTGGACTCCCCCGTCCCTTTTGACATGATAGGAATCCACGATCCATACCACGAATCTGCCCGAATCCATGCACTCATAGTAGAATTAGTGATTTCATTTAGCCGACTATTTGCCGCAACTTGAATGTAGTTTCCGCTACCAAAATAATACGCCCCATTTGCATTTCCAAACCTATCCTCCGTCAATGTCACACCATGCACTGCACCATTATTCCCATTCCCGCTCGCATCGTTCGCGTTGCCGTCGAACGGCCAGTACGCCACAAGACCATCGGTCGGTGAGAACGTGGGTGGCACAGGTGGAGCGCTGACAAGCGTGTCAGCGAAACCGTCACCGTATTCAACGATATAACCAGCCATAGTGTAAGCATATGCATCATCCGCCTCGTCGTCCCAGTCACCTCGCAACTGCAACAGATAGTGCTGAGCGTTGTAGTTGTCTGGCTGAGTAGCATCCCATCGTGAATATGACCATGCCTCACCTGTCACCCATGTCCAGTTGCCTTCAGAATCTTTATCTGTACCCCCCAGCCAAAGGAAGTTGTTTAGTTCGCATTGCGACTCCAGCACTGCCCATTCCTCTGCACTGGTAATGGTAGCCAGATGCCCGCCTCTTGCAATCGCCGCACTCCGTGCATCTGTCCAGGTTATACCGCTAGACAACACCACTTCGTAACGATGCGATGACAATCCGCCCACTTCCTCGACCTTCTGCCACTGCGCATAGTACGTGACATCGTCGCTTACTGTCGTTTCCGCCGTGACCTCCGTCCCGTCGCTCTTCGCCGTGAACCAGCCGAGGAACGTGTAGCCCGTACGGGACGGAGTGGGCAGCGTGCCGAGGATGTCCCCATAATAATAGGTATAGGCATTTCCACCGGTACCCTCGTTCGCGTCGAACGTCACCGTGTACGTAATCGCCTCCCAGCGCGCATAGTAGGTCGCGTCGCCGGTCACCGTGTCGTATTCCGTCACCTGCCATCCCTCCCAGCTGTAGGGCGAAGTGTACCAGCCGAGGAACGTGTAGCCGTCGCGCGACAGCGTAGGCAGAGAACCGAGCGTAGAACCGTACTTGACGCTGCGTTGTTCCGGCGCCGTCCCCTCTGCACCGTTCAAGTCGAATGCCACAGTATATTCCGCCAGCTGCCAAACCGCATACACGATCATGTCATCAGTCACAACCGTCGAGGCCGTCACCTCCTCACTCGACGCCTCCTTGCCCCTATGCCAGCCGAGGAACTCGTATCCTTCGCGCTCCGGCGTCGGCAGCGTCCCAATCATCGCCCCTTCCGCAACCTGCCGTTCCGCCGGCGCAATTCCTTCCGCGCCATTCAAATCGAACGTCACCGTGTATGTAGTTGTCGGCGTCACCGGCGTACCATCATACAACGCCTTCACCTCCGCCGCCGACAGCGCACGATTGTAGATGCGCAGGTCGTCCAAATAGCCCTTGAGATATTCTATCTGGCTCTCAGTCTCATCGAAAATACCAGCACCGCCTACGTCCATACCAATATAGAGCGATTCATCATTTGGAGTTAATTCATCCCCATTAGCCTTTTCGCCGACCAAAACCCCGTTTACATATGTCTTTACTGTTATACCATCCCATGTTAAAGACACATGTTGCCAAACCCCAATTGAATATCCAGCAGACGAACCACATGTGAATATTTCAGAAGACTTCAAATCTGATCCCTTCAATGCAAAAAGCCATTCGTTGTTATTGTTTACCTGCAGACCATATTGGCGTTTTTCATATCCCTTACAAACTACGCTTATATAACCACTATCTAGTGTTATCCCACCTCCAGGATAACCTTCCGTAGCATTGACCCATGCAGATATTGTTACGGCCTTGGTGACATTATGCAAAGAATCGGAATTGGGAACCTCAATATAGGCATTTCCGTCAAAATAATACGCCCCGTTCGCATTCCCGAAGCGATCCGTCGTTGGCGTCACGCCATAAACCGTGCCATGGTTCCCATTCCCGCTAGCGTCGTTCGCGTTGCCGTCGAACGGCCAGTACGCCACAAGGCCATCATTCAGCACAGGAGGAGGAGGCGTAACCGACGCACCATTATTCAGAACCTCTATCTCGGCATAACCTGTATAGGACCAATCGTGCGTTCCAAAGTTAATACGGACATATCTTGCAGATGAAACGAGACATTCATCGTCAGCTCGGAAGAACGCGTAATTACGACAGGCAGAAGAAGAAGAAACATATATTTCCGATCCTGGCAATGTAGTCCAGTTCACCCCGTCAAGAGACGTCTCAATGGACGATACAGAAATACCGTTCCTTGCGGAGTCGCGCCATGCCGCATACAAACGAATTTCTGAAATGGACGTTGCCGAGTTCAAACAATATGTCAACGACGAATTGTCCCAAATCTCAAAATATCCATCAATATCATATGATGACACCGAACCATTTGTAAGCCGAGAAGGTACATCCGCCGTCTCACAAGAAAAGTTTCCCGTACGCGAATACGGCGAAAGTCCTGCAATGAGATTTACGTCAGCCGACTGCCAAGTACCATCGTTCCACGTTCCAGTCTGCCATGAACCTCTGAGGGCAGTTGTTGAGTCATACTCATAGCACCCGATATCGACTGTACCGTTGGCGATGCGGGCGTTACCTGCCAAATCCTTGTCGCCCGTCACATACGAATTGTTGCCCGCATCAATGCAAGGCGATCCAGCCGCCAGCCGATAGTCCCCGTTCGCCGCATCGACGAAACCGGGATCGCCATCATAGACATTAGAAATTTGTCCGCCAATTGCATCAATAAGCGGAGGCCAATCCCACGAACCAACCTGATAACCCGCACCAATACAAATTGAATTATAAACCGCACAGTTGTAATACGCACTACCATTGTGCAACGCATTACCATCAACTAGTGTACAGTTACGCACAATGCAACCACAGACATTACCTCCATTATAGGCAGTACCATCCTTAAGGAAACAGTTTTCAAGAACTGCCTGACCGGCATTCCCGCCACCGGATGCCGTTCCTTTCAACAGCCTGCATGATTTGTATGTTCCACCGAGTACGCATCCGCCATCTCCACCGCCATAAGTCAGCGGCCAATCACCATTCTGCAATGTAAAGCCGATGATTACACTGTTGGTACAAATGTCGCTGTCATCCCTACCATAACAAAACCCCTCGAATGCCCCAAGTACGCACCGAGTTCCTGTTCCGGCAGCATCGATTATTGTGTCAGCAAAACTAGAGGTACTTCGTATCGTTATGGCCTTATTCCCCGTCGTAATCGGTGCATAAGTTCCTGGTGCTACAAGAATAGTGTCACCCTCCGTCGCTGCATCAATTGCCGCCTGAATCGTCGCCTTGGCAGATGATTCGCTTGTGCCCGAATTGGCGTCCGAACCCGTCGAGCCATTGACATACCATGTCGTACCGCCGACAGACGCCGCCCCATACTCATAGCACCCAATATCCACCGTGCCGTTGGCGATGCGGGCGTTACCAGCCAAATCCTTGTCGCCCGTCACATACGAATTGTCGCCCGCGTCAATGCACGGCGAACCTGCCGCCAACCTATAGTCACCATTCGCCGCATCGATGAAATTGGGATTGCCGCTGATATTGCCAGCGCCTGAATTCAGGACGACAACATTCTCTTTCGCCACACCACCCTGTATGCAACTATATGCAACTTCTGCCGTTGTATCAGAGTTGTAAGGCCAAGAATAGGCGTCTATCTGACAGCCTCCATTGCCCCATACGATGCAGTTCTTCACTCTCACCGTGGCGCCATTTGCCAAACCTACGCCACCCTGATATCCAAAGAAATTGGTAGAATCGTTGTTGTATATGGTACAATTGGACAATATCATTTCTCCGTCGCTGCACTCAACGAATGTCGCGCCACCGCACGCCCAGGCGAAATTGTCATAAAACAAGCAATTCTCGACCAGCACACTTCCGGAAACACTTGAAATGCCGCCGCCAAATGTCCCTGAATTCGTACGCGGCGTGCCATGTCCATTCCCGTGGATGATGCAGTTACGGATCGTAGCGCTTGTGCGACACCGCACCCCACCGCCATAATAGTCATACCCATAGGAAGAAGGGTTGGGCTCGCCTGTACCACCCGTTATCTCAAACCCATCAACAACAGTCCCAGACGCATCCTCCATGATCCTCACAACGGCATAACCAGATTGGCCATGAATCGTTGTATCTTGCGGACCTGAAATAGCCTTGAGTTCAACTCGTCTGGAAATCTCAAGCCGTTCATTGTATGTCCCCGGCGCGACGAGGATTGTGTCGCCTGCGGAAGAAACATCAAGCCCCGACTGGATCGTTGCTTTGGCGGACGATTCGCTCGTGCCCGAGTTGTAATCCGAACCGCTCGAACCATTCACATACCATGTCGTCGCCATCGACGCAAATGGCATTAGCGATACCATTAACACCAATTTTCTTATCATACGCTTATATGTCCTTCTGCCGTCACATACCCGATGCGGCCCGCATCGACGGCTCAAGCGGCGCATCTTGTTTCCAGATTTCAGACATCGGGGCGATGACGGTTGCTCACCGACCATCCACGCGAGTCATCTGTTATCTCGCCTTTTACGGGCAAGACGGAAATAGTATGCCACATTCCCCCACCCAACGCAAGCGGTTTTTGGGGAATTTTGGGAAATTGAAGTTGAAGTTGTACTACAGCACCTAGTAGAACGGGCTGCCAGCCCGTTCACATCCCCACCCAACGCATTGTATTACAGAGCCTGTCGGCCCCTACTAGGAACCCCGCATTCTAGACGACTGAAAGGCCATGTTACAGACCTGAGCGTGTCATTTTGGCACGCTCACATCTTGAAAATAGGCGCTACGCAGCAAAAAAAATTTGTTGCGCACCAAAGTTTCCTTTGATGCGCAAAGGTTCAACATCAGGTCCGTTACCAGCGGCGATAGTGATACGGATGGTGGTAGCGGCCCGGATAGACGACCGTAGTGGCGGGCGCCACGACCGCAGGCTGGGTTACGACCGTAGTGGCAGGAGCCACGACCGTCGGCTGGGTGACGACCGTAGTAGTGGGCGCCACGACCGTGGTAGTGGGTGCCACGACCGTCGGCTGGACGACCACCGTAGGGGCGGGTGCCACGACCTCTGGCTGGGCAACCACCACGGGGTCGGGGGCAATTACGTCATGCGCAAGAGCGACCGTCGCCGCCGTCAGGCCCACGATGCCCGCCGCGAGGCCAAGCCCGCTGTGGTGGTGGTGGTGATGATAGTGCCCCCGGGCGAAAACGCACGTCGCGGTTGTCAGCGCAAGGGCCATTACTAAGATTTTCTTCGTGTTCATGATTTGCCTTCTCTTTCTTTTTTCCGTCGAGCACCATCGCCCGACATGAATGCTAGGCAACCTGCCACCCGCCGTCTGACACGCAACATGAAAGTTTTTTTCGCGGGCGGGGATCCAAGGCCTTTCGCCGTGATTCCGCGCCGTAATCTCACGAAGAGACGCAGAAATATAAGGCCAGCCCGAACCGTATTACGGCATCGCAAAATCCGCCAAGGAAGAGCTTCCAGTCACTTTCCGAGATCCGTGACACCTAGATGTCAGGAACGTGACACCTAGGTGTCAGAGGGTATGACACCTAGGTGTCAGTGGGTGTGACACCTAGGTGTCAGTGGGTGTGACATCTAGGTGTCAGAAATTGGGGCTCTAAAACAGGAAAGCAATTCAAAGGCAAAACATGGAAAATAAACCTAAATCGAAGTTGGATTTCAGTTTTTAGTCGCAAGAGGGTACTGTGGCGTGAGATTACGGTGCGGAACGTGGCTTTTGGGAAATTGCCTCTCTTACTTGTCGTACACCTTGCGGCCGGCGCGGATGGCGTCGTAGACGCGGCGCTCGGTTTCAAGACGGCGCTGGTAGCGGACCTCGCGCGCCTGGTCGGCGGCGCAGGGAACGAAGCCCTCCATGTCGCAGCGGGGCGTGGCCTTCAGGCGCTCCTGCCCCTTCTTGATGATCGCAAGCGCCTCGTTGTAGGCGGGCTTGCCCTTCACGCCTTCGAGGATGCGGGAGCATTCGGGACGGTCGAAGTCGAGCTGCTCGCGCTGCCGACGGTGGTTCGCGTTGGAAATGCCGCGCCCGCAGAGCTTTTCGATGCGCTCCCTCTCCGCGAAGGTGAGCGGCATGCGTCCACCGGGATTGTCGGGATAGGCGCACTCGTACTGCGGGTAGTAGGGCGCGTTGACGTCCATCCACGTGATGATGCGGTCGCGCTCCTCGTCCGTCAGCGTCACCTTGCCGTGTCCGTAGAGCTTCTTCGTGAGCTTCGAGGCATGTGAACCCCAGCTGTACGCCGGCTGGATGGAGGCCGGGCCGCCGCCAATGCATTTGATGTAGCCGAGCGCCCAGAGATCGACATAGCTCGTGCAGAAGAACGCGCCCCTGTCGCCGCTGAGGTTGATCTTGTTGCCCGCCGGCTTGCCGTAGTCGTGGCAGCTGACGCACTTGGCGGTGAAGACGGGCTGGACCTCACGCTGGAAACTGTAGAAGTGCGGGGGCGTGCCCTTCTCAAGACCGGCGAGATTGTACGAGCCGTCGAGCTTGGAAGGTGCGCGCTGCATGGCGAGAGGCTTTGCCGTGACGGGTGCGGCTTCGCCCACGCGGTTTTCGTGGCATCCCACGCAGCCGTACTTCTCGCCCGGCTGCAGGTACGCGCCGGAGCGCATCGACTGCACCATCTTCCCCTCCGCGTCCAACGCCTGGAAATAGACGAACGTGTTCGCGGGCACCTCGAAGTAGGCGCTACCGTCCGCCTCCACCGGCACCGTGCCGAGGATGCGCTTGTTCTCGAACGAGTGCCAGTTCATCGCGGCCGCCTCCTCGCCGTGGCCGAACCAGCCGCGACGCGGCGTCCACGAGCGCTTCTCGGGCGACTCCACCACGCGGATCGCCTTGACGCTTCCCGGCGCCACACCCTTCATGTGCGTGCCCACGTAGATGTTCTGCACGTAGAAGAGGCCCGGCGCGGTCGGCGACGCGAACGTGCGCTGCTCGCTCTGCACGACGGGCTTTTTCGACGGACGCAGCACGAAAGGCGAGTGGCACCCCGGCGCCTCCGCGTGGAACACCACCTCGTTGCCGTGCAAGTCGAGATAGACGAGCGCTGTCTCGTCCCCGCGTCCGGTCATGCGCACGGCGAGGAAGTGCTCCGCGTCAAGCGGGAACGGGTCGGCGTACTTGAGGCGGATGCCGCGCGTGGAGTCAAAGTCCTCCTTGCCGCCCGCGTGGATGCGGTCGCGGTACGAGGCCGGCCATGTGCGCAGGACAGGCTCCTTGCCGTCCACGCCCTTCGCCCGGTCGATGATGCCGAGCGCACCCCACGGACGGTCATGGCAGCTGCCGAGCACCGCGATCACCTTTGAGCTGTCGTTCGGGTCGATGGCGCGCGCGTTGATCACGCCGCCGGGGCTCGTCGTGTTGTTGCCCCAGTAGATCGCGTGGCGCGTGCCGTCGGGGTTGCACACCCAGAGACCCTGCGCGTCGCCGAAGTTGCGGTCCACGTACTCCCAGCGGTCGTAGATGATGCGTCCGTCGGGCAGCACGGAGGAGTGTCCCTCGAAGAGCGTCGAGACGCCGATCTGGTAGATGTTGGCGCCGTCCGGCTTCATGCGGTAGAGGTTCGCCATGATGTGGCGGTTGCACATGCAGTACTTCGGGTTGCGCGTGGAGCTGAAGAGGATGTCACCGTCGGGCAGCCACACGGGGTCGATGTCCGTGACGCCCTTCTCGCGCGTGAGCTGCGCGAGGCCCGTGCCGTCCGCGTTGACGGTGTAGAGGTGGTAGTCGTCCGTCTTGCCCTTGCGCATGGAGAACACGATGCGCCGTCCGTCGTAATCGACTTCCGGGTCGCGCACGGTGCGCGCCGGCTCCTCCGGCACGATCACGCGCACGGTTCCGGTTTTCGGATCGAGCGCCTTCAGCGCGCCCTGCGTGCGGTATTTGCTCTCGTTGATCTCGCCGCACTGGAAGAGCGTCGCGGTGTTGTGGTGGTCGGGCGCGTACTGCGCGTGCGTCACGTACGCGATCTCGTGCGCGTTGACGATCGGGTTCTCGCGCACGAGCGCCTTCAGGAGGAACGCGTCAAACGCCTTCGTGGATTTCGAGGCGGTGGCGGACAGCTCCTCCAGAAGCTTCGCGGCAGGATACGACGCGAACTTCGCGCCCAGCTCGCGCACGGCGGCGGCGGCGGACGCCACTGCCTCCTCCGACGGCATCCGACGTTCCTCGAAGTCCGACGCGCCTACGGTTCCCTCGAACGAAACGTCGTCGATCGTGACGTGTCCCCAGCCGCTGGTCGCGTGGTCCACGATGCGGAAATAGACGTCCTTGCCCACGAACTTCGGCACGTTCCACGTCACCGTGCGCATCGGCTCGCCGTTCTCGCCCGTGGCGGAGACGATTACCTTGCCCGTTGCGCGGTCCACCAGCTCGAAGCGGGCGTACACGCCGCCACCGATCTTGAACGTGATGGTCGGGCCCGTCAGACGGATCGTCGGCGACTCGACCACGCCCGTCTGCCTGTCGGCCGAACGGTTGTGCTTGTCTTCAAGGGTCGAGACGAAGTACTTCCCGCCCTTCGTGTAGGGCTTGCCCGTGTTGTGCTCCTTCGCGCGATCGGTCACGATCCGCTCGAACGCGCCGGACGTCACCTTCCATCCCTGCAGGTCGCCCGTCTCAAAATCGTACACGATGCGCTCCGCCATCAACGGCAACGCCGTAGCAAGTGTCGCTATAATCGCTGTGCTTTTCATTGTTTAACCTCTTTCTCCTTATTTTTTCTGAAGTTCATGGGCCAACACGAGAAACGCGGACGCGGTCCAGGTGTAGGCAGGATCGCGGCGGGCCTGGCCTGTTTTCGCGTCGAAGTTCTCGGAGAAGCCCGACTTCATTATGAGCTTGCAGAACTTGAGCGAAATCTCGCCCGCGAGCGCATCCTCGCCGCACGCGCGCAGTCCCTCCACTGCGATAAGCGTGGAGGGCCCCCAGATCGGACCCTTCCAGTAGCCGTCGGGATGGTAGTGTTTGCTGTTGACCGACTCCGAGGCGAGCCCCCAGTCGGTAATGAAGCCCTTGGTCTTGATGTCGTCGATCATCTTCGCGCGGCACTTCTCGGGAAGACGCTTCCCGAGGATCATCGGCAGATGCGTGACGAGCGAGAGCGAGTCGCGGTCGAAACCGCCGTCGCGAAGGCGCCTGACGCGCGGCGCGCCGTCTTCGTCGAAGAGAATCTTCACCATCGCGTCAAGTATCTTCTTCGCGCGCGCGCTCCATTGCACGGCCTCCTCGTCCCGGCCCAGCGTCTTCGCGATGTCGGCAAGACACTCCATCTGGAGGATGAGGAACGCCTGGAGGTCTGGCGTCTCGAGCGGCGGACGATTCATGCAGATCGCGGTGGAGTTGTCCCAGCCGGAGTCGCAACCGTCAAGATATTCGGCGAGGCCGTTGTGGTCGAAGTCGCGGCGCGTGAGCCACCAGTTCGTCCACTTACCGATGAGGTCGTAGGCGATCTCCAGCTTGTCCTTCGGGAACTCCTTCATCGCACGCAGCTTCGAGAACACCCAGCCGTGTACGGGCGGCTTGACGGCGAGCCAGAAGATCTGCTCGTCGGAGACCATGTCGGGCATCATGCCATCGGGCGTCATGAAGTCGAACATGCAGCGGAACTGCTCCCACGCGGCGTCCTGGTCGTGGTAGCCGAGGCTGAGCGAGTTGATCGCGTGGTCCCAGCTCCAAGTCTTGTTCATCCAGTTGTTGCTCATCAGCATCATCGGACGCCTGAACATCCCGCGCGGACCCGCGATGGTCGTCCAGAAGAGAATCGCCGCCTCGTGCCGCGCCCACTCGAACTCCTTCGGCACGGAGGGAAGCGAGGCGTACATCCGCTCGAAGCTCGCCTTCTGCTTCGCGATAGCCCCCTCGAACGTCCCCTTCACCTCGTTGCCGTCCCAGTCGCCCGTGTGGATGTCGAGGAGCACCACCTCTATGCCGTCCTTCGATGGATGGACGCGCACGGTGTTGCCGCGGTCCGGGTCGCGCACGCCCGTGCGCGTGTCCATCAGGATGCGGTCCGCGTTGAAGTGCATATAATCGACGGTACGGCCGAATGTCGCGGGGAAATCGTACTTCTGGCGCGGGAACTGGTACTCGAAGCGGATGTGCATCTCCGGAGACTTCGAGCGCACGAGCACCACGTCGGGACGCAGATACGCAAACTCGATCGCGCCCTTCTCCGTCTTCGCCTCCAGCCAGCCTTCGCGCATCACGCACTCCGTCACCTCCACGTCCTTGCCGCCGACGGACGGCACGAGGCGACAGAAATTCTCCCTCCAGCAGGTGCTGACGTTGCGTATCCAGAGTCCCGGATAGGTGTTGAACATGTACTTACCCTTCTCGCACCTGCACACGGTCAGGAACGACCCCGGCACGCTGTACGGGAAGCCGGGGTTGCCCACCTTCACCGGCTCGGCGAACGACATCAAAGCGCAGGCAAACACCGTCAGTGCGGCGAGAAATCGCACGCCGCACACATGTCTTTTACGAATTATATTGTCGTTCATAATCATGTTCTTTCCATTTGACGGGAAAGCGGCAGTATTATCCCAAACTGAATGCTTAGTGTCAATTCACTTTTCGGGCCAATGCGGCGATATGGCCCTTGACCATCAGCGCTCACCGGACGAAATTCGTGAGTGCGCCGCTTTCGTTTGCGGGCGGAAGGATGCCGGCGTCGCGTCCGGCCTTCTGGCACTTCATCACATAAACCATGTTGCGGGCAAGGTTGCGGAGCGTCTGCAAGCCCTCCGGATCGCCTGGCACGTCAGCCTTGGTGAGCGCATGGAACTCGTTCCAGTAGGAGCTGCCCACGACGATCATCTGCGAAATGGTGGCGTACTTGTTCAGCACGTCGAAGCTCGCGCTCGTGCCCGCGCGGCGTGCGACGACGATGCTGGCGCATGGCTTGTGGTGGAGCGCGGCGTAGCCGTCCGCGCGCATCGTCGAGAAGAAGAGACGGTCGAGGAAACTCTGGATACGCCCGCTCGGATGCGCGTAGTAGACGGGCGAACCGAATACGAAACCGTCTGCCGTCTTTGCCTTCTCGGCGAACGCGTTCACGGCGTCGTTCGCGAAGACGCAGCGCTTCAGCTCCGCGCACTTGTTGCACGCCATGCAGTCGGCAATCGGCTGTGCGCCGATGTCGACGATTTCCGTCTCCACGCCCTCGGCGGCGAATGTCTTCGCCATTTCCTCAAGGCCGGCCTTTGTCGAGCCATCCTTGTTCCATGAACCATTCAGCATCAGTACTTTCATTTTGCAGTCTCCTTTCAAGAACTTTTGTTAGTTGGGATTAGTCAAACGTCACCTTAGCGGCTTCGCCGGCTTTGCGGCCGATGTCGTAGATGCGTTGCATCACCTCCGGGTCGTGGCAGACGCGGGAGATTTCAAGGGGTTCCTTCGGCGCGATAAGGATGGTCTTGCCGGCGGCGACGCGCGAGTCGATGTATTCCAGCGTCTCGTTGTACCAGACGTGACGGTTCTTCAGCGCCTGATAGATCGCCGGATGGCGGTTCAGAAGCGGCTTGAGAAGACACATTCGCCTTTTCGGGAACTTGCGGTAGCCGTGGGGACGCGTCGTGACCACCACGTTTTGCTCATAGCCGATCGACTCGAAATAGCGGAGCGGAATCCCGTCCGATAGGCCGCCGTCGAGGTACAGTCTGCCGTCAATCGCGACGGGACGCGAGACGAGCGGCATCGAGGCGGATGCGCGGATCCAGTCGAACGCGCGCGCATCGGCCTTGTCGAGCCGCTTGTACACGGCCTTACCCGTTGCGCAGTCGGTGGCGACGACATGGAACTCCATCGGGTTCGCCTCGTATGCCGCGGCGTCGAACTCGTCCAGTTCCATTGGGAGCGTCCGATAGCAGAATTCCGCGCCGAAAAGATCGCCCGTCGTCAAAAGAGACTTCCACGAGCAGTAGCGCGGATCGCGGGCGAAACGCTTATTGTAGCGGATTACGCGCCCAATTTGCCCGCTTTTGTAGTTACACCCGAAGCACGCCCCGGCGGACACGCCGACGATGCCGTCAAACGTGACGCCGCGCTCCATGAGGACGTCAAGGACGCCGGCCGTGAACAGCCCGCGCATTGCCCCGCCTTCAAGTACTAGCCCGCGTTTCAATTATTCATCCCATGGAATGTGGATAAAGGTCGCCGTGCGGTTAGCGGGCGGGGGGCTGCTTCTAATGGCTGCTGAGCAGGGCCACCAAATCGTTGCTGGTGGAGACGGAGGCAAGGCGGGATACGATGCCATTGGAAATTAGGCTTTTGCACAATTGCGCCAGAAACTGGCGGTATCCCGCCTGGTTAGGACTGGAGCAGACGATCACGAAGAAGATGTGCGTTCTGGAGCCGTCTATGGCGTTGAAATCAATCGAACGGCCATGTCGCATAACGCCGAAGCCCACAAGCATCTTCTCCAATCCGGGGACGTATCCGTGCGGAATCGCAATGCCGTGCATTGCGGTGAAGCTGATGTCGCCCAGGGAGTGCGCGATGACGGTCGAGACCATGGCGTCGAGCTTGTCCATGGGCAGGCCGTTCTTCTCGAAAACGGCCTTGAGAACCCGGCGGACGACGCCTACGGCGGTCGTCTCGGTGATGTCGCAGACAACGGGAATGGACTTGACAACATTCTGCCACTCTGCATCGTCCATTGAGATGACTTCGTTCGTTTCGTTCATTTGACTTTTATCCATGCTGTAGTTGTCGTTGCTTGTTTGATCAAGGCTTGACGTCCGCATAGCCGCACAGCGCGCCCAGCGCCCAGTCGAGGGCGAAGAAGGAAACGCCCTTCAGGGCGTTCGCCGCCTCGAGCTGCGCACGCACGGAGTCCCGGTCGGGGCTCGCCTCGTCCGCGCAGGCGGCGATTCCCGGGACAAGGGCGGACGCTGGCGCCGCCGCCTTGCACAGCGCAAGGTCGCGTTTGAAGGCGGCTGGGGACTCGGTGTAGATCATGGGCGAGACGAAATCCACCCACTCTTCCTTCACCCACCGGGGCCAGTCCTGGCCACGCTTCGCCGCCGCTTCGGGGGTGGGGAACACTGCGGCGGAAAGCGCGCAGCCCGGACGCGCACTGCGAAACATCCGCGAGAAAGTCCGGACGAAAAGCGAGATGTCGTCCATCTTCTCGGCGGTCGCCTCCTCAGCGGACGGCAAGCGCACGTAGTCGAGCTGGACGCCGACGACATCCTGCGGGATAGACTGCAGTAGCTCCTGCACGCGCCTGCCGCGCGCTTCTCCGCCGTGGGGAACGGTCCACCGGCCGTCCGAAGACGGTTCAAACGCATTGAGCCAGAGATGGATGCCGACGCCCGCTTTGCCAGCCATCCTGAAAAATCGCCTGACGCCTGCCTCCCCGGAGCCCAGCGCCTCGCGGCGGACGAAGAGAGCATTCAGGCCGTGTCCCTTCATCCATTCCGGCAGCGCCGGCATTCCACCCGGAAAGCCGGGAGGATTCTGCAGCCATGCCCCGCGCAACTCGAACTTGGCGAGTTCCTTGACAGAGATGGGCTTCATGGGGGCAGGAAGATCCTGGCAGGTCATGTTGGGCAATACCTTCTGGACGATACTCCTGAGGTGTCTTGCCGCCGCAGGCGATGGAAGCGGCGGGATGTGCGAGAACCATGCACCGGCGGGCGTGAGCGTCACGGCCGGCATAATGGCTGCGCCGTTGGGAGAGAGGAACCGGGCCACCACCTTGGCGGAAGCCGAGCCGTCGAAGAACGGCACGATGGTGTTGTCGGTACTGTGGGGATATGGCGGAACGTCCTCGTCAAGGGGCTTTATGGCGCACCACTGCTGTCCGCCGTGCCAGGTACCGGGCCGCAGACCGAACGCCTCCGAGAGGACGGGGTTGGCCGAATAATAGACGATGGCGCGGCCGCCTTTGCGAATAAACCCGGCAAGGAGCTCGGCATCGTCGGCGGGGAGCGACGAGGCATCGGGGACGATGACGAGCCTCGGGGCGGACTTCACGGCGGCGGAAACGGAGGGATGAAAGTCGCAGTCAAGCCGGCTGCGGGAGAGCGTGGCGGCGACGCGACGCGCAAGAGTTTCCATCCACGAACCTGCCGTGCCCGACAGAACGGCGATTTCGGAGACGGGGGCGAGCGAGAGGGAGTTGATGACGAGCCTGCCCGCACCGGACGAAGGCGAGCGCCACACGCTCACGCGCACCTCGTCTATCTTCGGCTCATCGCCAACTGCCGGCGCGAAGTTCCCGAACGGAACGCGCAGACGCGACGTGGCGAGCGCGGCAGTGTCAACTTGGGCGGCGGCAAACCAGTCGCCGCCGATTTTCAAGTGGAACGTTGCGGCCCTGACGGAAGCGGCCCCCTCGAAAAGCTTGATGTCGAGCGCGATGGCGCCCGCCGGAACGCC
>CACWIW010000100.1 GCA_902761035.1 uncultured bacterium | reverse complement strand
CATAACCAACCTTTGTCGGCAACGGGATATCGCCCACGCGCATGCCGTAGGTCAGGGTCGCTTCCGCATCCCCCGTCCCGCCGCCAAGGTCAATCGTGACGGTATACTGGTTAACCGTCCACTGTGCCGTGAACGTCACATTGCTCGCCGGGACGGTCTCTAGTAGCGCGGGCTGCCAGCCCGCGAAGGTGTAGCCTTCGCGCGTCACCGTAGGTGCAATTATCTCCGCCCCGTACACCAAGTTGCCGCTCCAGCCGCCCTCGCCGCCGTTCGCGTTGAAAGTGACGGCGTAGGAATTGACCTTCCAATGTGCCGTGAACGTCACATTGCTCGCCGGAACGGTCCCTAGTAGCGCGGGCTGCCAGCCCGCGAAGGTGTAGCCTTCGCGCGTCACCGTAGGAGCACTAATCTCCGTGCCATATTCAATCTCGCGGCTCCAGCCGCCCTCGCCGCCGTTCGCGTTGAACGTGACGGTATACTGGTTGACATCCCACTGCGCCGTGAACGTCACATTACTCGCCGGGACGGTCCCTAGTATCGCGGGCTGCCAGCCCGCGAAGGTATAGCCTTCGCGTGTCACCGTAGGCGTAATTATCTCCGCCCCGTACACCATGTTGCTGCTCCATCCGCCCGCACCGCCGTTCGCGTCGAACGTGACGGTGTAGGAATTGATCGTCCACGTGGCGTAGAGGTTCACCACGCCGCCGGACTCGGCTGTCAGGTTGCTTACGACCGCACAGTCGGCGAACATCGCCGTCCCCGTCATGTTGGTCGCCCAGCCACCAAAGGAGTGCCCCTCGAACTCAAATCCGTTGGCTTTAAGCTTGGCCTCTTCGTCGAATTTAAACGGCTGGTCGTACATCGTCCCCGTGCCGCCGTTGGCGTAGAAATGCACCGTGTAGTCGCAAGCCACCCATTTTGCGTAAAGGCCCTCGTCGTCCCCCTGGACGATCGAATCCGGCTTCACCTCCCGCCCCGTGCCGTTCGGACCGGTGTACCACCCATCAAAGGCGTACCCCGCCCTCGCCTTTGGCGTCGGCAGCTCGCCATAAGGAGCACCCACAATCAAATCGAGGTCGGTCACATCACCTTCGACATCACCGTTGACTTTCACGTTTGCCACCTGCGCAACGGTGTTGCTCCATGCCGGGTCGGTCTCGATCGGCTTATTGCCGTTGAGCGGGTCGAATTCGATGACGGCGGACGCCCTGATGACACTGCCGGGCGTTGCGTCATCCTTCATGTTCACGCTGAAGCGGAGGTGTCCTTCGCCGCAATGCGTAGTGGGATCGTTGGGCGGGAGGAAGCCAGCGTAGGGATCGCTTGGATAATTGTCGGGCGTAGTTGGGTCGATGATACGCAAGTGCCATTTCACGGCGTCGGCGGTATGCGTAACTTCCGTTCTGACGCTCCAGTTCGTGCCGGGCAGCGCGTAGGTGCTCTCGCCCTCGTAATATCCGGAGAGGGTGGTGTCGATGTTGTCGCCAAACACGACCTCGCCGAGTTTGAACGTCGTCCAGTCCAGCCCCGCGTCCTTCGGCAGCGTTACATACACGTCCTGAGCCGCCGCCGTTGCGTTCGTCTGGTTCTCGAAGTAGATGGTGTAGTCCATCGGCTCGCCCGGCTTCACAAGTCGTTCCTCGCCCACGCCCACCGGCCCCGCCATCTCATTGGGGTCGCAGGAAGTGGGGATAGATGGTGAACTGCTGTCTGGACCTCTCGTACTTGATGCTCTTACCAACATTGGGCAACTTTCCTCGTCACAATCACAACTCTCGCCGGATTGATGTCTAACCCAACATCTATTCTCACATATTTTATATGGAGTGCTTGCCGCAGAAGCAGTCATCGCCAATAGTGCTGAAAATTGCGCAAGATTATGATCCATCGCACGAATACGATAATTCATCATCTCGTCGTGGTTGCGCCATCGGACTGTCTTGTCAACAGCATCTAGGCCAATCTGTATGCCAGTTGCGACATTTCCTGCGACGCTTGAAGTCTTAGGATTGACATGAGCCTTGCCTACCCCACTCTTTAAGAGTTGTTCTTCTTGTGCGCGCGCACGGGCTATTTTGTACATATTGTCGAATTCTTCCTGAATTCCTATAGTGTCTAGACTGCTATTAATTGTTGTTCCAACTGGGTCAAAAGTACTCTGTCCTCCTGCGGAAACCTCAAGACTTTCATACCAATAGTCCATGCCTGTTGACACCACAAATGATCCTGCCGCAGCCCCACCCGATATCCACGCCGCGACAGCAGGTGTAGCTGCTCCCCCAGATGCTATCTCTGCTCCGACCGCGATAGCAGTCACAGTGACAATCTTGACCGCACCTACTAGCTGTTGCCTGTGGAGAGTCCTAGAAATTCGCTGTAATTCGCTCAATTCGTCACTTAAGCCTGCAATAAGACGGGCCTCGGCTTTCCGCAGTTGCCGATAACGACTCCAAACAGCCTGATTGTGAGCGCCAAACCTAGCCTCGCAGTAGGTACAGGATGGATCGGGACAAACCCGTGGTGGTGGCGACATCGTAATGCGACCGACCTTCTCACGTAAATCATGGAAATATTCAACAAGCGGATCGTACCAAAGTGCCTCATCCAATGTCCAATCGTGGTAATGGATTTCATGGACTTCTCCATTGTACAACGGCGGCAAGTCAACTGGATCTGGAACGACTGTCTTTACCGTAGTATCGTTGTCAACCGGAACCACCGTTGTCATCACTTTACAGATACAAGGATCGGAACCGCATACGCTGCATGGCGAAACCACCATGCATATACATGGGAAATGACTGCACTTCGTACAAGAAGTTGGTTGAATTGGAACAAGAGGAGGAGATGACTGTTCGGTATTAGTGACTTTAACAGTTACGTGTCCATCAGTTGTATACTTAACATTTACACGCCCATTTGAATCCGTCTTGGCGGTTGTTTGAAACCCATCGTCGAAGGACACGGTAACAGGAATACCCGCAAGTAGCGTTCCGTCTTTGTCGTTGAACTGGTAATTGACTTCTCCTAGTCCCTCTGGAAGCGAGAGTTGCCATCCAAGCGCAATGGCCTCGTTCTTGTCAAAAAACACGCTCGTTCCATCTGCGAGAACAATCCAGACACGCTCAAAACGAACCGGAACGCCAGCGGAACGGAATGTCCCGTTAGCCGAAAGTGCCACAGACGACAGTGCAACGCCATCAACCATACAAAAAGTAATCATACCACCTGCGCACTGTCCAGGCTTGCAGCCTGTGACCGCCCCGGAGACCGTCATAAGTGCATCCGTCCCGATAACCGCATCGCGAGCTGTCGGTGTAATCATCGAGGAGGCTACCAAAGAGCCATCTGCGGAATAGGCACGAACATCCGTCTCAATCTCAGGGAATTCCGTCAACGCAACA
This sequence comes from uncultured bacterium, assembly GCA_902761035.1. GTDB lineage: Bacteria > Verrucomicrobiota > Kiritimatiellia > RFP12 > UBA1067 > RUG572. The sequence continues at coordinate 13,637 of CACWIW010000100.1, read as the reverse complement.
CGGTTTTCTGAGACCGCGAAAGTTGCCGTAAATCCGACTCCAGACTTCAGTTCCAATTGCACGTATGCGACTTCGGATGAATCCCCAAATCGAATGTCAAGGGGGCGCACAGCATCCGCCCTTGTAACAATGCCTGTTGTTCCAGCCACAATCGTCGTTTCTTCAGTCAGATAGGCCCCCGTTGCGTGGACGACAAAGCCAATTGCGGATTCATTTGCCGCAAGCGGACCTGCGATCCACAAATGATCGTCCCTTGCCGCTACAGCAGATGCCGACGCGGTACGAAACGCCACGGTTGCATCGGCTTCTTCAATGCCGTCCGGGAACACATGCCCGACATATCCACCACGCCTCATGATAACCTTCACGGATTTATCACGGTCGATTCTAACATGAAAAGCTTCGGAAATAAAGCCTGGCGCGGATGCCTGTCCCCAGTAATCAGCCTTGGGCACTTCAAAAGCAATCTGCCCATTCTCATCGACTTCCGAAGCCGCAACTCGCATTCCATCTGAATTTGGTGGCAGAAGCATCCAGTCTACGGCGAGGGGATTGCCGTCCTCGTCATTTGCCGTACCAACGAACACCGCTTTCTCGTCATTGACAGCAATCGTACGAGTGTTTTCGCCGTTCTTGATCAGGGTGTCGCTCTTGATCGCGACAATCTTTCCCTTCGCATCATAAATCCTAATGGTGCCCACGCCTTCTGGAATCCCATCGATACGGAAAGTGCCGTCGGCTGCAATCTTGACTGAATTGCTATGTTCGCCCGTATTCGCGACAAACAGCGCGCTGCCACCCTCTGGAGCGTTTTCCACGGAAACCGAAAGGGAGCTTTCGTATGCGACGACGCCAAGGCGCAAACCAGGCGTTTCCGCCTTGTCCGAGACTGAGAACGCAACAGTCTCCGCAGAACCCGATTTCGAGCCTGACGCCACCGCCACATAGTTCCCAGCAGGCAAACACTCTGCCTTCCACTCTCCATTCTCATCCGTCACGACGGTTCGAGTGTATGAAGAGTCAGATTCCGACTGGATGGTGACCACCGCATCAGCGACAATCCCACCTTTTGTATCCGCAACAATTCCAGATGCACTTCCACCTTCTGAGAAATCAAACGTCAACGAAACAGACGTGTCTTCCACGCCTATGAAAAATGACTTGGCAATTTCCTGGCCTTTACCCGCGACGGCGGATGCCGTGTATTCTCCTGAGCAATAAACTTGAATTGTTGCATTTCCACCGGATACGACAGCCGGCGTGCGTAAGCCTGTCCCGACATGGACGAGTTCCACGATTCCGGTTGTAACATTCTCAAGCCCATCCAACCCCAAGAAATCGACATTCACATCATATCCTCGCATTCCTGTCAACGTGATGTCCAAAACATCGCCCTGTTCCGGTACCCCTACCCACCGAGTATGTACACATGCACCGCTCTCAACCACAAGCAAGACGTTCGTCGGCCCCTGGATGCCGTCTAGTATGAATCTACCGTTATCATCAACGGTATCACCAGAGAATGCTGTCCCGTCCTCTGCCAGCGCAACAATGCGCGCGCCAGAAAGTGGGACACCGTCGCTTTCGTTAAGAAGGAGTCCGCATATTGCCTGTGAATTCGTTCCAGCAGTAAATGCTGTCGCATACTGCTCCAACCGTCCCCAACGAATTACTGGACGACCACGAAGATTCACCCGCGTTGCGGCAGAAGAAATCGCCTCGCGCCTCGACTCCCAAGCCTCGGTCTCGTCATGTTCAGTCCGCAACGAGAACGAAGGGGAATCTCCGGTCATGATTTCAACGATCAACGAGGTCTCATCGCCAGCTTTCAGAACTCCTGCCGGATAGACGCCTGAAACTCCCATAACGTAAAGCGTCTCTTTCTGCCAATCAGCCTCGCCAGGAAGCCGGATTTGCGCTCCTGAAACCTCCAACGCCAATAACGGCGCCTCCATGTCATCGTCGCCTGTATTACAGTAATGGACACGTCCAGTATATATACGCCCCCTTCTCACTGAGGATGGCATTTCAAGCCATGCTTCCAGCTTTGGACCCAGCTTGGGTTTGTAGACGGAAATCGTCTTCGTGGCACGAACAGTCCCCCCGTCCTCGGTTTCTAGGACGACAGTGTAATTGCCCTCCGGCACATTCGCCATGTCAACCGTCGCGGTGAGTTCTCCAGGATAGACGACCTTCACCTCTGGCACAACACGAGTTGAAGATCCTTCCAGTTTCACCCCTGTAACGCGATCCATGCCAATGCCATGGATAGTCAGATACCCCACACCCGCATTTGACATTTCAGACGGCGAAACGCCCAACATGGAAATGGTTTCCGTCAACGCCTCAAGCTGCATTGACTCGCTGGAAGTACTTCCATTCTGCAAAGTCATGTAAAAGTCGGTTTCATCCACACTCTTGGGCAACACAAGCAGATACGAGCCATCAGAAAGAGCAACAGCAGCAACATCGTAACGCAGCGCCACAGGTACATATCCGGCACCGGCCAATGCCGCTATGTTATGCCCGCCGCAGACTCGGATTGCAGAAATTCCTGAACCAGCAGGGATGCGCAACGCTGCTGAACCGCCAGCAACTAATGTCATGCGCTTAAAATCTTCGTTCTCAAAAGTCGGCAGCGAAACCGTTTTCCATTCCGACAAGCCCACGTTGTTCGCCGTGAGCGAGCCTTCGTAGATGTCGCGGTTGCAGTTGGCCGTCACGCGGATCGTGCAAGCGCCCTCGGCGACCGCCGGAACGCGGAACGATGATTCCGTGACAGTCTTTTCTCCGCCCGCAGGAATGCCAACAACGGGTACCATTCCGAGCGTCACGACCGCGCCATTGGCGGAAACGAGCTCGACCTTGTCATACCACTTGCCGTCCGTATCGACGGAACCGATGTTCGCCTCGCGCCACGAAATCGTGACAAGTTCGCCGACCGTCATTGTTTCTTGTACCATGACCGCCTTGACTTCCAAGTCAACATCCGCCCCTGCATTGCGCGGCTGGACTTCGTAGATGCCGATGTCGGCATACGCGCCATTTGCACTAGGCGTACCCGTCGGCGTCACCGTCTGAATCGTCTGTCGAGGCTGGTTGTAGTAGTCCTTCTCTGGGGCAACCGTACCATCGCCCGCATCCACGCACGGCGAATCGGCTTTGAGGCGGAAGTCGCCCTTCTCGGCGTTCTCGAACTTCGGATCGCCCCAGATGTTGCCGTTCGAACCAGCATGAGCACAACTCTGCGGACTACTTGTATCTTCTGGAGGATTCCAAAAAGCGCAATTACGATATGTGGAATTGTCAGTCCACCAGCACAAACCTAAGGAGTAGCATTCAAATATGCAGTTCACAAAAGACTGTCCGCCGTTGTTCGAGATGTAGGAACAATCATAAAAAACAGAGTTGACGCACGAAAAAGTCGTCGACCAATGCCTGAATGCCGTGTAAAAATCCCTGAACACGGAGTTGCGCATATTCCATGTTCCACCTTCGAGATCTACGCAATATTCGTTTGCATGGGCGATCTCACTATTGTTAAAGTTGATCGTACCATTGGAATTCAAACGAACGATGTCAGAACCACCGTACTGAATCGTCGTATAGTCGAAATTGGCGACACCGGAAACGGAAAGGGTTCCCCAGTCACCACCCTGTGCAACCGAATTATTTCCATCCCCGTTAGTATCACCACCGTGAGCGTCGTCCTTGAAGGAGGTAAACACCACTTGAGAAGAACGGGTACCTTGTGCGTTCAAAGTCGCACCGCTGTTGACCGTGAACGATAGCCCCGGTTTGAACTTCACAACCGCCCCGGACTCGATAGTGAGCGTCGCGCCACTCGCAAGGGTGAGGTTGCCCGTCACGATGTACGTCTTGTGGCCGGGCAAGCGGTTCTCGCCCCGCAACGTTCCGCTCACTTCAAGCGGCATGGAGTAGCGGTACTGGGTCGATTCGTCATCCTCCCAGTCGCCGGAAAGCGAATAGCCACCATCCTCGGGTACGGTCTCCGCACCATCGAAGAAGGTGTCGCCGCCCATCACGTCGTCGTAGGCGTGCGTCAGCACCGCGCCCTTGCACACGCCCAGACCGCCCTGCTCCACGACGATGCTTGCACCCGGCATGAACTTCACGATGGCGTCCGGCGCAATCGTGAGCGTCACGCCGTTCGGCACCGTCACCGTGGCGATGACAAGATGCACCTTGTCAGCCGACCATGTTTCGTTTGTAGAGAGGCGACCGGCGTGCTGCACCACGTCGCGATTGACGATGAACGTCGCAGAGTCAATCTTGACAGCATGTCCATCGGCGTCAAGGATCTTGTGCGTGAGGTCGTAGCGTCCGTCCTCGTAGTCGGTGCCGTTCCAGATGGTATAGCCTTCGGCGGCGGCGAAGGATTCGTAGATGAGCGTTGATTGCGGCGCGCTGGGGACAGCGCGCCCTACCGTGGCATCCGCCACAGAGATCGACAATCCCGCGCCGTTGTCCGCCCAACGCGTCGAGTAGCGAATCGGCACTTCGCCCAGAGTAAATTTCGGGAGGACGCCCGCAGAAGAATCCATTGCGGCAAATTCGCACCATTCGCTCTCGGCGTGGCCGTTGGATGAGCCCACGAATGCGTCACTAGTGTCGTAGAGTTCGACTTCGCAGACACTTGAAGAGAGATTGAGATTGATGCCAAGCCCCGTCACAAGCTCAATGACAAAGCTCTCGTCTTCACCCGTTGCCGCCATGCGGTCGAGCGGAATCTCAAGATACTTCGTACCTTGCGAGCTGCCTGTCCATTCAATGCGCCCGCTGATAATCCCCTCGTCATCATAATCCGTGGGCGCGTCAAGGAGAACGCGCCCCAGCGATTCGCCGTACGCGATCCAATCGACGGCAAACGGCGTCGTGCGCGACGTGTTGATGGTTATTGGAATCCGAACAATCCCACCGTCCTTCTTCGCCACAACCTTCGCGGGCAGGAACGCCGATCCGAACGTCCCGCTCGTCCCGTAGCGCATTTGCGTGAACGCGTCCGTGAACGTTCCGCCAGAAACGACCGAGATCGCATAGTCGCCCGGCAAAGGCTCTTCGGAAACCATATCCGTGTCGCCGCCCACCGTATCGTCGTTCACGCTTGTGAAAATCACATCGCTTGCCGCAGTGCCCGCAGAGACAAGCCGTCCGCCGGCCTCCACCTTGATGCCGGTCTCGTCGCAGAACTTCACGACCGCCCCCGCCGCAATCGTAAGCGTCACGTTCGTGGGCACGACCACCCAGTTGCGCACAAGGTGGGTCACGTCGGGGCTCCATGTCGCGTTCGACTGCAGTCGGCCGCCTTCGATGGCTATCGATGGGTCGTTTCTCACCAGCGTGCCGTTCGCCTGCCAGCCGTCGGCGACCGTCGTGGAATTCCACGCGACGGCGCGCGTCTCGCCGTCGGCGGCGATGTACTCCGTGCCGAACACGAGCGGCGCACCATACGACCATTCAAAGTCGCGGTTTTCGAGCCTCACCGCCGCGCTCTCTTCGGACGACGCGCTCACAGCCATTGGGAAGCGGTCGTTCGAGTAAATTGCCACCTCGCATCGCCGCGCCGTCGTTGAGATGTTGATGCCCTGGCTCTCGTAAAGCTCAACCGTAAATGCGCCAAAGCCGTCCGCCACGGTTCCAGGCACAAGCGGCAGCTCTATGTACCTCGTACCGTCGTTCTTGCTGTTCCAAGTGATGCGGCCAGAAAGGTTCGTCACGACGGTGAGCGGCACCGCGGATGCCGCCACCCGCCAATCGACGCAGAACTTCGTCGTGCGGTCGGTCGATATGGTTATCGGAATGCGCACGATGCCGTCGGTGAGCGCAGCCGTGGCCTTCGCCGGAACCGTCGCCGTACCGAGGTTCGAGAACGTCGTGTAGCGCACGGCGCAGTTCGAGTCGGTGTACGTGCCGCCGGCCACGATGTTCACCGCATAGTCGCCGTCGTTCGGCGTCGCCTCCCTGAGGTCGCTGTCCCCGCCGATGGTGTCGTCGGCGGCAGCCGTGTAAACCACCGGATTCTCCTCCGTGCCGGCCACGATGAGCTTGCCGCCAGCCTCGACCTTGAAGCCGGTCAGCTCGGCGAACTTCACCACAGTGCCCGCCTCGATGCGCAACGTAACATTCGTGGGTACCACCACCCAGTTGCGCAAGAGGTGAGTCACGTCGGGGCTCCAGGTGGCATTCGATTGCAGTCGGCCACCTTCGATGGCGATCGATGCGTCGTTTCTCACCAGCGTGCCGTTTGCCTGCCAGCCGTCGGCGACCGCCGTGGAATCCCACGCAACGGCGCGCGTCTCGCCGTCTGCGGCGATGTACTCCGTGCCGCGCACGAGCGCGCGGGCAAGCGTGCCGTCGGCGCGGTTTTCGATGCGCACGGCCTCGCTCGCTTCGCTCACGGCGCTTACGCCGATTTCAAGCTCACTCCGATAGACCGTCACCGCAGTCTGATTCGCCGTCGCCGAAATGTTGATGCCCCGGCTTTCGACGAGCGTCAGCGTAAAGGATGCCGCGCAGTCTGCTACGGAAAGCTCAATGTACTTCGTGCCGTCGCTCGCCTTCGCCCAGACGAGCCGCCCCGCATGGCCTTCTGAAGTCTTCCAGTCCACTGAGAACTGCGTCGTGCGCGATCCGCTCACGAACACCGGGATGCGGATCGTGCCGTCGCTGCCATCTACAACGGTGCTGGCGTTGACGCTGGCCGTCCCGAAGGACTCCACGGTCGTCCCGCGAAACGCCGCGTTCATGTCCGAGATCGTGCCGCCAGAAACCGCCGTCACCGCATAGGTCACGTTCGATGTCGCCCACTCGCGGTTTGCCGCCATGTCGGTGTCGCCGCCGACCGTGTCGTCGTTCGCGAGCGTGAACACGACATTCTCCTCAAGCGAACCGAGCAGCCGCAGCTTTCCGCCCGCCTCGACCTTGATGCCGGTCGATTCGCAGAACTTGACGACGGCGTTTGTCACCACCGTGAGCGTCACGTTTGTTGGCACGATCACAGTGTTGCGCACAAGGTGCGTCGCGTTGCTGGTCCAGGTGGTGTCCGATTGCAATCGACCGCCCTCGATGGCAATCGAAGGATCGTTCCTCACCAGAGCCGCTGCGCCGCCGAGGTCTTTCCAGCCGTCTTCCTCAGCCGTCGTATCCCACGCCACGGCGCGCGTCGCGCCGTCCGCGCTCTTCCACTCCGTGCCGAACACCACCGCCTTGCCGAGCGTGCCCTCCGCACGGTTCTCGAGCCGCACCGCCTCGCTCGACGCACTCTCCGCGCAGACTGCGACCTGCACAAGCGCGGCGGTGCCGTCGCGCACCAGCACCGTGCAGCGCGTCGCCGCGCCAAGGTTTGCGCCCTGCGCGGACACCAGCTCAACGACGAACGTTTCGCTCTCTTCCTCCACGCCGTCGTCCGGAATCGGTATCGTGATGTACTTCGTACCCTGCGAGGTGCCGGTCCATTCGATCTCGCCCTCGGAGAGCGTATAGTCCTCGCCGAACTTCGCCGTGCCGTCAACGGCGCGCCACTTCACGCGGAACGCGCTCGAACGGTCGCCGCTCAAGCTCACCGGAATCTGCACGCGCTCGTTGCGCTCGCTCACCTCGCAACCACCCGGCATGGAAACCGTGGGATGCTGCGAAACCGTCGTGTTCCCGAACTGCGCGTAGGCGTCCGTGAACGTGCCGCCTTCGAGAAGCGTAATCTCGTAGTCACCCTTCTCCCCCGACGAGAACACGATCGGCCCTTCCGCCGATCCCACCACGCGCAACGCGCCGCCCTTCTCGATCTTGATGCCCGTGTAGGGCGCAAAGAAAACCGCCGCATTCGTGACGACCGTGAGCGTGACGCCATCGGGAATCACGACGGCGTTCAGCACGAAGTTCGTGGCGGCCGTGGGCCACGTCGCATTCGACAGCAATCGGCCGCCCTCTATTGCCATCGATTCCGGCACTGGTTCCGGCTTCGGATCGGGATCGCGGTTCTCCAGACGGATGCCCTCCGAAAGCGCCGACTCCGCCCAGACGGGCGACGGAAAGGGATTGCCCGTCACGATCACGACGGTCGTCCTGAGGCGGCTTGGATTGGGGCTGGCGTCCTCCACGGACACTACCTCCACCGAAAATTCCTTGATGCCGCCGTCGGGCGCGTCCGCGACAAGCGGAATCTCGAAGTAGCCCGTCTCAGCCGACGTGCTGGTCCATACGGCCTCGCCTTCGTTCAGCGTGAAGTCCGTGCCGTATTTCGCCGTGCCGTCGACAGCCCTCCAATGGAGCGAGAAGCGGCTGTTCCTCTCGCCCGTAAATGAAACCGGAATGCGCGCCTTGCCGTCCGTGCGCTGCGCCGTCACCGTGACGGGCATGGAAATTGTCGGCGCGCTCGCGAGCGTGCCATAGCGTACATGCGTGTACGCGTCAGAAATCGTGCCCCCGCTCAGGGCCGAAACCGACCACGTGCCGTACACGGCGTTCGTCGCGCCGAAGTCGCTGTCGCCGCCGTAAACGTCGTCGGCGAATGATGCAAGCACAATCTGGGCGTTGCTCTTGCCCGTGAAAATGAGGTTGCCGCCACTCTCGACCGTGATGCCGGTATCTTCGCCAAACTTGACGATGGCACCTTCGCGCACCGTGAGCGTAACCCCATCCGGCACGATCACGCGATTGCGCACCCAATGCACCGCATTGGAGGTCCAGGTGGTATTCGATTGCAATCGACCGCCTTCGACGGCAATCGAAGGCAAATTCGCCACCAGCAGCGAAGCCTTCTCGCCGCCCATCGGCTCGGTCACCTCCTGCCAGCCGTTGGCGAGGGCGATGGTGTCCCAGGAGGTCGTTGTGAGGCCGTTGGAGGAAACGAGGTTCTGCGTGCCCGCCACCACGCGCGGTGCCACGAGCGCCATATCACGCGCCTCGAGCCGCACCGCCGCGCTTTCGGGCGAAACCGCCGATACGAAGCCGCCCAAAAACGGCTCATCGGCGCTGGCAGAAAATGCGATTGCCACCGATAACCACCACAGCCTGCGGCAACGTCCTGCGAAGCAGGCGTTGCCCGATTGCAATCGATTGCTGTCGATTGCCGTCGATTTTGCGTTTGCTGCCGATTGCCATCGATTGCTGTCGATTGCTATCGGTTTTTTGCTGTCGATTGCTATCGATAGCAATCGAATGCTGTCGAAAAGTCGTGTCACCGCAGGCTCCCTTCTTGATCGATATTTCGCGTGCCCTTGCACGCGGGGTAGTTGGTGCATCCCCAGAAATCGCCCGTCTTGCCGTGCCGCACGCGCATCACGCCGCCGCACACGGGGCAGGGCGGGGCATCTTCATCAACGGCACGCCGCTGGCTGCGCTTCTCTTCCACACGCGCCGCCGTCATGCGCTCGGAGAAGCCGCCTTCTTTTACAAAATCCTCGCCGTGCTGCTTCAGCAGGCGGTCGAGCATGTGCAAGGCACGCCCGATGAGAATAAGCATTGCGTTGGCGAAGGCAACACCACAGCCTGCGGCAGCGTCCCGCGCAAGATCGTAGTTCACGTCATCGCCGTAGTTCGCCGCGTCGAAGCGCACCGCATACACCTCCTGCGCCTCTGCGGAACGCTGCGGCCACGGCGGCAGATTCTTGTCGAGGAGCCAGGTGAGGTAGTCGTCGCGTAGTTCGCAGAGCGAGGCCTTGGCGACATCGATGAGCTTCAGTGCGGTCTGCATCGAGGTCGCCTGGCGCTCGCTTCCTTCGGTGAGGTTTTTCACGCCCGAGCGGGCCGCCTGGGTCATCTGGTCGAACTGACGTCCGCACGGGTCGTTTTCAAGCGAGAGGAACCGGCGGCAGAACACGAGCGTCTCAAGCTGGATGATGTTCATAAGAATGTAAACATCAAGCCGCTTGTAGCCCGTCGAGTTCTTGAAAAGTTCAGTCGTCATAAAACCTCCTTAGCCTGCGGCAACGACCTGCGCAGCAGGCGTTGCCCGATTGCTGTCGATTGCTGTCGTTTTTGTTTGCTGTCGATTGCTATCGAGGGCTTTCGATGGCTCTCGAGGGCAATCGATAAAGCCGCCCCGCAGCCGACGCCAGATCGCCGCCGCCACACGCCTCATTTACTCTGCGGGGAGGCAGCACACGCGGAAGCCCCAGGATAATGTTCTAGTACTAGGGGATGTTGAAGGGTCATATCCATTGTTACAGCCATAGCTCCTATACGCACTACGACAGGCGACTGCATAACCCACATAGTAGCCGTAGGAGTTGCCTCCTCCCCAACCCCCGCCACGTATGAGACGGCGAGAACCTGTCAGTTTACCAGAAGGATCGGTCACAGGCGATGAAGACATGTTCCCCCACCAGTCAAGACACCATTCTGCAACGTTACCATGCATATCGTAAAAGCCCCAAGCGTTAGGACGATACGAGCCGACTTCTGTGTGCTGGCTATATCCGCCCCGTCCATCTGAAGTATTGCCATAATAACGTGCAATATCATTCAGCTGAACACTTCTGGTTGTATTAGTGATCTCCAACCCATTGTTGAGCGCACTATCAGTTCCCGCACGGCAAGTATACTCCCACTGTGCCTCGGTCGGGAGATCAAAGGTCAAACCAGTACGCGAACGGAGCTTACCCATAAATGACGAAGCGTCAACCTGTCGATGATTCGGCCATGCCGCACCGAGTGTTGAACCGCGGATAGTGTCGTATGAAACATTCTCCACAGGACGTGAATCACCCTTGTAACTTGAAGGATTCGACCCCATCACAAAGTTGTACTGCTGCTGCGTTAACTCAAACACACCCATGTAGAACGGCTGGGTGAGCGTTACCTGATGGCGTGTTTCATCATTACAAGCAGAGTTATTATACGCCCAGTTATGCCCCACCTCATCCGCAGGGCTGCCCATCATGAACGTACCGGGCACGACGAGCTTCAGCACGAGCTTCGTGGTCTTGTATTCAAGCGGCCAAGATGCGGCTGGCATCTCGCTCAAATACGAAATCTCGTACTTGTCGGCGTTCGCGCCAGCGGAGAGGTCAATCACGAGATACGGAGCCGCGTTCGCGTAGGCGTGCATCTTCATCGAGAACTTGGCGCGGTTGTAGTTGGGACCCATGTCGGTTCCCATGTCCCACGTCATGCGGTGCGTGCCAGCCTTCACCGCCTTGCCGTTCGCGCCGTCGCCCGTGAGCGTGCGCGGGGCCACCGAGACGTTCATGTCCACGTCGTACCCGACTGGATAGACGTAAACGTCCGCATCGGCATCGTCGCACACGACCGTGTAGTCGATATCGACGAGTCCGTTCCACGGATAGCGCTGGGCGATCTTCACGTCCTTGACGGACAGCGTGAGCCCCTGCGCCGCAATCGCCAGCGAACTCGCCGCCAGCGCCATCATCATCTTCTTCATGTTCATCTTTTCGTTTCCTTTCGGTTGTTGGCAAATCGGTTTGTTCCCTTCTTTCGGCGGCGTGGGACACGCCGCCCTACCAGATTTCGGATTCAGCGCGGGAATACAAGACACCCCCTCCGATGCATCAAGGTAGGTGTGTGAGAAAACCTTCGAACGATACACGAAGGAGGCGAAACTGCACGAAGGCAGTGTCCTTCTTCAAGCGTCGTTCTTTTGGCTTAGTTTCTCACACTTCACCTTGACGCAAACCCAAACGCATCGGTGGCTACGGTTGCTCACCCCCTCCCGCGCGGGTAATCTGTCGCCTCGCCCTTTCAAGGGCAAGACGTGGTTAGTATATCCTATTTCCCCGCCCGGCGCAAGGGGGATTTTTGGGAAATTGAAGTTTTGCCCGTGGTTGGTATGTGGATGCGTACGTTGCCGTTTTAGGAGCGAAATCGGTTCTCCCTAGGACGGGGGGATTTTTGAGCCACATGGGAAGTTCGGCCTCCCTAGTACGGGGGGATTTTTGAGCCACATGGGAAGTTCGGCCTCCCTACTAGGAGGTTTTGACTTCCCTACGTGGGAGTTTCGACTTCCATACTAGAGGCTTTACTTCTAATCATTAGCGATTTTTGACCTTATAGTAACCATGGTCGCGACGGAGCGCGACCCTCCCGCACGGCGGTCGCGGGGCAACCGCCCTGCGGGGCAAGGCGGTTTTGCGGACATAGTACAACGGGCAGCTTGCCCGTTGGTGGGGGATTGAACGGGCTGGCAGCCCGTTCTACGAGGGGTGCCATCAGTAGTGCAACGCGCTCACCTATTGCGATATGTGAAGTGGCGGGTGGGAGGCGTGAGATTACGGCGCGGAACAAAACGGATTCATTTCAAATGCGTCTCGTATGGGAGGAATAACAAATATCCCGCGTTAAATTTCTGTACTTTCAAGATAACAGGCATCGCGGCAGAAATCTATCCTGTTATTCCACACCTTTGTGCTGTCTACCGTCGGGTCGATGTCCCATGCCAGATTTCCGTTCTCGTCGACAAACACCCGATTGAAGTCTTCCGGTGCAGCCACTTTCTGGAAGATCGACCCCTTCGACAATTTTGTTGAACAGTCCAGCATCCGCCGTTCGCCGTTGTCAAAGGTGAGAATAAGCCTATATCCCTCATGGGGTTCGGCAACGCAGATGCGCCGCCGTCCAGTCGAAAAATAGCGGGCCGTCTTTTCATCCATCCCCATGGCGATGTAATCTGTGTATGATCGTGCCATACCGATGTTCACCTCAGCGGAGGATTGTGATCATCCCAGTTGATGAACACTTTCAATCCTCTAAACATTGAAATTGTCGGCATTGCTTTTCCTCTTGGAATATGCTACATAGCGGTGCTGGTAATCCATTTGTCGTGCCCATGGGGAGCAAGACACATACAATTATACCCCATTTCCCCGTTGGCTTCAAGCGGGGATTTCAAAAATTGAAGTTTTGCGCGTGGTCCCATCTTCTCGGAGGGGAGAATACCCAAAAGCGCCCTGCCGGGCAAGGCGGTTTTGTGGATTTTTGCGGACGGGCTCATCTCCGTTTTTCTCCCATGCGCATTGGGATTTGGAAACAACCAAGACAACTTTCAAGAACAACATTATCCTGCGGGCGCACCTTGAACATTCAGAATTGTGGTAGTTTGAGGATCGGCAAATGGGCGCGGGCGAGTTGATGCGCCTGTCGCGAAGCGATCAGGTTGGGTGAGCGCGAAGCGCGAACTGCGAAGCAGCCGCAAGGCCCCGCGCCCGCGCGCCAAGGGCAAGTTGTTTCAATTAGTTGTTTCCAATTATCAGAAGGCTCGGCGGCGAATTACGCCCTTGCGGACATAGTACAACGGGCAGCTTGCCCGTTGGGGACGTGAACGGGCTAGCAGCCCGTTCTACTAGGCGTAGTACACGGGCAGCTTGCCCGTTGGGGACGTGAACGGGCTAGCAGCCCGTTCTACTTCATACCTGTCACTAGGAATATCAATTAGTGTATTGCGATTGCAGTATTCCTAAATTCCTCATTTCGATTTACCACTCCATGTTATACCTCACGCAGAGGCGCGGAGAGGCAGAGTTCGCAGAGGTTATCCCATTGCTTGAGTATGTATTTGTTTCACCAATTGGGTGAAATAACTTTCCGAGATTCTTCTTTTCATGGTTTTCTTTTCAGTCGGATTTCTGAACTTTCTCTGCGCTCTCCGCCTCTCTGCGCCTCTG
>CACWIW010000099.1 GCA_902761035.1 uncultured bacterium | reverse complement strand
CCCTCAAAGAATAGGCAAATGTTCAATTTTCAGTACTCCCATGTTCTACACGACCAAGACTTTTAGTGCGTTTGGTACATATCGTTGAGTTCACAACCATTGTACCAAACGAATCTTAAATCTAATCTTAAATCGTAAAAACTTTTGCGGCTGGAGAAACGAGCTGGAAACGCGGCAAATCTGCCGCGACGCTCTGACCCATGCCAATCTTCATTCTGTTTGTTGCCGCCATGTTTCTTTACTGTGGCAATCAGGTCTGACCCTTTTTGCTCCACGGATGAGCTGCAGGGTCAGAACTCCACGTCTGCCACGACAGGGAAATGGTCGGACGGATATAGATTCCTTCCGGGACGCGGCGTTGAGACCGTGCGGCAGCTGCGCACCTTCACGCCGGGCGAGACGTAGATGTAGTCTATGCGCGAGCCAAAATCGCCGCCGGGCGCGTTCCGCTCGGCGCGCGGAAGCGAGAGCGCCTTCGCTGCGGGGCGCTCCCAGTCGCGCCATTTCCACCCGGTGAACGAGCGCCACGGCCCCATCGGAGGCGTCTTGCTCACCGCCATCGCGTTCCTCAGCAGCTTCGACACCGCTATTGCGGGCGCCTCAGTTTCCTGGCAGTTGTGGTCGCCTGTGAACACGATAGGCGCCCCCTTGCCGAAGACTTTCATCCTTTCGATGACCAGGAGCATCCCCTTCTCCCTCGCAAGCTCCGACACATGGTCGGTGTGGGTGTTGGCGAAGCAGAAGGCCTTGCCGGTGGACTTGTCCTTCAGGATCGCGTACGAGCATACGCGCGGACACGCCGCGCCCCATCCCTTTTTGCCGGGCGTGTCCGGCGTCTCCGAAAGCCAGAACGTGCCCTTGTCGACGGCCGTGAAGCGATTCTTGCGGAATGCTATCGACGCGGACTCGTCGCTTTTGCGGTCTGCGCCGCGTCCGTCGCCTACGAAGACATAGTCTTTGAACTGCTCCATAAGCCATTCGCGCTGGTCCGGAAGCACCTCCTGGAAGCCGATTACATCCGGGCCCTGCGCACGGATCACAGCGACAAGATCGTCGCGGCGCTTTGCCCAGTCGTTCTCGCTGCCCCTGTCGTCGTGGGAATTGCGTATGTTGTACGTCATCGTCCTCACGACGCCGGCGGGGCGCCGGGAGAAAGTGCCTTCAGGCGCGCAGAGGAAGAGTGTTAGGGCGGAGCATGCCGTCTGCGCCTCTATGTCGAAACCATCGGCCGGCGCAACGTCCCAGTCGGGTCCGCAAAGTCCGTCCGCCTTTCGCATGTGCGCGAAGGCGGTGCGGGCGTTGATCTTGAGGTATTCCCTCGCCCTTGCGCCCTGCGGCAGAGCCGCGAACTCGGCGAGATAGCGCGCCGCTATTCCGTTGAACGCCCCGCCGTCGCCCTGGCCGCGTCCTCGCATGACTTCGCCGCGCGACATGCGGTCCATGAGCCAGTCCGCCGCGAGCGCGGCGTCTTCACGGAATCCCTTTGCGCCTGTCAGCTTTCCAAGCCTCAGCGCGGCGCCTATCGCGGTGCCGACGTTGTAGGTGTAGCACGTCCTGTCGACTTTGCCGTCCGCATGCTTTGCGTCGAAGACGCAGCCCGCGGACTTGTCGAAGAGGTTTTCCCTGCTCCAGGCGTAGATGGAGGATGCGGCTTCCAAGTATTTCCTGTCGCCGGTTATCGAATAGAGCTCGCAGGCGGCGATGACCGCAGGATAGCAGCTGCAGGCGTGCTTCCCGCCGCGCTCGCTCGACTTCCACCACACGCCGCCGCCGAGAACGCCGTCGCATTGCTTCCCGATTATGAAATCCATCATCTCCCGCGCATCCTTGAGCAACGCCGGATTCTTGAGGACCGGGTAGGCGTGGCAGTCGGCGATCACCCACCAGAGAAGATCGTCGTTGAACTCGTTGGCACGCCAGTCGCCGCGCGCCGCCTTGAAGCCGTCGAAGAACATTTCGGCCATGCCCCGGAAATCATTTCGCGGATAACGTACGGCCAGGTCGAGCAACATTTCGTATGCATGCGCGGAAAGCCAATAGTCAAGCAGTTCATTCTTGCCCTTATGCTTCACGAACTGCGAGCGGGTGCAGTCCCAATACGCGGTGACAAACGCCTCGGCAGCGGAAACGACAACGTCTCCAGGTTTTCGCGGCGCATCGGCGTCGAGGATGCCTTTCCATTCGCCACCTAGCGACCACAGTTCTCGTCCGGTTATGCGCCGCCATACGCCAGGCGAATACCGTCCGAGACGTCCGACGGCATTCAGCGAGCGAACCGTGCCGGGATGCTTACGCTCCACATAGTCGAGAAAGTTCGCCGTCTGCCTATAGCCGCCATCGTAGCGGACGTCCATGCGCGAAAGATCCGTTTCGCAACCCTTCTTCTCCGGCTCGAACACGTACCAGCGCACATAGTCGGCGATTCCTTCTGTAAGCCACCACGGTATTGATCGGCCCCCGCCGGGGTAGGACTGCACTACATGCATCAGCTCGTGTATTGCGCAGCCCATACCCTCGCTGTCGCGATTCGCCGAGAACCATTTCCTGTCGAGCGAAATGCTATCGCCTGTCGTGTAAGCCGGCGCTCCAGTTTGCGGCGGGTCGACAAATCCGACTTTCACCTTTTCCGGCGCACTCCAGTCTTTCGACGGATATTCCGCAATCAATCGCGGATACCACTTCTTGAGAGTCGGCTCGAGTTCGTTCTCCGCCCATTGCGTCTGTTCGGGCGCGGACGAAGCATCAACCT
This sequence comes from uncultured bacterium, assembly GCA_902761035.1. Lineage (GTDB taxonomy): Bacteria > Verrucomicrobiota > Kiritimatiellia > RFP12 > UBA1067 > RUG572. Next base: position 14,337 of record CACWIW010000099.1, on the reverse strand, counting down.
CAACCACAACCGAAGCTGTTGCCGCCAGGAATACCGGGAGAATGCAAAAGATCATTTCTTTTCATCCTTGCTCATGGAATAAGGCGCCGCCGCGAGTGTGGTGCCGCGCGTCTTGACGGGTTTGGACGACATCCTGAACACGAGTCTGCCGCCTTTCGCCAGATCCGCCGCCGAAAGCCAGTTCGCGTTCACCGCCCTGCCGTTGAAGGCCACCCCTTCGACGTAGCGGCTGCGCGATGCGTCCTTCGCCTCGATGACAAGCGTCTTGCCGGACGGCATGCGTATCTCGGCGCGTTCGAGCGCGGGAGATCCGATCACGTACTGCCCCGAGCCGGGGCAGACGGGATAGAAGCCGAGCGCGCTCCAAACGTACCAGGCAGATGTCTGGCCGTTGTCCTCGTCGCCGCAGTAGCCGTCTGGCGTCGGCGAATAGAGGCGGTCCATCGTTTCGCGCACCCAATACTGGGTCTTCCACGGTTCGCCCGCCCAGTCGTAGAGATACAGCATGTGCTGGGCCGGCTGGTTCCCGTGCGCGTACTGCCCCATGTCGGCAAGCAGCATTTCGCGCATTTCGTGGTACATCCCGCGCCTGTCGCTTTCGCATATCGAAGGCGGCCTCGCCAGCACGTCGTCCAGCGCCGCGACGAACGCCTCGCGCCCGCCCATCGCCTCCATGAGTCCCGCTATGTCATGCACGACGCTCCATGTCCAGTGGAGGGAATTTCCTTCGACGAAATCGCCGTCGCCCCACTTGATTGGATTGAAGTCGTCGCGGAACCTTCCGTCGCGCAGCCGTCCGTTGGCGAGGCGGTGGCGCGGATCTATGACGTTGCGCCAGTTTCCGGCATTGCGCCGGTACTGCGCTGTTTCGGCGTCGCTCTTGCCTATCGCCTTTCCGAAGCGCCAGATGCACCAGTCGTCGTATGCGTATTCGAGCGTGCGCGCGACTGTGCCGTGGCGCCCGCCCTCGTGAGCTACGTAGCCGAGCTTGTTGTAGTCCTCAACTCCCCAGCGCCCGGTCGCGCCCTGCTTCGGATGCTGGTTGTTCGCGCCGTGGACAAGTCCCTGCCACAGCGTCTCGGCATCGGCATTCCCGCGCACGAAGAGATCGGTGTCAACACCCAAAGGGTCCCTCCCCATTCGTTTGCTTGCCTCTGATGGTGGAGTTCTCTTCGCCCAACTCGAATTCGCGCGCGGGACTCCCTGCCGCAAAAGCGGAGGCCGCCATCGCGGCAAACGCGGTGCAGGCGGCAAATCTCATGAATTTCATCTTCATTGTTTTCATCATTGTCCTTTCGCTCCGTATATCGTCCATACGGCATCAAAAGTGCAAGCCGGAAAAGCCGCGATGAGTCATCTATTCGGCCTCCGGCAGCGGATCGCCGACGCGCATTCCGCTCTCCGGATCCCACACCGCAACGCCCACAAGCGAATCGGCGCAGCCGTAGTACAGGTACCACTTTCCCTTGTACTGGACAAGGCCCTCGGTGAAGACAGTGCCCTCGGCATACTGACCCTTGCGCTCGAAGTCGGCAAGGGGCCGGAAGTACGGTTCGTCAAGACGCGCCGCAGGCATGTACGGGTCGCGTCCGTCGAAGAGGACCTGCCCTCCGCAGTAGGTTCCCTGCCCGTACCGCCTGTCCGCCACTTCGCCATGTCCGTTGCGGCCGTTGTAGAGGACGACTATGCCGTACTTCGTCCTGATCGCCGCCGGCCCGACCTCGACGAGCGTAGAGTCAAAGAAACCGGGCCGCGGCTTGACGAGTTCGCGCAGCGAACCGTCCTGCCTGGTGACGGGGTTCCAGTTGACAAGGTCGTCGCTCGTCGCCGCATGTATCGCCGTCTCGCCCCAGTACATCAGGTACTTGCCGTTTACCTTTGCGATCACATAGCGCGATGGATCCGCGCTGGACGGTTCGGTGACGATCGCGCCGGACTTGCTTGCGAGCCCGAGGAAGCGTCCGCCCTGCGCCCTGCCGAAGGCCGGGCCGTGCTTCGTCCAGTGCCGAAGGTCGCGGGACGTGGCGATGCACAGACGGGGGCACTTGCGGTTCCACGACGTGTAGGTCATGACGTAGAGCCCGTCTTCGGTGACGGAAATGCGCGGATCCTCGCAGCCTCCAGGGCAGTCGAACTCCTCCTGGTCGTCCCCTCCGGGGAACAGGACCGGCTTCGGCTCGCGCGCCAGGCGCACGCCGTCCTCAGAGACCGCCAGGCCAATGCGCGACGTCCGGCTGCCGACTCCCTGCGCGGTGTTGTCCTCGGCGCGGTACAGGACACATATCTTTCCGTCCTTCACCGCAGCGGCGGGGTTGAACGTATCGCTCTCCTCCCACTTGACTAGACGCCTCTGCATCGGGCATTCGAACTCCGACTTCGGATTGGGCCTGATGACGGGATTGACTCCGGCGGGACGGACAAAACCGCCGAGCGCCCACTTTGGGAGCGGATTCTCCGCCGCGCGAACCACCAGCGCCGCCAGGCAAACGCCGGCCAATGCCGCAAACCGATTGATGTTCTCCATGACGTCTTCCTTCCGTGTTTAGCGGTATTCCCGCTGTGCAGTCTCATTCACCCATCTCGAACACGAGCTCGCCGCCCGCCATGATGTCGGCGTGCCTGATGACGAATCCCTCGAGCGGCCTGCCGCAACCGCGATTGTAGCCAGCTTCATTTATGCACCTCCCGACTCATTGAATATGGCGCGGCGGACGCCTCCGCTCCGCGCGTTTTCACCGGCTTGTCGCTCATCTTGAATACGAGCTTCCCGCCCTTCCTGAGTTCCGCCGCCGAAAGCCAGTTCTCCTTGACGGTCTTGCCGTTCAGGGAGACAGAGGCGACATAACGCTTCGTCGCGGATTCAGGCGCCTCGATGACAAGCGTCTTGCCGGACGGCATGCGTATCTCGGCGCGTTCGACCGCCGGCGAGCCGAGCGCATACTGACCCGAGGCGGGGCACACGGGATAGAAGCCGAGCGCGCTCCAAACGTACCAGGCTGAGGTCTGGCCGTTGTCTTCGTCGCCGCAGTAGCCGTCTGGCGTCGGCGAGTAGAGACGGTTCATCACCTCGCGCACCCAGTACTGGGCCTTCCACGGCTCGCCACACCAGTTGTAGAGGTAGAGCATGTGCTGCGCGGGCTGGTTGCCGTGGGCGTACTGACCCATGTCCGCAAGCTGCATCTCGCGCATCTCGTGGTACATCCCGCGGCGGTCGCTTTCGCATATCTCGGGACGCCGCGCGAGCACGTCGTCAAGCGCGGCCGCGAACGCCTCGCGTCCGCCCATTGCCTCCATGAGTCCGGCGACGTCATGGACGACGCTCCACGTCCAGTGCAGCGAATTGCCTTCTACGAAATCGCCGTCGCCCCACTTGATCGGGTTGAAGTCGTCGCGGAACTTCCCGTCGCGCCAGCGTCCGTTGGCGAGACGGTGCTTCGGGTCGATGACGTTCCGCCAGTTGCCGGAGTTCTTCCTGTACTGCGCCGTCTCGTCGTCGCTCTTGCCGATCGCCTTGCCGAACTGCCAGATGCACCAGTCGTCGTAGGCGTACTCGAGCGTGCGCGCGACCGTTCCGTGCCGCCCTTTGTCGTGCGCGACGTAGCCTAGCGTGTTGTAGTCCGCGACGCCCCAGCGACCGGTCGCGCCCTGCTTCGGATGCTGGTTGTTCGCGCCGTGGACAAGTCCCTGCCACAGCGTCTCGGCATCGGCATTCCCGCGCGCGCCGCTGAGCCATGCGTCCGCGATGACGCTCGCGGAGTTGTTGCCAGTCATGCAGTCGGAAAGCCCTGGGCTCGACCACTCCGGAAACCATCCGGCCTCCTTCCAACTGTTCTCGAGCCCCTCTGTCATCAGCGCGTTCACCTCGGGATAGGCGAAGTTGAGAAGCGGGAAAAGCGCGCGGAACGTATCCCAGAATCCCGTCCCGACATAGAACGGTCCCTCGAAGACGCCGCCGGGCGTGGGGCTCCGGTGCACCGCCTTCTTCGTTCTCGCATCAATGTCGTAGTACGCGCGCGGGAAAAGCGACGCGCGGTAGAGCGCCGTGTAGAACATGCGCTTTCGGTCGATGTCGGGCGTCTCGGCCTTGAAGCGTCCGAGGACGCTGTTCCAGACCTTTGCGGACTCCGCGCGCACGGCGTCAAAGCTCCTGCCCGAGACCTCGGCCAGATTGGCGACGGCATATTCGCGGTCGACAAAGCTGGATGCCATCCGCGCCGTAAGCACGTCGCCGCGCCTCGCGGGGGCGAAACGAACGCAGCACCATGAGCCGCCGCCTTCGACGGACACGATCTCGCGGTCGAATTCGACGACGAACCGATTGCCGAAATCGTCTGCCACAGGCGTCGCGCGGCGTGCCGAAACACCATAGACCCGCCGCTTCTCTCGGTCGACCTCAACCTTTCCGTCATCGCCCATTGCATCCACGACGAAGCCGGGCTTCTCGGCATCGCCGTATGTGATGCGCATGACGCAAGACCTCTTGGCTGCCGTCAGCTCAAATCCGATGTCGCTGTCACCGAGGTAGACGCGGTAGTAATCTGGACGAATCGTCTCCGACTTGTGGCTGAAATGGCTGCGGCGGCTTTCCATCTTCTCGTCAACCGGGCCCGAAACGGGGACTACCGTGACCTGACCGAAGTCATTCATCCACGGACTCGGCTGGTGCGTGAGGCGCATGCCGTAGAACTGCGTGCCCGTGTAGTCGTAAAACCACCCTTCGCTGTGTCCGGGCTTGGTGACAGGCGCCCACATGGGACCGCCCCACGGACGGCAGATGGCGGGATACACGTTGCCCGCCGACAACGCGAACGAATTGATCGTACCCGTCGTCGCACGAACATAATCGAGAGGCTGCGAGTCGGCATGCGCTTCTGCGGCAAGGGCAATCGCACCTGCCGCCGCGACCACGGCTATTTTCATTTTGTCTTGCTTCTTTCTTTTGGACGCCGCGCATCGTGTCTGCGACGCGGCGGCGTGGACTGGGTTGTGCTCCGGATGGTCGAGGCGCGCTCGACCAAGGTCGCGTTCATGTATATCGTGGAAGGAGGGAGGGACGGATCGGCCATTCGGCGCGAGAGGGCTGCAAAGAGCGTCTGCGCGAGGCTCGCACAGGGCTGGCGTATGGTCGTGAGCGGAGGATTCTGAAGGGACGCGAGAGGTATGTCGTCAAAGCCCGCTACCATCAAGTCTTCCGGCACCCGCATGCCCAGCTTCTCCAGCGCGGCCATGAGCCTTATGGCGAGAAAGTCGTTTCCGCATATTATCGCGTCGGGGCGGTTACGCTTGCCGAGGATTCTGCTGAGCGCGGCCGTATCCTCCGGCATCGAGTAGATAGCGAAGTCGTGCGCCGCGCATCCTGACATCGAAACGGCGTACTTCACGCCCTCCATACGGCCGAGGACGCTCAAGGACCAGTTGTCCTCCATCATGAAGGCGATCCGTTTCGCCCCGCTGCGGACGAGGCACTGCCCGATAAGCCGCCCGGCGTCGAAATTGTCTATGCCGACCAGGTCGTATTCGCTCCTCTCCGGCGTGGGCACTATGTCGTAGTCGAAAAGCGCAACAGGGATGCCCGCCTTGTCGAACAGCGAAAGGACCGAGCGGTTCACAGCAGGGCTGTCGCCCGGGAAGTCTATCGGCTGGTAGATGACTCCGGAAACGCCTTTGTCGACCAGGTTCCGCGCGATGCGAAGGAGTTTCTCCTGCCAGTTCACCGCGCCGTCGGGCAGAACTTCGACCATCTCCACGCCGTATCCGTTTCTCCCGGCTTCGCGCGCGAACTCCGCTATTATAGTCGGAAGGACGCCTCCCTCCCCTTCGCGAAAGGCGCCGGTTATCATTATCCCGATTTTCCCGCCCATCGTCCTCGCGCGGCGCGACACGTACATGCCCGAGCCCTGCCGCGCGAAGATGTAACCCTTGACCTTCAGCTCGTCGAGAATGGACCGTATGTGCGTGCGTGAAACGGAAAAGCGGCGCATGAGGGTCCTCTCGCTCGGAAGCTTCCCGTTTGCGTAGCGTTTTTCCAATATGTTCCTGCGCAGCTCCTCAAATATCGCGCTGCGCTTCGTTCCACTGTCGTGTTCGGCGCGATTCATTATATTCACTCCTGCGCTTTACAAAGTCACCTTATTTTGACTTTGAGGCCTTCATACCCCTCGCGCCACACGTTTCGCCGCTCCATGGCGCTCCATTCGCCGTCCTGCGAGAGAACGCGGGCGCAAAGCGTGGCAGGGACAAGCGGCGGACGCACTGGAGCCGAGTAGCGCACTGCGCCGCCAGACACCGTCCCGTCCTCCGACATGGGATCCGAACCGTCTAAAGTATACAAAATTTCGCCGTTCCCTGCAAGGGCAAACGTGCCGCCCGCCGAAACCGGGCATCCATCGGCGAGAGCCAGCCCGTCCGCACCGAGTACGACTGGCGGATCGACGCTTGGATACCAGCCCCTCGCCCTGTACTGCGCAAGCATGAAGGGCATGCGGTTTTCGATGAACTCACGGCACTCGCCGCACGCGGCGAGCCAGGTCTCGCGCGTCTGCCCCTTGCGCGCCCACCGCGCCGCCTCGGCCACGACGGCATCGTCGATTTCCGCCATGCGCGACGAAAACCGCGCCCACACGGCGTCGCACGTCAGCGCTCCGCCCTCCCGCAGACATTCCCTGTAGAACATGTCCGCGAACGCCATGCGGTAGCGGACGTTGCCGCAGAGTTTCATGTGGAGCTCCGACGGCGTGAAGTTGACGACGGACGCGAACGTCCGGTGTCGCTCGGAAGTCCCGTAGCCCGTAGGATCCTGGTCGTAGCGGCAGTATGCAGCGCGCTTGTCCGTCGAGTCGGCCGTTCCCATCGAGTGCTCGGCGTCGTGGCGGAGAAACACGAAGCCGTCGTGCCCCGCGCCGTCAACCCTGTCGCGCAGCGCATAGAGGTTGTTGGCGTGGTTTCCCCATACGGACGCCGGGGAGTCGGCGTCCACCGTATAGTGCGCCACAAGCATGTACGCCATGACGTTCACCGGATCGAGCAGCACGGGGTATGCGGGGTTGCGCGTGCCGTCGGGGTTCAGGCCCTGCGCCCTCATGTAGTTCGCGTCGTCGAAACCGAGATCGGCGAAGTCGCAGAGCGCGCGGTATGCGTCTATCGTGCCTTCGCTCGCGCCGAGAATGTAGTCCGACGTCTTTACGACATCCCAATCCTCCTTCTCCCCGCCCAGATAGGTGGAGGCGAAGTTCTCGTCGCCGCGTTCCTGAGTCTGGTAGAGACCCCAGTAGACGCCGTTTATGAAGAGGTGCAGGTAACGGCTTCTCGTATAGGCCACGCCGAGGTCGCGCTGCGTGTCGCGCGAGAACACCTCGTGCACGAACGTGTCTTTCATTGAGTCCTCGTTCGCCCACGAATAGTTCTGCGAAGTGCGCAGATCGACCTTGTCGAACTTCGACGCGCCTTCGTCGCCGAAAAGCGGATATTCGAGCTTTGAAAGTCCGTAGGAGCTGCGGAAAAAGAGCCGCAGCGAATGCTTGGCGTAGCTCTTCCCCCGGCTCGCCCCTCCGCGGATCCTCAGTCCCGCAGGGGCCGAGAAACCGTCGCCTCCCGAAGCCGGTGTGATCCATTCGACCATCGTCGCGCGCTCCCACTCGCGCCCGTCGCCTTGCGGGTTCACGTATATGCCAGTTTGGGAATCGAAAAGATTCGCCGGATCTATGACAATCGAAACGGTGTCGATTCCGTTCGTGAACGAGCGCACCAGCCTTTCGCCGTCTTTCCCGTTCACGACAGACTGGTCCATGCCGTAGCGGAACGCATGCCCGTTCACCTCGCCGTCCGCGGGGAACCCTTCGGGGACCGATGAATCCTGCGACAGCACGTCGTCGAGGAAGATGTACGTCGCCGCGTTGTCGCGCTGGAGTATGCTTTGTCCGTCGACCGCCGCTGCGCGCAGGCATGTCGTCGAGGAAACTGCGACCGGTCTTTCGTAGAGCGTGCTTGCCGATGTCGGCGACGTGCCGTCGAGCGTGTAGCGTATTTCCGCCTCGCCGTTGGCCGGACAAGAGATTTCGACTTCGAAGGAATCCGTCTTGTAGCCATGCGCGACGGAGAATTCGACCGGATCCGTCGGCGCCGTGTACTCATCCTCGGCGTTATCCGCGCCCGGAGTGGGGGCTTTGTAGTAGACTAGACCGCCAGACTGTCCAATCCCCTGAGAAAAGTCCTTTATCGCCTCGGTGAAGTCCACCCTGTGCACCAGTCCTCCCGCGGTGTCGGCGATGAACAACGGCTCTCCGGAAGAGGAAAGTCCGATGCGCACATACGCCTCGCTCTCATCGAACGATTCGTACGACTTGTCTGCCCAGACAATCTTGCAGCCTCCGGACGGAATGGTGCAGTCTCCTTCTATCTTCGTCCACTTCGAGATTTTCTTGTCGGGGCCGTCGAAAAGATACCAGCCTGCGAGGTCTACTTCGAACGGCGCCGAATTGCGTATTTCGATCCAGTCGAGCTCCTTGCCGCCCCGAGCGGTCGCGAGCGTGTCGCCGTTCGACGCCATTATCTCGTTTATGCGTATGACGTCCTTCGCCGCATAGACGCGCGGGAGCGAATCCTCCGGACAGACCGAATCCTCATAGCCCACCGCGTAGCCGGCGTATGGCGAGCCTATCAAATAGCCTGTCTCTGCGGCGAACTCCAGCGTCGCCACGCTTCCGGCGGGGGCAACGAACGCGCCGCTTGAGTCCTTTTCCAGCGCCGTGCCCGCGACGCTTGCGGAGACGAGCGCGGCACCCTCGACCGCAGGGCACGAAAACGCGACGGTCGCACCGTCGCTTTCGTAGTCTCCGGCAAGGGAATCGACGCTACTGACGCCGCCAAAGGCGAACGAGGCTACTTCCGCAGCGTCGCCGCCGAAAGCGAGCGGAATCCATTCCCGCGAGGACGCATCGACGAGGACAGTTTGGCCTATGCAATATCTCGCGACAAGCGAATCGCCGGAAAGCCTGAACGAAACCGAGATAGACACGGCATCCCCGCCGTCTGGAGCCGCCCCCGAAAGGCGCGCCCATGTGTTAGTGCCGTCTTCTTCGGCAAGACACCAGAAACTGCCGTCGAACGCTGCAAGTGAAACGCCGCCTTGCGGCTCCGGGAGATATTCTCCGCATTCCGTAGGAGCCGAGAAGCGGACCGTCGCGACACGGTCCGACGCCGGACGAGCTGCGACCAGCGAGTATTTGAGATTGTCCGCGTCCGACGATCCGGTCCATTCTCCGCATCCGGGGACGGACGCGTCGAACCACACGGCCGCGATTACCGCAAGAACCATCACCTGTCCCCTTTCCGCTCGCGGACTGGACTCATTTCAAACTCCAGCTTTCCGCCCTTTGCGACATCCTTGTGCCTCAAGACGAATCCCGCAAGCGGACGACCGTTTAGCCTGACGGACTTCACGTACTTGTTTTCGCGCGAGAGGTTCTTCGCCAAGACGGTGAACCGCTTCCCGTTCCCGACATCGAACGACACCTTCGGCAACTGCGGAGCGCCGAGCACGTATTCGCCGCTCGCGGGGTTCAGCGGATAGAATCCCGCCGCCGAAAGCAGGTACCATGCGCTCATCTGTCCGCAGTCCTCGTTGCCGCAAAGCCCGTCGGGGGCGGCCCTGTAGAACTTGTCGCAGATCTCGCGCACGAGCTCCTCCGTGCGCCAGCCCTTGCCGAAATACCTGAACAGATACGCCGTATGGTGTCCTGGCTCGTTGCCGTGGGCGTACTGTCCGATGAGTCCCGTCACGTCCGAAGTGAACCCCATGCCTTCCGCTTTTTCGGGCTGTGCGAAGAGCGCTTCGAGCTTCGAGGCGGCCTTCGCCTTGCCGCCCAGCGCGGCGGCGAGCCCTTCCGGATCGTGCAGCACGTGCCACGTCCACTGCCAGGAGTTGCCCTCCGTGAAGTCGTTCTCGCGGCTTGCGTCATGTCCGAGCGCGAACGGATTGAACGGCTCGCGCCAGTTGCCCGCCGAGTCGCGTCCGCGCGCGAATCCCGTCGAAGGGTCTATGACGTTTTTCCAGTATCCCGCCCTCTTCGCGAAGAACCTGGCGTCATCCGCGTGTCCGAGCGCCTTCGCCATCTTCGCAGCGCACCAGTCGTCGTATGCGCATTCCAGCAGGCGCGAGACGGATTCCGACCTTATCTTGTCGAATGGATAGTATCCGTATCTGTCGAGCACGTCCCAGTTCTCCTTCTGGCGGCGGGGGTGGTTCTCGCGCAGAGTGGCGCGTATGGCCCGGTAAACGCGTTCCGGATCGTTGCCGCCGAGAAGTCCCTTGAAATAGGCGTCGGCGAGCAGAGGAATCGAGTGCGTGCCGATCATGCACTGGTTGTCCTTGCCCCACAACGCCCAGATCGGCAGGAATCCGGCGATGCTCTGGTGCTCGACGCAGGACGCGACCATCGGCGCTATCTTCTCCGGCACGAGAATCGTGTACAGCGGATTGGCCGCGCGGAAGGTATCCCAGAACGAGAAAGTCGAGTAGTATTCGCCGCAGGGGGACTTCTTGACTATATCCTCGTCGCCGCGATACTCGCCGTCGACGTCGGCCATGTTCACGGGCTGCAGGAAAAGATGGTACAGCGCGGTGTAGAAAGTCTCGAGTTCCGCCGCGCCGCCTTTGGCGGTCATCTTCGAAAGCATCCCGTTCCACGCCGCCCTCGCGTCCGCCTTCGTCTTCGCGAAGTCCCAGCCGGGGATTTCCGCGTCGAGATTCCGGCGGGCCTTTCCGGGCGAGACAGAAGACAGGCCGATCTTCATGGTCAGCGTCTCGCCGCGCTTCATGTCGAACCGGAAATTGCGGCGTCCCGCGTCGCGTCTGCCGCCGGTGGCGGGCAGATCGGAAAAGCCGGACCAGTCCCTGTCGAATTCAAGCGAGAATGCGAAAGTCCTGTGCACCCATCCCCAGCGCCGCTTCTCGCCTTCGAATCTGCGTCTGCCGTCGTCGGAGATCTTGACGTCGTGCATCTGATCCCTGCCCGGATCGCCGATCGCCCACTGGTTGTCGAACATTATGTTCGCGCCGCCTCCGTCGAGAAAAGTGAAGCGGTATATCGCGCAGTGCGGACTTACGGAAACCTCCACTCGCGTCCTGGACCTGCCGAGGTCAACCGCGTAATAGCCGGGCTCCATCGTTTCCGAACCCTTGTCAAAATCGCTCGAAAAACCGTCTTCGCGCGATGGGCCGCAATACGGGAAGAACAGGAAATCGCCGAGGTCGGTGCATCCCGTGCCGCTGAGGTGCGTCTGCGAGAAGCCTTTGATTTCCTTCTCTTCGAAGCGGTATCCCGAGCAATGTCCCCACCCGTCGCAGCCGGTGTCGGGTCCGGCCTGGACCAATCCGAACGGATATGCCGCGCCCGGAAACGCATGCCCGTTCCCGCCCGTGCCGATTTCGGGTCGCACCCATGAGGACAAATCGTTCGGAGGCGGCTCTATCTCGCCGCGAGACACCATGTTCCAGACGAGTTCCCCGAACAACGTGTTGGCCCAGGCGAACCAGCTTCGCGAATACTTCGCCGGATCGTCCGCGTCCACGCCTTCGTGCATGAAGCCGGTTCCGGCGGTGCAGTTCGCGAGCGCCGAAAGGCACTCTTTCGCCTCTCCGGACGTCTGGGCGGTAAGCGCGCGCATTATGATCGACATCGGCCAGACGCGCCCCTTCTCCGTGTGGGGCGAGCCTATTCCCTTCAGCGCCTTGCCTTCGAACCAGAAGGGGTTGTCGCGGCTCAGGACGAAGCGCCTCGTGTTGAGATACACGGGATCGTCCTTGTCGACGCCGCACAGGTAGGGAAGCGAAAGAAGGGACGGTGCGTTGGCGTCGTCCATCAAAAGCGCCCCGCCGCGTCCGTCGACCTCGAACGCGTAGATCTCGCCGTACTTCTCCGTCTTGACCACGGCGTGGCTGCGCAGCGCCTCGCGGACTTCTCCGGCGAGGGCGCGGCACTCGTCCGCAAGGCGCTTCGCTCCGTTCGCGCTCTCGAGGACTTCCGCCGTCTTCTCAAGGACGTCTGCGGCGAAGAAATTCGACGGCACGAGGAACGGATACGTGCACGAATCGTCGGAAGGACGGAACGCGCTCGCTATCAGTCCGACGGGCTTTACTTCCGGGCCCCAGCCGGCGTTCGTCAAGGTGTCGGTCGCCTTCGCGTTTTCGCGTTCGAAGCGGTAGGACGTCCTCTGTCCGCCCTTCCGCTGTTGCTCGCGCATCGCCGCAAGGACTGTTCCGACGGCATCGAGCCATCTGTCGCCAAAGGGGGTTTTGTCGCCCGTAGCCTTCCAATAGCCATGCGCAAGGCGCAGCGGATAGCACAAGGAGTCGAGCTCGTACTTGCGCTCGTGCACCCCCGGCTTCATTTCGGTTTTGTCGCTCTTCCATTGGCTCTCTCGCTTTTCGTCGTCGTAGAAGGCGTTGGCGTAGGGGTCGTGCAAAAGGCAGTCGAACTGACGCACAAGCAGGTCGCGGACGAGATTCCGCACGGCAGGGTCGTCCTTCGCGAACCTGAGATACGGCCATACCTGCTGGCCCGAGTCCCTGAGCCACATGGCGTCTATATCGCCGGTGATGACGTAGCCTTTGCCCTTCACCGTCGTGTCAAGCGTGTTCGGGTAGCATGCCTCGAACATCTTCCTGATGCGCTGGTCGCCTATTTTCGCTGCGACTGCGGCAACCGCCCTGTCTACGGTTTCCGAGCGCATTGTGCGCTTTTCGGCCGCCGGACGCGAATACGGTCTGCAACCTGGCGGACATTCGGCCGCGACTGCGGCTTTCGCGAACAAGGCGACAACACCAGCCAAAACGACTCCTGTCTTCATCTTACCGTCTTTTCTGGCCAAATGCCGTTTCACCTTATTTTCAAGGAGAATCCGGGCCTGCGACCGTAGCACAGCCATCCGTCGAACGTCGTAAAGAAGTGATTGCCGTCGTCGTCTTTCTCCGTTTCGTCGACACCTTCGAAAGCGGCGGCCTTGGCGATTCTGACGAACTTCTTGCCTTCCGCGATTTCCGGAACCGTTATGGACGCGCCGGATTCGAGTGAAATGGAGCCGGCGAACGTGACGCCAGTGGCGGAAAGAGTTGCGCCGCTCTTGATGACCGTGTCACCCATGTACTTCTGGTCGGCCGACACCGCGAGAGTCCCCTTTTCGACCGTGATGCCGCCCGCGCCGGCAAGCGAAGTCGTAACACCTATGCGCTTGTCGTTGACAAAGCTCACCCCGCCCGCGCCAAGAATGAACGGCACCTCCCCGCCAACGTAGCCATCTGTCTTGAAGTAGTCGTCCTGATCCTGGTCGCACTCGATGCTAACGCCATCAAGCATGGCCCTGAAGCTATTCACCTTGCCAGCAATGATGCCTCTCGCGTCGAGTTTGCCGCCGACAAGCTCGAAAACCGCCGACGATGCTGCGGGTACGTTGGCCCAGTCACCGCGTCCCGCCCGGACGTACCCCGCCTTGAATTCGCCGTTTGTTATGTTAACCGTCGCGACCGCTCCTAGGCTGTCGCCAACAAGGTAGAAGTCGTGCCTGTTGACGTCAACCTTGCCGCCGTCGCCAAACATGCGCGCCGTGTTGCCGCTGCGCCCAAACTGGGTGTCGCAGTTGTCCGGATGGAACCGTCCGCCGTTCTGGAGTTCTATCGTCACTTCGCTCACGCCGGAGCCGCTCGCGACATACACGCTCTCCTGGCTCGAATGGCTGTAGAGACGCGCCCCGTCTGCTATCTTCACGTGCATCTTCCCTTCCGAATCGCCGCGCGCGAAGTTGAGGACAGGACCGTCGGTGCCTTCTATCCTCACTTCCGTTCCGCTTCCGCACAGCGTGAAGCTGCCGTTCGGCGCGAAATAGTGGTTGCCGGTGGCGATCTTGACGACGCCGTTCGTGAGCGTGAAGCCGTCGAGGGCGAACGTCTCGCCGCTTGTCGAAGACATCGTGACGGTCTGCGTCGCGCCGCCTAGATCGAGCGTGCCGGCGATTCTGAGCGAGTCCGATGCCGTCGAAAATGGATTCGTCTTCCCGCCGTCGTCCAAATCCTTCAGCCTGAACCCACCCTCATTGAGCACAAGCCTTCCGCCAGGGCCCTTGCCGGCGACTGTGACTGTGCCTGCGCCGCCCTTGGTGATTTCCGTAGATGCGCCGGTAGTCAGTCCGCCGGCGAACGCAATGTCGCCGCTGCCGCCAAGCCCGAGCGTCGCACCGCTGTCCCTGACTGCGCAGGCAAACCTCTGCACATTCGCCGAGTTGTTGGTCACCGACCTCAGGTCGAGCGACGAGCCGTCGATCGCGAACTCTCCGGCGCCGGACGCG
>CACWIW010000098.1 GCA_902761035.1 uncultured bacterium | reverse complement strand
CGGCGGCAAAAAGAATCACGCTCACAGATCGCGAGCGCGAAATTGTGAAGCGCCTCGGATAAGGGTGCGGTCTATCCGCCGGATCGTCGCTTGATGAAATCCAGCAGAATCGGGCAGTCGCGGCAATTTGACGCCGTTGCCGTCCCCGACTCTATCGACACCGCTGCCCCTTTCCCAGCTTCCACTCGCGCACCAACTCCCCGCTCTGGCAAGCCCAGTAGCCAGTCGGCGGAGATACCAAGAGTTAAACCAATATGGCATAACGTATCCAGGTTAGGCTCTCGCTGGTTCAATTCATATCGACCATACACAACCTGGGATAATCCAAGCTCCCTCGCAAAAGAAGCCTGTGATTTACAGCCTCTAAGCTCTCTTAAACGCTCTCCAAAACCTTCCATAACTTTTCTTCTCTTTTATACCGATTTGGTATTGCAATCCAAACCGAATTGGTTTATACTATCCGCGTCACGCCGTGACAGGCGGGAATTATACAACAAAAACGTGACAGGCACAAGGAGAACGAGAGCATGAAAGAAACGGCAAAAATGCCAGAGACGATCGGGCGCCGATGGACTTTCGCCGGCGTGGCGGACACCGCGCGGCGCATCGGATGCTCGCGCGAGCACCTGAGCAGGGTGCTCCACGGCAAGCGGAAGGCGAGCCCGAATATCGCGCTCGCGCTCCGCCACATGGGCGTGAAAGTGGAGGTGGCGTGATGGATGCTGACTTAAAGAGAGTGATACTCGCCTTCCTCGCGCACCGCTATCCATCCAGCTATACCACGCGGGAAATCGTGCGACGGCTCGCCCACAAAGAAAAAGACATCGTCGGCCACCTGAACGACTTGTTAAAGGCGGGGTATCTTCAGGCCACGAAGGACAAACTAGACGGATCCATCGTGTGGAATTGCTCTCCCGTGGGCCGTGAAGTGGTATCCAGGTATGGGCTTGAGAGCTATACCAGGTGTGGTTTCAGCGCAAGGCGGCACACCATATACATAGCCGGGCAGATGGCCGGACTTCCGGAGAACAACTTCAAGGCGTTCTTCGACGCGGAGGCGCGGTTGATAAGCGATGGCTGGGATCCAGTCAATCCCGCACGTTTCGACCATGTCTTTGGCAAAAACCCGACAGGCAAGCTGCTCGACGCCTGCTGCGAATCGGAACGCGCCGCCATCCCCTACCTCGACGCGATCTACCTGCTGAAGGGCTGGGAGAAGAGCAAGGGCGCGAAGCGCGAACTTGCCGTGGCCCTGCAGCACAACCTTGAAGTGATAGTGGAGGAATAGCGATGAAGATTGTATTGCAGATGACGATTGGAGGGAGGAGGGCCTTCCGTTCAGAAGCCATAGTGCCGAATTCCATCATTGACTACAAGAAGATGCTCGCCATAAGCGTGGAAACATGCTGTGGACTTGCCGAAGAGCAGATCAAGGAGATTCGGGAGCTAGTTGGTGGGATGATCATAGGACGCGCCCCCACCGTAACGCACGATTTTCACTTGAACGGCAACAATGACAAGAAGAACCCGAAGGAGTCGAAGTGATGAAAAGACCATCATACGAAATGCAGAAAATCAAGCTCGCGGACTGCAAGCCACACGCCGACGCGGAGGCCTACTCGGCCTCCACCGAGGACCGCGCCGCACTCGGCAACTCAATCGAGGAGACCGGGGTGCTTTCGCCGATCGCCGTGGTGCCGGACGAGGACGGCTCGCCGGGGACGGCTCGCCCCACCTGGTTCGTGATCGACGGCATCGGGCGCATGAACGCCCTTATCGCCGCCGGCGAGACCGAGACCGACGCCCAGGTTTTCGACCTCGGCGATTTGAGCGTGGCCGAGTTCGTGGTGTGCAAGAACGCCATGATGCGCAAGGTCACAACCGGCACGCGCGTGATGGCCTATCTCAAATGCCATGAGCGCGAAGTGTTGGCGGCGGCGGATCCGAAATTCGGCAAGGTTCGCGTTACAAGTTTTCAACCCAAATACGGCAAAGTTTCACGTGAAACTTTGCCAGATAAGGGTTGGAGCGCGAAAGAGATTGCGGAGCGCATCGGGGTGTCGAAGAACGACGTGCTGGCGGGTATTGAGCTGCTGAAGGAAGTGAGCGGGGAGACAGAAAGCGTACAACAGCAAGGGAAGTACGTGCAGCTGGACCTCTTCGAGACGATGGACTCGGTGATGCACGGCGAGACGCCGATCAGGCGGTGGAAGGCGGCGGCGAGCGGCAAGGTGAGCAAGGTGGGCGGCAAGGCGGCCGCCGACTACGTGGGCATCGGCGCGCGCACGATGGTGAGCCTCGTCGGGCTGTTCGAGAACTGGCAGACGGTCCCGATGGAGAGCCGCGGGCCCATCGTCGAGCGGTTCAAGCTGGCGTTGGAGGCCGCGCCGGAGGATTTCCGGGCGGTGCTGGAGGATGTGGTTGGATCTCACGCAGAGGCGCAGAGAGGCAGAGAGCGCAGAGGGAAGTTCCGCAAAGGGACGCGGTGGTAGGACAGCAAGCGTACAACAGCAAGGATGACCATGGAAAAGGCTGCGGAGAGATCGGCGAAGGTCGGCGAGGTGCGGCGGCTCGTGGCGGAGGGCGCGACGCTGGACGCCGCGCTGCTCAAGGCGGGGGTGAGCGAGACCACCTACCGCCGGTGGGCGGCGAAGTTCGACGCGGGCGGCGTTGCGGCGCTCTCGGACGCGCCGAAGAGCGGGCGTCCGCCGGTGGTGAAGCTCGACGAGGACGAGAAGAAGTGCCTGCGGCGCATCTACCTCCAGTCGAACCGGGCGGAGCGCAGCGGCTCGATGACGATGGCGGCGCGGATCGCGGCGCACGACCCGGCGACGTGTCTGAGGCCGGAGACGCGGGCGGCGATCCTCGCGGAGCGCTCCTCGAAGCACCACCTTCCGGTGGAGGTGCGTCGGGCGATGCGGGAGGTGTCGCCCGTGGCGGTGGCGCGTTACCGCGACCCGCGCGAGGGGCAGAACAACGGCATCTACGTGCCGGGGTGGCTGCGTCGCGACGAGGAGACGGGGCGTCTGCTGTTGCCGGGCGAGCGGCAGGTGTGGGACGACGCGAGCGTGAACGTGGCGGTGGCCGTTCCCTGGGCGGGGCGCGGGGACCGGGCGGGCGACCGCTGGGGATGGCGCGCGGCGCGGTACCAGCTGCTGGCTGGGATCGACTGCGCGACGGACTTCTTCTGCGGGTTCGGCTACGTGATGCGCACGAGCGACGGGTACCGGGCGTGCGACGTCGCGAACGTGATGCACGAGGTGTGGCGTCAGCAGGGGTACATGCCGAAGAAGGTGGTGCTGGAGGGCGGCAGCTGGCAGGCGAAGCCGACGATGGACTTCCTGCGCACGGCGGGCGTGGGGGTGGTGGACGCCAAGGGCCGGCCGAACCAGAAGCTGGTGGAGAACTACTTCAACCGTCTCTGGACGGCGCTCTCGATCTTCCTTCCGGGCTACGGGCAGATCGGGCGGTACCGTGGCGAGATGCGCAAGGAGAACCTGAACTGGATGAAGGTGCTGAGCGGGAGCGCCGACCCGAGGAAGCACTTCCCCACGCTGAAACAGTTCCTGGAGGCCTTGAACAAGGCGGTGGCGTACCTGCGGTGGGAGAAGGTGGAGAGCCGGATCTACGGGACGTGGAGTCCGGAGGAGCTGTACCAGGGCGCGGCGGCGAACGGTCTGCCGCTCGTGGAGGGTCTGGAGCGGTACGCGATGCCGGTGGCGGCGCGCCGGACGCTGCGTCGCGGCGGGATGGTGTTCGTGACGGCGGAGACGCAGCTGGAGGGACTCAGGCACGAGTACGCCTTCGCGACGCGGGACGGCTGGAAGTACGACGGCGCGCCGGTGGTGGTGCGCTTCGACCCGGTGACGGCGGCGGCGCGGGGGGCGAGCATCGAACTCGCCGAGACGTGGCGCGACTTCCGCGCGGGGACGGTGATCGACGGCGCGGCGCCGTGCGTGAGCGCGCCTCCGGACTTCGTACACGACGCGGGGCTCTTCGACCTGCGGGGCGCGGGGCGGCACGAGCAGCGGGCGAACCGCGCGGCGGTGCGCACGGTGGTGACGGCCTACGACACGCGCGGGGCGATCCGCACGCGGCTCGACGACGGCGCGGCGACGGGCTGGGGGCTGCGCGGGGGAGTGCCCGCGGCGGCGGAGGCGCCGGAAGCGGCGGAGGAATGCGACAGCAAGCGTACGACAGCAAGGCTTGCGGCCCTGGAGGCGGAGGAGCGGATGCTGGCCTACGCGTGACCATTTCCCCGCGCGGAGAGGCTAGGAAGCTCCGCGCGGGGGATTCAACAACCAACAAACCAAAGGAGCACAAGATGCACACAGCAAGCAGAGAATGGGCGGACCGGGTGGCCGCCCGGAACGCGGTGGAGACCGCGAAGGCGCGCGCCGACGAGGCGCGGATCAACGAGGCGCTTGCCGCGCAGGGCTTTCTGCCCCTCACCTACGGGGAGCAGCTGATCCCGCTGAGCGCAGCCGGGAAGGAGGCGGAGTGATGAAGAACTGGGAACGGTTCCACAACCGGCGCGAGGCGCTGGAGGCGCACAAGGCCGAAGGCGTTGTTTTCGGATGCGGGTGGGGCGAGATCGAGTGGCTGTACATGGACTACATTCCGGATGAGCCGCGCATCGACTACCTTCGCCGCCTGCGCGAGCGCGGGATTCTTAAGAGCGATGGCTACAAAGAGCTTGAACGCCTGAGGAAGGCCGAGCCGAAGCGTGCAGACAGCAAGCGTACAACAGCAAGGGTACAGCCGCTTTCGCCGGAGGCGGAGCTTGCGGCCACGGTGGCGCGGCAGCGGGGCGACATGTGCCACGAGGATTGAGGAGGGCTATCAAAATGACACAAGAAGAGAAAGACATAATTGAGTGCGCGGCCGACGATGTACACCGTGTATCCGATACGCTTGAGGCGGCTGAAATCAACCTGCGCGATCTCGGCAACATCAAGGCCGACGAGACTGACCCGTACTCGACTACAACCGATTACGCCGCCGACAAGATCTATTCCGCACGTGACGCCCTCGATCAAGCTGCGGAATTATTAAAAGACCTTTGCAACGCAGAAGTCACGCAGAAGGAGGTGGAGTCATGAGCGGTGACGAGATCATATTCTTTATATGGCTGGCCACGTGGCTGCCGTTCGCGATCGCCTACTTCATCAGCGAGGCGAAGTGACGGTGGACTACGCCGACGTGCAGATCGAGATCGCGCTTCTCGCGAGCGTGGAGCGGCAGGCGGAACGCACCGCCGCCGCGCTGGAGCAGGTGCGGGACCTCCTGCGCGAGGTAGCGGAGATGGTAAGGCAACAGCAAGCGTACAACAGCAAGAAGAAGGAGCAAGCATGAAGAACCAACTGGAAAACGAACTGGTGGAGACCGCCGCGAAGATCGCGGCGTGGGGCGAGTCGCACGGCATGAGCCGCGCGCAGCTCGTGCGGAACTTCACCGACCTCGGAAGCGAGAAGAGCTTCCGCGACATCTCGGCGGGTAACCTCGAGGGCTACAACGCCGAAAACCAGCTCACGAAGTACCGGGCGGTGTACGCCACGATGGAGGAGCTGGCGAACCAGGGCGGCGAGGAGCGCATCTACGACGACCTCGGCACCGTGGTGAAGATCCGCCGCGCGTTCCTGGGCGTGGTGAAGGCCACGGGGACGAACCGCGTGCTGATCGTGCAGGGCGAGAGCGGCATCGGCAAGACCACCGCCGTGGGCCTCCTGCGCGGCAAGTACGGCACGGGGCGCATCAGCTACGTGGAGGCGAGCGACGTGTGGGCGGACTCGCCCAACGCGTTCCTCGGCGCGATCCTGCGCGCGCTCGGCGTGACCGAGCTGCCGGCGGGGAGGGTCGCGCGGCTGGAGGAGGTGCAGGGGCGGCTTGCGATCTCGCGGCGGTGCCTCGTCGTTGACGAGGCGCACCACCTCGGCCCGCACTGCCTCAACACGGTGAAGACCCTCGTGAACACGACGCCGGGGGAGTTCATCCTGGTGGCGATCCCGACGCTGTGGAACAAGCTGCAGGCGCACGCCTACCAGGAGGCGAAGCAGATCGCGACGAACCGCCTCTCGGAGCGCGTGAAGCTCACGCTCGACGAGGCGGACATCCGCACGTACCTCTCGAAGCGGTTCAAGGACGCCCAGCCGGCGGAGCTGAAGGTGGCGGCGAAGATCGTGCGCCCCAACGCGCTCCTCGCGGGCAACTACGCCTTCGTGCGCGACGTGGCGCGCGAACTGACGGGGCTCGACGCGGAGGCGGTCTCTCGCGCCGTGACGGCGGTGACGGGGAGAAGGTAACAGGACAGGCCGAACACAGTTCGGCCATCAAATCTGAAAGGAGCAAATCAATGGCAAAGCAGCAGAAGACATGGATCGACGGGCGCGGGCAGGAAGTGCCCGGCAGCTACGTGAAGGCGTACGACAAGGCGCGGGACCGCGCCGTGCGGCGCGTACTCGCCGGGGCGCTGAAGCTCCGCGCGCAGATGGAGGACTTCATGGCAGACGCCGTGAAGACGATGGACGGCCTCGCGGCGATGAAGGAATCGCTCGGCACGCGCGGCAACTTCTCGGCGCGCAGCTTCGACGCGCTGATCGAGGTGACGATCAAGCAGCAGTACAACGTGCGGCTCGACGGGCGCGTACAGAAGGCGCGCGAACTGATGCTCGAATACGCGACGCGCGAGCTGGAGCGCGCGGGCAAGGGCGCGTTCCTGCTGCAGCAGATGATCGACGCGGCCTTCAAGCCCGACCGCAACGGGTTCCTGCCGCGCACGGAGATCAACAAGCTGCTGTCGTACAACGTCGAGGACGAGACGTGGAACGAGGGCGCGCGGCTGCTCCGCGAGGCGCTTACCACCGAGGCGGGCAAGCGCTACCTGAACATCACGCGGCGCAGCAGCCTCCAGGACGACTTCAAGCCAATCCGGCTGGACATAGCCGACTGCTGGCCGGAAGACAAGGCCATCAATGCTGAAGAGAAAGGAGGTGATTAAGATGCCGGTTAAATGGACCAAGCCGAAGACGCAGCCCAAGGCCGAGAAGCCGAAAGGCGACAACAAGCCGAAGGCCGATGCGCCGAAAGGCGGCAAGCCCAAGGGCAAACCCGCCAACGCCAAGGCTGCGGCGGATAAGAAGGAGGCCAAGTGATGGCGGACGCCATTGACAAGGCCGTGCGCGCGCAGGGCGGGGCTGTGGTGAAGCCGCACCAGGTGAAGGCCATGATCCTCGCCGCGCGCCGCGCATACAAGATGCAGGCCGACGCCGGCCTCGTCGATGACGGGGTCGACTTCGACGCCTGGCGGCGGGCGACGCTCCACGACGTGGTGGGCGCCGCCGCGCCGGATTCCTTCCGGGCCGTGACGCAGCGCGACTACGCCGCCGTGATGGATTACTTCGGGGAGCTGGCGGGTGACAGGCCGGGCAAGCCCGGCCATCAGGACAGCGCAAGGCGAATCGACGAGGGGCGGCGGGCGCAGTGGTCGCTGGGGCTTGTGGAGGGAGAAGTGGCGGATGCCTTCGGGGGGCGCGAGGGGGCGCGGCGGTACGCCGACGCGCTCTTCGTGCGGATCCACAAGACCGACCGATACGCCGCCACGGCGAAGCAGACATGGGCGGTCATTTTCACCCTGCGGAACCGCGCCGCGAAAATCCGCTCAAAAACGGCCCTGGGAGCGCGGGGCGAGGCGGGGGTACACTTGCCGCTCCCCGGCGCTTCCAAGCGTTTTCCCGCGTTTTCCCGCGGCTTCTAGGCGATTCCACGGTTGGAGGCGTGCGGCGATGGTAGAAAACATGGTGCAGATGGACCTTTTCGGGGGTGAAAGGCGGGCTGAAGCCCGCCGCTCCGATATTCCGCCGCCGCTTGCCGTGGAGCCGGAGCCGAACATGGTGCGCGTGGCGCCGGGACGGCACGCCTGGGTGCCGAAGGACGCGGCGACGCCGCCGGACGCCTACGTGATGTGCCGGTGGTCGAAGCAGGAGGACGGCACCTACGCGCCGGTGCCGGTGGCGGGGCGGTACGTGCGGCTTGATTCCAGGACGGCCGCCCTTCTCGGCTTCCCGGCGCGCGTCGGCGAGGACGGCAACGAGCGCTGCCGCTACGACACGATCCTCCGCCTCGGGCGCGCGGGGTTCGTGGACGTGGTGCGCGTGGCGCCGAACACGATCCTCCTCGACCTCGACAGCTGGTACCGCCACCTCGCCGACTGCATGGACAATCCCGACCGCTGGAACGAGGGCGGCGAGGACCGCGAGACGTACCTTCAGGCAAACGGCCTCGGCGGCTGGAAGCGGTTCGTGTGATTTTGTGGTATACTAGGAACCAAGCAATGACAGCAAACCTGACAATCGAGACATTCCCGAACGAGGCGGCCGCGGACTACATCCGCGGCAAGGCCGTCGCGGATCCAACGCACTTCGGCAACCTTCCGCCGCAGCTGAAGCAGCGCGCCTTCACGGTGGCGGGAATCGAGCAGCTGGATGCGCTGCAGCGCATCCGCGACGCGGTGGCGAAGCTTCCGGAGGGCGCGAGCTGGGACGAGGCGAAGAAGGAGATCGCCGCCGAGATCTCGCCGTTCGTGGGCGGCGACGACAAGGCGGCGAAGGCCCGGGCGAACTTCATGCTTCGCACGCACGGCTTCCAGGCGTATGCGGTGGCGCGGCACCAGCAGCAGATGGAGGACATCGAGATTTTCCCGTACTGGAAGTACGAGACGGTGGGCGACAGCCGCGTGCGGCCCGGCCACGCCGCGCTCGACGGGAAGATACTGAGGGCTGACGATGACTGGTGGAAGACCCACTACCCGCCATGGGACTGGGGATGCCGGTGCATCGTGGTCGAACTTACCGAACTGGACGCGAAGAAGCAGGGCATTACGCCTCCAGAGGAAATGCCCACGCCTGGGCGGAGCGAGAGCTTCACGTTCGATCCGACGAACGTGGCGATCGACATGGACGCGCTGCTGAAGGGCTACGACGAGCCCGACTGGAAGCTCTTCACGGCGAAGTGCCGCCAGGAGACGGTGCAGGCGAACGGGCGCGAGCCCGAGACAATGTGGGAGCTGATGCTAGACGGCAAGATGCAGAAGACGGGGCGGGCCGAGGCCCGCCGCTCCGATACAGACGGCAAGGAACGCGCCGTGGTGCTGGACTTCGATACCGGCAAGAAAATCGCAGAAGCCACCGGCGACGCCAACAGCGTAAGGCCGGAAATACCGGAGGGCCGCACCGTGTGCACGCTGCACACTCATCCGAACGGCGACAACACGCCATCGCCGGCGGATCTGAAATTCGGATGGGAGACCGGGAGCAAGGCCGAATACATCGCCGCCGGAACACAGCTGCGCCGCTGGCAGTGGCTAAAAACGCCTACGCCGGAGGACGCGGACCTGCTTAAGGCTTTCGCCCTGGCGATAGACGACGGAGATTTCAACCGATACGCATACGACGCCTTTCTCCTTCGGCTCAAAAAGGAAGGATACATCAAGATGGAGGAACTGCCATGACGCCCGAGGAAGCACTAGAAGAACGTCACAAAATCCGCCAGGTGGTGAAGAACTGGCGGGCGAGGGACGCCTGGCACGACGCCGTGCGTGACCGCTACGACGCCCTTTTCAACTATGCTATCTGCGCGAACTGCCGGGACAAGGATCCCGGACCGTGGGAGATGCCGCCAATCCCGGAGGGCGTGGAGCCATGATCACGGTCACGATAGACACCTCTGACCTTACGCGGAAGCTCGCCGACTTCCCGGAAGCGCTTGCGCGGGCGCAGAGGAACGCGCTGAAGGTCATCGGCAACGTCGTGAAGAACCACACGACGGAGGCGTTCAGGGATCCCAGCTACAGGCCGTCGCCGTGGGCGCCGCGCAAGGACACGAAGGCGAAGCACCCGCTGCTGATCAGGAGCGGAGACCTACGGCAGAACTTCCGTTCCGTGGTGACGGGGCCGGACACCGTGGTGGTAGGCACGAAGGTGAAGTACGCAGGGTACCACCAGTTCGGCACGAAGAACATGCCGGCGCGGCCTTTCTTCCCGATCGACGAGCGTGGCCAGCTCACGCCAACGGTGCAGCGCGACATAAAAGACAACGTCGAGGCGATCTACAAAAAGGAAATCGACAAGGTATTCGGAAACGGGGGCGGTTGAGGCCGGCTAAAGCCGACCGCTCCGATATAAATACCGCCTTTTTCATTGCCGCACAGTCCGCACGGGCGTAAGCCCGCGCGGCGTTTTTTATCTATACTGTGCGCCGTTATGGGCAAGCCAGACAAAGTGATACTTCTTCGCACGACCGGCGTCGCCGTGAGCCTTTCGGCTGACGCGGCGAGGCTACCGCGCCGGATCAAGGTGCTGAACTGGGGCGACAACCCGAACTGCCACGGGAAGCGCGTACACGTGGGCGCGCTCTTCGTGAAGTGCCTGAACGCCGAAACATATCCCTACCGCAAGGTGGCGCTCGACTTCGAGCACAACACCTTCCCCGGCACGGCGGCGTACAAGGAGTCGAAGGAGCCGCGTCCCGTCGCGGGCTTCGGCACGATCGAGGCGGTGGATGGCGACGGCGTCTATATCACGATGTCGAGCTGGACGCCGGAGGGCGAGAAGATGGCGGCGAACTACGCCGACGTCTCGGCCGGGGCCGTGACCGACAAGGAAGGCAACCTCGTGGCCGTGGCGAGCGTGGCGCTGTGCCGCGCCGGCGCGGTGGACGGCATGGATTTCGTGGAGGCGCCGCTGAGTGGCGGTATCTCTTCCGCGCTGAGCGGAATCATCAACAACCAGGAAGGCGGGCTGAAGCCCGCCGCTCCGATACAGAAAGGAAAGGCAATGGACTACAAGGCATTGCTATTGAAGCTGCTGGGGCTTGGCGAGGACGCCACGGACGAGGCCATTCAGGCCGCGCTCGATGCGGCCGGCAAGAAGCCCACGCAGGAGGAACAGGACGCGGCGCTCTCCGCCATGGTGGAGACTGCGGTCGCGGAGGCCGTGAAGCCGATCGAGGAGAAGGTCGCGGCGCTTTCGGCCGCAGCCGTCGCCCACGAGAAGGCCGACCTCATCGCCGAGGCCGCCCGCGAGGGCAAGGTGATCGCGCTTGGCGCGGACGCCATCGGGAAGATCACGGTCGAAGACCTGAAGGCCACGATCGCGAAGACGCCCGTGACGGTGCCGCTCAACGCGAAGACGCCGAGCGGGCTGAAGCCCGCCGCCCCGATAGACGAGGTGCCCGAGGAGCTGCGCCAGATCGCGCTCAACTGCGGGGTGAGCCCGGATATCTTCAAAGCGGGGAAGTGACAGCAAGCGTACAACACCAAGGAAAGGCAAAACATGAAGAAACTGATTGCAATGGCCGCGATGGCGGCAATGGCCTTCGGCGCGGTCGCCGGAGAGCACGACACGCCGCAGGTGAGCGGCGACTACGCCCAGCTCGCGGCGGGCGAGGCGGTCTACGCCGGCAACATCGCCGCCGTGGGCACGAACGGCTGCGCCTACGCGGTGAACACCTCCGCCGTTGGCGGCACGCTCACCGTGTGCGGGGTGTTCCTGCACAACGCGGCGAAGGGCGAGAACGTGACGGTGCAGCGCGGGGGATTCATCCTCGAGAACGCGACCGGCGCCGGCGCGATCGCGAAGAAGGACATCGGCGCGGCGGCCTACTCCGTGGCGACGAACCCCTGGACCGTCACCAAGACGAGCGGCACGAAGACCGTCGGCAAGGTCGCCGACGTGCGCGACGACGGCAAGGTCGTGGTGGTGGTTGGCCGGTAGCGGCGAGGAAACAGCAAGCGTACAACAGCAAGGAAAGGCAAAGACATGAACATCACTACAGCAACCCTGGACGCGCTCTTCAAGACGTTCCAGACGAGATTCACCGAGGCGCAGAAGGCCGCGCAGTCGCGCGTGACGCCGAACGACCTCCTTCCCGAGGACATCGCCCTCTCCTTCACCGGCGCGGGCTCAGCCACGCAGCACAGCTGGCTGGAGCAGCTGCACGGCATCCACGAGTGGGTGGGCGAGCGCGTCTTGAACAACGCGAAGCTCGGCAAGCTCACGGTCGTGAACCGCGACTTCGAGAACACGATCAAGGTCTCGCGCAACGAGATCGAGGACGACCAGTACGGCGTCTACGCGCCGCTGGTGGGCATGATGGGCGCGGACGCCGAGAACCTGTGGAAGAAGCTCGCGATCGAGGCGCTTCTGGGGAACGGCGAGTGGGCGGACGGCAACCCGTTCTTCTGCTCGGGCCGCGTGCTCGGGGAGAGCACGTTCACGAACGCGGTCACGACCGCCTTCAGCAAGGCGGCGGTGGAGGCGGCGATCGCGGCGATGCGCGGCTGGAAGCTCTACGGCGGCGAGCCGGGCGAGATCCGTCCGGACGTGCTCCTGGTGGGCCCGTCGCTCGAGGCGTCCGCCAAGCTAATCTGCGAGGCGGACCTCGTCTCCGACGGCACCACGACGGTGAGCAACGTGAGCCCGGCGAAGGCGCTGAAGGTGCGCGTGTCGCAGTCGCTCGTGGGAGACCACGCGAACGAGTGGTACGTGCTCGGCGACAAGAACGGCGTGAAGGCCGTGGGCATCCAGAAGCGCAAGCTGCCGGTGCTGACGCGCAAGGACCGCGACGAGGACACGAACGTCTTCATGACGAACGACTTCCTCTACGGCGTCCACGCGCGCGGCGAGGGCTTCCTGACTCTTCCGTTCCTCGCCTACAAGGGCGGCGCGGCGGCCGTGGCGGCCTGGGAGGAGAAGTAAGGCTCCATGACGAGGCTGACGATAGACGACCTGACCGGCGACATGCCGGAGCAGATGATCATCGCGGCCCT
This sequence comes from uncultured bacterium, assembly GCA_902761035.1. GTDB lineage: Bacteria > Verrucomicrobiota > Kiritimatiellia > RFP12 > UBA1067 > RUG572. The sequence goes on along the minus strand of CACWIW010000098.1, from coordinate 4,296 downwards.
CGACGACGACCGGGACGGCTTCGCCGACGAGAAGGCCTTCGCCGCGGCGCTCGCATCCGCGAACGCCCGCGCGGAGGCCATCTTCGGCGGGGCCGTGCCGGCGCAGTACTCCGTTGCGGCGGACTACGCCGTGCGGGTGTTTTTGCTCGACCTCCTCTACCGCCGCCACGGCGACGACGACGGGAAGAATCCGTGGGCGAAGCTGGCGGAGGAGCAGGAGGCGCGCCTTCGGGCGCTCGCGAGCGGCACGGAGGCGATCGACGCCACCACGGACGGCGTGATCATCTCGAAGCCCGCGAAGATCTACAACTCGCTGGGGGTGATGTCGTGACGCTCGTGGACCTCCAGGAGAGCGTGTGCAAGGCGCTTCGCGAGAGCGAGTACCTGCGCTCCCACGCGATCCCCGTCCTCGCCGATGACGAGGGCAACGTGGCGGCGGGATGGGACGCGCACCTCGCCCGGACGCACCTCGCGGTGACGGTTGGCGCGGCGAGCTTCGCGCCGACGAGCCGCGACAGCTGCGTGATCGCCGGCATGGCCCGGCTGGCCGTGACCGTGTGGGAGCAGCCGAGCCGCAACCGCGTGGGGCAGGGGCGGCTGGGGCCGAACGCGACGGAAGTGGCCGAGGCGCTCGCATGCGAGCGGCACCTGATGCCAATCGGATACGGCGTGCTCGTGTTCACGGGCATCGGCGGCGTGGAGCGCGTGGACGACAAGACCATCGCGCGCACGGTGAGCTTCGAGACATTGGCGACGCTGGGCGCGGGCTGAAGCCCGCCGCTCCGATACAGAAAGGAAAACTATGGCAACCACAAGGCAATCAATCATACGCGGCCCCGGCGCCGTGACTTTCGGCGGCGTGACCTTCCACGACGCATCCGGCATCGTGGCGGAGATCGACTCCGCGACGCAGGACGTGCCGAGCTCCATCGCGGGCAAGCTCGACACGATCAAGACAGACCAGACGGGCAGGGTGACGCTCACGCCCGTGGGGACGCTCTCCGAGGCGCTCCTTGCCGCGCTCTTCCCCGCCTACGTGCGCACGCCCGTGATCGGGCAGTCGCTCTTCGGAACGACGGACGCGCCGCTCGCGGTGCTGTCGCGCGCAGGCACGAAGGTGACGTTCAACGCGGCGGCGCTCACGAAGTGTCCGGACCTGATCCTCTCGCCCGTCAAGACGGCGTTCGGCCAGGCGGAGTTCACGGCGCTCCTCGCGAACGGCAAGCTGCCGACGGAAACCGGCTCGTTCTACGCGGTGGCCGCGCAGACCTACAACCTCGGCGAGCCGTCGAGGCAGGGGCTTTCCGGAAACCACTACTCCGCCGCGTTCGGGACCGCCCTCTCGATCCCGGACACGCTCGACGGCTGGACGGTGGGCGTGGAGCTACAGACGGAGCCGGTCACGACGGACAGCCAGGGGACGATCGACTACACGCTCACGGGCGTGAACGTGACGGCCCGCTGCACGCCGCTCGGGCTCAGCGAGGCGCAGATACTCGCCGCATTGCCGGCGCTGAAGGGACGCGGCGCGTCGCTCGCGGGAGACGACGACCTTGTGATCTCCTCGGACAACGGCCTCACGGTGACGCTGAAGTGCGCCTCTCTCGTGACGGGGCCGCTCAACTGGGGCGCGACGGCGCTCCGCGCGGGCGAGATCGGCTTCACTGCGAACATCGACCCGTCGGACGGCTCGCTCTTCGACGTGGAGTACACGGATCCGTCGTGAGGAGCAAAACTCCTAGGAGGAACGGCGGAGCACCTGAATGAAGATCACGCTCACCAACATCGTGAACGGTTCTCCCGTGGTCACCGAGCTCGTCGCCGGACAGGCGCGGAACTCCACTGGGGATCCCGTGGGGCCGAACGACCTGCGCATGCAGCTCGCGCCGGGCGTGGCGATCCGCGAGTACGTGGGCGCGGACCGGGTGCAGGGCGAACACGTGCGGTGCGACTCCGGGAGCGTGAGCTTCGGCGTGACGCGCACGTTCGCCACTCCGGAGGCCGCGCTTGCGTACATTTCCGGCGCGTTCCTCAGCGAGGACAGCGCGGGCGCGCTGAAGTTCGACGACCAGACCGTGTTCGCAAATGCGGCGGTGACGCAGCGCACGGCGGCACACGTGGGCTGCACGGTAGCGGTGAACTATTCGATAACCGGTTGAGGCGCATGGACGAAAACGAATCCATAGTCAAAATCAAGACCGAAGGCGACAACTCCGGTGCAAGGAAGGTTGAACAGGCTCTAGGCAAGGTGGCCACGGCGGCCAAGGCGGCCAGCAGGGCCGCAGTGGTTGACGTCCACGTGAACGAGCCCGATCCTGTTGACGTGAAAGTGAACGAGCCCGACACCGTGAAAGTGCCGGTGGAGAAGCCCGATCCCGTTGACGTGAAGGTGAACGAGCCCGACACCGTGAAAGTGCCGGTGGAGCAGCAGCCCGATCCCGTTGACGTGAAAGTGAACGAGCCGGACGCCGTGAAGGTGCCGGTGGACGCTGACGCAGACGCAGTGGAGAAGGCTTCGCAAAAGGCCGCAGACTGGGTGCGCAGATCGGCAGAAGAAACCGCCGTCGTGGTGAAGGACGCCGCAAAAAAGGCCGCAGACTCCATCAGGGACGCCGATTTCGAAACCGAAAAGACGGTTGCCGACTCGTTCGACAAAATCTCCAACACTGGCACACGGACCAAAAAGGCACTCGATGACGTTGCGGACCAGGCCGACGAAGTCGGCAAGAACGGCTCGGCGTCCGTCGGCAAACTGTCGAGCGCGATGAACGTATTGCGCAGGGCCGCCGGACTGGCTCGCAACGTACTGACCGGCTTCGGCGTGGTGGGAGTCTTTTCGATGCTCGCGTCGGCGGTGGGCAAGGTGACGGAAAGCTTCGGCGCGGCGAAGAAGGAGGCGGAGGAGCTTGCCAAGGCGAAAGACAAGGCCGCGCACAAGGAGGCCGTGGAAGCCCTCGCCAAGAGCTACGAGACGCTGGGGGAGTCTATGCGCAAGGCGAGCGAGGCGATGCAGCGCGCGAACGAGCTTGAAGACATCGCCACGCGCAACGCCCGCGCCCTGGAGGACGCGCAGCTGGACCTCGCGAAGCAGAAGGAGCTTGCAGCCATAGACGCCAACGATCCGGCGGCTGCCGAGAAGCGCGCGCAGATCGAGGCGAACTACGCGGAACGTCGTGGACACCTCACGGCCGCCCGGAGCCGCGAAGACCTCGCCAAGGAAAGCAACCGCCTCATGGCGGAGGCTGGCGCGAAACGCACATCGGCCGGTCGAATCGAGAAGGAAGCGGAGGGATACGACAGGCTAATCGAATCCGCTCAGAAGCGCCGCGACGCCACGCACACGCGTTCCTTCGCCATGAACGAAGAAGACCGCCACGGATTCTGGGAAAACTTCGGCGGAGTCTGGAAGGACGTCGCCACGTTAAACTGGGGGCACATCGGCGAGTCCGATAGCGAGGCAGGCAACGCCCTCCGCAAGGAGGCCAAAGGCGAGGTTGCGGCGCTGGACGCCGAGATCAAGCGACTCCAGGAGGAGAAGCGGCAGAAGCTGAAGCAGGCCGCCGACCTCCGTGCCGAGGCCGAGCACATGGACGAGCGCGCCGGCGCGATCTATGCCGGGCAAAAGGCGATTGACGTGCGCGAGGACGCAACCGCCGTTGAGACTCGGCGCGGCGTAGTCAGTGCGGGCAATGCGCTCGACAAGAAGGAAAAGCAGGTCGCGAAGGACAAACAGACCATCGCGGAGGGCAAGGAGACGCTCGCCAACTTCGAGGAGACGGAGGCGGAGCAGAAGGCAAAGGCCCAGGCCGCCGCCGACAAATACCAGAAAGAGCAGAACGAAGTATTCGCCGCGCAGAACCGCTACGACATGCTCGTGCAGAACGGCGGATCGAAAAAGGAGAAAGCCGCCGCGCTCGCCGCGCTCCAAAAGGAGAAAGCGGAGGCGCTTGAGGCGCAGCACGAAATGGAGAAGGTCGCCGCCGAGGTGGCGAACGTGCTGAAGGCGATCAAGGAGGAAGTCGGCACGCTTTCGCGTTCCGTAAAGGCAGCGCAGAGCCGTCTGAAGCAGAACGAGGCCGACGCGCCGGAAGGATAAGCCATGTCGAACGCAAGCGAACAGAGCGCGGTCACGCCGCGCACGGGCAGACCGTTCACGTTCACGCGGACGCGCGGGAACTCCGCCGGAGTGGAGTTCTTTCCCGGCGCGGGCTCCACGTTGCACTTTGCGAACCGCGACGTGGACACCTTCATCGCGCGCGGACTTCCCGCCGGGCTGCTGCAATCCGGCGACGAGGT
>CACWIW010000097.1 GCA_902761035.1 uncultured bacterium | reverse complement strand
TTTCAGTCCAAGGGCATAGCCCCAGCAAAAAGACGTTACTATGATACCACATTCCCCCGCCCATAACAAGTGGGGATTTTGAAAATTGAAGTTTTGCGCGCGGGGCGCTCGGAGGTTACAATTTGCCGCAACGGGTATGAGATGCGTCCGCGATATTGCGGCGCAGGGACCGATACACTTCGGTTCTGACTTTACGAACGGAAAAGGAACGTCATGCTGTAATCCCAAGTTGTTCCCTTAATCGTTTGCCAGACGCACGAGCCCGCTCTGCCACTTCATGCAGACTTTCGCCTACATACATGTTCTTTTCGCGCCACAAGGTATAATCCTCCGGCTCACGAATAGCAAGCGTTATGAAACGCTCAGCATTGACATTCCCAAAGGTGTCAACGAGCACCTGGAATCCCGTCGTCATCAATTCTCTATCTGTCAGAGTTCTTTCGGTTGTAGCGGTCATGGATTCATCTCCTGTATAAATGTCAATGGATTAGCCACTCGCATTTTCTCGATAAGGCTGACCTTCTTGAGGATTCCCCTGTCCACAGTGAGAAACCAATCGCATTCTGCATGTTTCGCACTTGCAAGATGTATGGCATCAGAAGGCTTTACACCCAGTCCCATGAATACGCTGGCCTGTTGCTCGATCTCCTGAGTCGTAACGACGTAGGCATGTGCTCCTACTGCCCAAGGCACTATCCGCATCTTCCGTTCCCAGAACTTACTTTCCTCCACCTCATTTGCCAACATGTCGCTCCAGACATACTCCACAGCCCCAGTCCGCATGAGCTGCTGGACAAACAGCTTCGCCTCCGTCTCAAGCCGCACCTTCAGTTGAGACTGATCATCGAACGGCCGGTTATAGCAGCAGTTGTCGAGATAAACCCTCATCGACCCTCCTTGCGGGCACAAGGACCAAAGACCCAAAGCTTTTCAGCTTTGTGCCGCCTCGCGATAGCGTATATCTCATATCGCTTCGCATGTATCTCGTCCAACATGCACATCTTCCAATACCTTCCACACATATCGGCTACGGTTACTCACCGTCTGACCCGCGCGGGTAATCTATCTCGCCTTATAGGCAAGACGGAAATAGTATGCCACATTCCCTCACCCAACGCAAGCGGGATTTTGGGAAATTCAAGTTTTGCGCACGGTTTGGGGTATGAATGCGCGGTACGTCACATATTCGAATATGTGACGTACCGGGTACAGTGTGTGAGATTACAGTGCGGAACGTCGTTTTGGGGGAATTGCGGCTCGCCCGGAGGGCTCGCCCCACCGCTCCACGCCCCACCCGGCTCGGCGGGACGCCTCGCCCCACCTTGCGGCGGTCGTGGGGCGACCGCCCTACCGTTTCGGTCACGCGGGACGCGTGACCATACCGTTCGTCCCAGCGGCGCGCTCGGTGATCGCGCCCTACCAGAACTTTGGCCCGAACGGTCAGGCGTGGTAGTAGTCGCAAGCGTCCGGCGGGCGCACGTTCGTGAGCGTGCCCACGTAGTGCCGGAGGAAATGTGGCTCGAACGGATGCGCGGCGGCGGCCTTTTCGTCGATCTCGATGCCGAGGCCGGGACGGTCCGACGGGTACATCATGCCGTCCACGAACTTCACGTCCTCGTCCACCACGTCCTTGCGCCACGGCACGTCGTTGAAGAGTGTCTCGTGGATGCAGTAGCCAGGCGTGGACACGCCAAGCGCGAGCGTGACGGCGTTCGCGACGGGGCCGGACGGGTTGTGCGCGCAGAACGGGATATGATGCGCCTCGCAGAGCGCGGCGATCTTCTTCATCTCGGTGATGCCGCCCGCGTGGGAGGCGTCCGGCTGGAGGTAGTCCGCCGCGCGCAGCTCGATCGCGCTGCGGATCGCGTGGATGCCGTAGAGGCGCTCGCCGCAGGCGATGGGCGTGGAGACGCGGCGGCGGAGGTCCGCGAGGGCCTCCATCGTGTCGGGGATGATCGGCTCCTCCACCCAGTACGGGTCAAACGGCGCGAGGGCGTTGCAGAGGCGCAGCGCGGTGGGAAGGTCGAAGCGGCCGTGGCACTCGATGAGGATCTCGGCCTTGCCGTCCGTCGCCTCCTTCACCTTCTCGATGCACCGCAGCGCCTTCTTGAAGTCGGCGGGCGGAAGCTGGCGGTAGTTCTTGCCGAACGGGTCCCACTTGAGTCCCTTGAAGCCCTTCTCGACGGCGGCGACGGCCTTCGCGGCGAACTCCTCGGGCTCCTTCGCGCCCGCGAACCAGCAGTTCGCGTAACACGGCACGGCATCGCGGCACTTACCGCCGATGAGCTGCCACACCGGGACGCCAAGGGCCTTGCCCTTGATGTCCCAGAGCGCCATGTCGACCGCCGAGAGGGCGCTCATGAACACGGGGCCGCCGCGCCAGTAGGCGTCGCGGTAGTTGTCGTGCCAGAGCGCCTCGACGTTCATCGGGTCCTTGCCGACGAGACCATGCTCGAGGTCGTGGATGGCGGCGCAGAGCGTCGCCTCCTTGTATTCGAGCGTGCCCTCTCCGATGCCGTGCAGGCCCTCGTCGGTCTCCACCTTCGCGAACACCCAGTTCGTGCGGAAGCAGTCGACGACGATCGTCTTGACCGAGGTGATCTTCATTGTCAGAGCGGGCGGATGCGGATGTTGCGGAAGTAGGGCCTGGCATTGCCGTGCTTGCCCTGGAATCCGACCTTGCCCTTGGTGTCGAGCTCGGCCCACGGACGGCTGAGCCACGACGGGATCTTCGTGCCGTCGGGGTTTTTCTTCGCGCTCGTCCACTTTGAGAGGTCGGCGTCCATCACCTTCTCGCCGTTGCAGATGATCTGGATGTTCTTGCCGCGCGCAAAGACGGTCATGCGGTTCCACTCGCCGGCCTTGCGCACGTTCCGCTTGAGCGGCGGGCAGTGGCCGAAGAGGGAGGCGTTCATCCAGTTGGGGTCGCACTTGCCCCATTTCTCGGCGTAGTCGTCCAGCAGCTGGATCTCGACGGCGTTGGGGATCCAGTTCTTCGTGTTGCAGCAGTAGATGAGCACGCCGGAGTTGGCGCCGGGATCGAGCTTGTACTCGAAGTCGAGGGCGAAGTTCTCGTAGTCGGTCTTCGTCCAGAGCGCGCTGTCCTTTTCCGCGGTGATCTCGCCGCGGCGGCCCGCAGGGTGCCACACGCCGGGCTGGACGTCGAACTGGGCCTCGATCTTCTTGCTGCGGTCGTAGAGGGGCTTCCAGGGGGCGACGCGGGAGTTGGGGTGGCCGGAGAGGATGTCCATCTTCACGGCCCACTCCCACACGCGGCCCTTCCACGTGTCGGCGGGCGTGCCGGGGGTGGGCTCGTTCATGAAGCAGTGCGGCTCAAGCGCCATCACGTGCAGTTCGGCGGGGATGCCCATCGTGCGGAGCTTGTGGTACACGCGCACGCTGTTCATCGAGGACCAGCCGTCGGCGTCGCCGTGCATGAGGCACATCGGCGGGGTCTTCGCGTCGAACTTGAGATCTGGGTCAAGCGCGTCCGCGAGGTCGTTGCCGCCCTTCGTGTTGTGCTGGTCGAGTCCGTCGGCGAGCGCGTAGGCGGGATAGACAGGCACGGCCCAGTTCACGTGGCACGGCAACTTGTCGATGTCGTCGATAGGCTCGTAGGCGGGAGTCTGCGAGGACGTGGCAACCATGAGGGTGAGGTGTCCGCCCGCGCTGCAGCCGGTGAAGCCGATGTTCTCTGGGTCGAGTCCGCGCTTCGCGGCCTCGGCGCGCACGAGGCGCACGGTGCGCTGGGCGTCCTGCCACGCGGTGAGGTGCTTCGGCAGGCCCTTAGGACGCGGCACGCGGTACTTCAGCGTGACCACGGTCACGCCGCGCTCGAGGAAGTAGTCGCGGATCGGCGCCACCTCAAAGCCGGTGATACTGTTGCCCATGTAGCTTCCGCCGGAGACGGAGATGAGGATGGCGGTGGACTTCAGCTCCTTTGGCGTGTGCCACACGAGGAACGGCTTGCACTGTTTCTCCTGTCGCGATGGCATCTTGCCCTCCGGCCACAGCGGGACTTCCGCACCGCCAAATACGGCGCCGCACATAACGGCGGCAGCCAGCAACAACTTCATCTTCATTCGTTTCTCCTTCTTATGGTTTGAAAAGGACTTTTATTTTACCACATTTCCGTGACGCGCGCACGCGGATATGGTATAATTCGCGCCATGTCCGAAGACACAAAAGAAGAACACGCAGGCGAACCCTCCGAAAAGCCGGAGACGCCACCAACCGCAGACAAGCCGTCCGCGCCGCGCCGCCGCGCCCTCCCGAAAGGCGCGGCGAGGCCCGGCCCGCTCAGCGGATGGGTCGTCCTCGCCGTAATCGCCGCGACTTTCCTCGCAATGCGTATGATGAACCCGAACCGTCCCGTGTTCGATTCGATTTCGCAGACTGAATTCCGTGCGCTCGTGGAGAGCGGCCAAGTTGTGAAGGTGAAGCGCGTGCGCGCGCTGGAAAGCGGAAGCACCTATCTAGCCGGCGAGAGGAAGTCAGAAGCCGGCGCGCCCGTGAAGTTCCGCGTGAACCTCGTTCCGGGCGAGAACGAGAAGCTCACGGAATTCCTTGTAGCGCGCGGGGTGAGTTGTCCCGTGGAGGAAGAGGAGCCGCTGCTCGGACCATTCATGCAGCAGCTTCTCATCTTCGGCGTGTTCGCCGCGCTGCTCTGGTTCTTCATCTACCGCCGCATGCTGGGCGGTTCGGGCGGTCCGTTTTCGTTCGGCAAGTCGAAGGCCCGGCTCATGGACGGCAACAAGAAGGACCGCGTGACGTTCAAGGACGTGGCGGGCGTGGACGAGGCAAAGGAGGACGTGGCGGAGATCGTCGAGTTCCTCAAGGAACCGAAGAAGTTCACGAAGCTCGGCGCGCGCATCCCGCGCGGTATCCTGTTAGTTGGCCCTCCCGGCACGGGCAAGACGCTTCTCGCGAAGGCGATCGCCGGCGAGGCGGGAGTGCCCTTCTACTCGATCAGCGGCAGCGACTTCGAGGAAATGTTCGTAGGCGTGGGCGCGAGCCGCGTGCGCGACCTCTTCGAGCAAGGAAAGAAATCCGCGCCGTGCATCATCTTCATCGACGAGATCGATTCCGTCGGACAGAAACGCAACGCGGGCGGGATGATGTCGCAGCGCGTGGCGGACCAGACGCTCAACGCGATGCTCGTGGAGATGGACGGCTTCGGCACGAACGACGGCGTGATCGTGATCGCGGCGACGAACCGCCCCGACATCCTCGATCCCGCCCTCCTGCGTCCCGGCCGCTTCGACCGCCAGGTGAACGTGGACCTTCCCACCTTGAAAGGACGTGAAGCTATCCTGAAGATCCACGCCGCGAAGGTGAAGCTCGCGGACGACGTCGACCTCGAACGCCTAGCGCGCGGCACGAGCGGACATTCAGGCGCAGACCTCGCGAACATCATCAACGAGGCAGCGCTCCTCTCCGCACGCAAGGGCCTTGAGGCGATTCCGCATTCCGTCCTCGAGGAGGCGCGCGACAAGGTGTTCTGGGGCAGCGAGCGGAAGTCCGCCGGCTACACGCGCAAGGAATACGAGACCACGGCGTGGCACGAGGCCGGGCACGCCCTTCTCCAGCTCCTCCTCCCGAACGCGGATCCGCTCCACAAGGTGAGCATCATCCCGCGCGGACGCGCCCTCGGCGTGACGATGAGCCTCCCCGAGAAGGACGTCCTGAACCGGTCGAAGTCATACTTCCTCGACGCGATCACGATGTGCTGCGGCGGGCGCATCGGCGAGGAGACGCTCACGAAGGACATCTCCACCGGCGCTGCCCAGGACATCGCCTACGCAACACAGATAGCGCGCGGCATGGTCTGCCGCTTCGGCATGTCGGACGCCTTCGGCTTCCAGGCATTCATCGAGCCGAACGCGCTCTCAATATCGGAGGCCCCGCCTCCCTACTCGCAGAAGACCGCAGAGGCGATCGACCAGGAAGTGCGCCGGATCATCGAGGACTGCTACGCGCGTGCGGCCAAGCTCATCAAGCAGAACCGCGACAAGCTCGAGCTGCTCGCGAAAACGCTGCTTGAGCAGGAGACCATGGACGGACGCGACGTGGAGAAGCTCCTCGGACTTGAAAGGAAACACGATGACGTGGACGTGCCGGCAGTTTAGCATCGACCTCGCGTCCACGCGCGTGATGGGCATCGTGAACGTGACGCCGGACTCGTTCTCCGACGGCGGGCTCTACCTCCGCCCCGGCGACGCCGTCTCCCACGCGCGCGCACTCGTGCGCGACGGCGCCGACATCATCGACGTGGGCGCGGAATCGACGCGCCCCGGACACCGTCCCCTCTCCGCCTCCGCCGAATGGGCGCGCCTCAACGCCGTCCTGCGCCAGATCCTTCGTGAACTGCCGAACGTCCCAATATCCGTGGACACGTACCACCCCGAGACGGCGCAGCGCGCGCTCGACGCAGGCGCCGCGATCATCAACTGCGTCTTCACGCCCAGCGACGAGATGTGGCAGCTCGTGGAAAAGAGCGGCTGCGGTTTCGTGGTGCCGGCAAAGGACTACCGTCCCATCGGCACGCAGGTGCTGCAGGACCCGATGGTCGGCTTCGACACCACGCGCGAGGAGGACATCGCGATTCTCGGCTCGCTGCGCAGGCTCGCGGCGCGGGGTCCCGTGCTCGTGGGCGCGTCGCGCAAGCGCGTGGTCGGCGCGCTCAGCGGCGAAGCCGAGCCCGCCCGCCGCCTCGGCGGCAGCGTCGGCGTGGCCGTGTGGTGTGCGATGTGCGGCGTCAGCGTTGTGCGCGTACACGACGTGAAGGAGACTAAGGAGGCGCTCTCCGTAGTGGGCGCGCTCGCCAAGGAAGGAGGATCGACATGGACTGGTACCATCTGATGTCCTACGTTCCGGACGTCATCCAGATTTTCATCCTCTACCTCGTGATCTACGCCATCCTCAAAGGAGCGCGTGGCTCAAGGTTCGGACAGGTGCTTATGGGCGCAGGAGTTCTCTTCGCCCTTCTCGTCGCGTTTACGCTCGTATTCCGCTTCGACGTGCTCTCCGTAATCATCGGCTGGCTGCTCCTCTACCTCGCGCTGTCATCTGTCGTGATTTTCCAGGACGAGATCAGGCGCTTCCTCGCGGCCATGGGGTCGTTCCTCTTCCAGGACCGTACGCGCACGCACGCGATTCTTGGCGGCCGCGTGTCGCCTGAAGACCTCACGACGATCATCTTCAAGCTCGCGAGACGCCGCATCGGAGCGCTAATAGCGTTTGAGCGAGGTATCTCCCTGCGCGGCTTCGAGACGACCGGTGTGGAACTCGACGCAATCATCTCAAGCGAACTGTTCTTCTCCATCTTCACGGAGCCGATGCCGCTCCACGACGGAGGAGTGGTGATACGCCACGGACGAGTGGCCGCCGCGCACTGCCTATTCCCCGTCTCCAGCAAGGGCGACCTCTCCACGTCCGGCATGCGCCACCGCGCGGCGGTGGGGCTTAGCGAGCAGACGGACGCGCTCGTGATCGCGGTCTCCGAGGAGACGGGACGGGTGTCCGTTGCCCACAACGGCCGGCTCATCCGCTACCCTGACGCCGAGGAGAACTCGCGCATGGCCGTGCTGCGCTGGATCCGCAAGGCCATGCCGCAGCAGAAGACGACGTCCGAGGCCATGGCCGACTGGATGAAGCGCCGCACGGACAAGGCCGCGAGACTTTTCCGCCGCCGGCACGACGCCGCCGCCCCAGCGAAGGAAGCGACGGGCGACGACTCCAAAAAAGGCGACGACTCCAAAAAAGGCGATGAAACCCAAAAAGACAAGGAGGGCAAGGAGGCATGAAATCAATAATCGCTTTCTTCACGAGCAACTTCGGGCTCAAGCTCCTGGCACTAATCCTCGCCATCATAGTTTTCTACGCCGTACGAGACTCCATCAAGACCTCGCACGGCCGTTCTGACCCGCCGCTGTTCAGGCGGGCAAGCCAATAGAAAGTTTCCGCACAATGCAGCCACAGCCCACATCCTCATCCAACCCGGCAGAAACAGAATCCCGCGTACGGCGCCGCATAATCGGGTTCTTCATGTTTCCCATCGCGCTGTTCCCCCTCCTCGCGCTATGTACATACAACTGGCGCGACATATCCGACCTCTGCATCCCGGCATCGGCGTCATCCAACCTCGTAGGTATAGCCGGTGACTGGTTCGCCTACATCGGCTACCAGTTCGTAGGCCTCGGCATCTGGAGCGTTCCGGCAATCTGCGTGTACATGGGCCTCCGACTCATACTTGGGAACACGTGCCATCCCGGACGCCGCACGATTGGCGTCATCCTGCTAGTGTTCTCCGCCACATGCCTGCTCCAAGTGGCCGGGACTTCGCCGACCATCGCGCCCTTCCTGCGCGACCTGAACATCGAACCAAACGCCGGCGGCGCAGTGGGATACCTCGTGATGACGCGCTGTCTCGTCTACCACTTGGCGCCTTTCGGCGCAAGCGTGCTCATGATCTGCCTTGCCGTCCTTTCCCTGTTCATCATCGCAGGGCCGCGCAACATCGTATCCGGCCTCGCCCGCCTGACGGACTGGGCCGCAGACCGGCACCGTGACGACGACCTGGACGACGTTGACGATCCGGACGCCGCAGCTGCCGCCGCCAGGGCCGCAAAGGAAGCGGCCCTTGCCGCGCGCCTCGCCGAGAAGCAGCGCATTGCCGACGAGAAGGCCGCAGCCAAGGCCGCCAAGGAAGAGGAGCGCGAGAGGGAGCGCATCGCCCGAGAGGAGCGCAAGGCGGCAAGGGAGGCAGAACGCGCTGCCAAAGAAGCCGAACGCGCCGCCAGGGAGGCCGAGAGACAGGCCGAGAAACAGGCTCGCGAGGAACAGCGCCGCAAAGAAGAGGAAGAGCGCGAAGCCATCCGCGCCCGACTCAAGGCCGAACGCGAGGCATCGACGAACGGTCCGATCGACTTCTTCCCGCCACGCGAGACGCCTGCCGCGCGTCCCGCCACTGCACCCGCCATTACGCCCGTGCGCACTGTCGCTCCCCAGCCGCCACCTCCACCGCCGACGCCAGCGGTAACGCCCGCCCCGGCAGCAGCAACCGCGCCCGAAGGCGACGCCCCTGCGGACAAGGGACCCTACATCGTCCCCTCCACCGACCTGTTGAACCCCGTGCCAAAGCATGAAGGCGGCCCCGGCGAGAACGTGGCCGCGATGGCACAGCGTCTCATCGACACTCTCAAGGTGTTCGACGTCAACGCGGAGCTCGCCTACTACGTGGCCGGACCCGTCGTGACGCAGTATGCCCTCACCCTCGACCTCGGTACGCGCGTCGAAAAGGTCGCAGGCCTTGCCCGCAACCTCCAGATGGCCCTCCAAGCCACCTCGCTGCGCATCGAGGCCCCAATCCCCGGCAAGAACGCCGTCGGCATCGAGGTGCCGAACCTTAAGCCCGCGTCCGTCCACTTCCGCGAAATCATCGACGGCGAGCTCTGGCAGAAGAACAGCCCCGGCAAGTTCCAGGTCCCCCTTCTGCTCGGCAAGGACGCCGCCGGCAACGACCTCGTAGTGGACCTCGCGAAACTCCCGCACCTGCTCGTCGCCGGCGCAACGGGTCAGGGCAAGTCCGTGTGCCTCAACTCGATCATCAACGGACTCCTGATGTGCCGCACGCCCCAGCAGCTCAAGTTCATCATGGTCGACCCCAAGCGCGTGGAGTTCACGTCCTACAACCAGCTGCCGCACCTGCTCGTCCCCATTATCAACGACACGAAGAAAGTCGTGTTCGCCCTCCGCGCCGCGCTCGTGGAGATGGAGAAGCGCCTCAAGATGTTCGCCCGCGCCGGATGCCGCAACATCGTGGACTTCAACACGCGCAAGACCGTCGCCCAGCCAGACATGTTCGGCGGCGAGGAGCAGCTGGGCGACAAGGACATGCCCCGCACGATCCCTTACATCGTGATCATCATCGACGAGGTGGCGGACATCATGCAGGCCGCCGGCAAGGAGGTGGAGCCCGTCATCGCCCGCCTCACCGCCCTCGCGCGTGCGACGGGCATACACCTCATCCTCGCCACGCAGCGCCCCGACACGAAGGTCATCACCGGCACGATCAAGTCCAACATTCCCGGACGCATCGCGTTCAAGACCTCGTCCTCCATCGACTCGCGCACGATCCTCGACGCCCAGGGCTCCGAACAGCTCATCGGCAAGGGCGACATGCTCTTCAAGATGTCCGACGGACGCCTCCTCCGCGCACAGGGCTCCTTCATCTCGGATGACGAGATCCACCGCGTCATCGAATTCATCGGCGAACACTCCAACACCGAATTTGACGAAGCCCTCACCAAACGCATGGCGAAGGTCAAGGAGGACGACCCGATTGACCCCGACCCAGACGCAGACGGAGACGACGAGACGGGGAAGACGACGGACCCGGAGCCGATGGCCACCACCGTCGTGGGTGGCGTACCGCCGCCGGCTGGCATGACGGCGTCGAAAGAGGAAGGCCTCTTCCGCCGCGCCCTCGAAGTGGTGCGCGATACTAAACGCGCCTCGATCTCACACCTCCAGCGCCGCATGGGCATCGGCTACAACCACGCAGCCCGCATCATGGATCTCCTTGAGGAGCGCGGCGTGATCGGACCCGCACGCGGTGCCGGCCCGCGCGAAATCCTCGTCGACCCTGAAACGCTCCTCAACGGCGGCGCAGAAGCCCCCGACGCCTCCGCAGACGGTTCGCAACCCGCCGACGACGCAGCCTTCGCCCTTCCCCCCGACCCATCCGAAGGCTAACGCGCCCTCGCAAGTCAGATTTTCGACAGTCAGATTTTCGGGAGGACGAACCTGTAGTGCGCTCCGCGGTTCTTCTCCACGATCGCATCCCACATTTCAGGACGCGGCTCCCCTTCCTTAAGCGGATTCGGGAAGAAGAAGTCTTGCTGCACGAGGTTTGCAACGGCATCGCTAGGCGTGGTGCGGAAGAGAGTGTAACCGATGTCGCCCCAGTGTCCCGTGGAGGGAAGTCCCAAGTAACAGAGCAACTTGCGCTGGCTGTAGTTACGAAACGACCATTCGGCGTACCAGCGGTGGTTATGTCCGTTGATGTACCCCGCGAAGGCGGGCGAGTTGAACAAGAGTTCGCTGAACGGCTTGCCGCCTGCGGTGAGTTCAAAGACGGGATGGTGCGCGCACACGAACACGGGGCGCTTCCACTTCGGAAGTTCGGCAAGAAGCCACTCCTGCTGGGTGGCGTCGAGCGTCCCGGGGACCGGCCCGCTGCTGCTGTCGCCCCGGTCGTCGGAACCGGCGAGGGAATCGAGCATGAGGATGTCCGCAGGGCCAATGTCCACTACAGACACGATGCGCCCCGGCACCTTTGTGCGTTGAGCGTATTCGGGATACACCTCGAGGAACGCGGAACGCCGGTCGTGGTTGCCCATGCCGATCGTCACAGAGATGCCGGCGTCGGTCAGCTGCTTTAGGTACGGCGCCGACGTGACGTAATCCTCCTTCCGTCCGAAGAGGTAGGCGAGATCGCCGAACACGACCGCACGCTTCGGGAGCGGAGACATCTTGAGTATCTCCGCGACTACGCGCTTGAAATGCTCCAGCTGGTACGATTCCCCGCCGCGCACGTGGATGTCGGACAGGAATACCGTCAGGTTCGGATCATAGTCGCTCGCAGCGCCCGTGAACAGGGCGGTGCGGCATCCACCCGCAGCCATAAGCGTCCCGCCGATGGCGGAAAGCCGCAAGAACGCGCGACGCGAAACATTGTCGCCGCACGACAAATTCAAATCTACATGTTTTTCGTTTTTCATACCGCACATTATACCAAAAACACTTCACACTTTCAACTTTACACGCTCTGCGACGCCGCCCTTGAACTGGCGCGTCTTGCCGTTGAAGGAAAGGCCCACGGCCCAGACGGGCTTGCTGGCGGCGCGATACGGCGCGGCGTACTTCTTGCGCTGCACCTGCGACATCGCGACCTTCGGCGGCTTGTTCACCTTCAGCTCGAAGATGTACGTGCCGCAGGGATTGTCCGCGACGATGTCCGTGCGCCCGCCCGCGTGCGACACCTCCTGCTCCACGCGGAAGCCCTGTCCCTGCAAGAGGAATTTCAAGCAACGCGCGTAGGAAAGCTCGTGCGGCTTTCCTTCCGTGGAGCCATACACCGCGCCCGCGTAAAGCGCGGCAAGACCGTCGAAGAAGTCGTCCCATTTGGCCCTGCGCAGTTTCTCGCCGATGGACGCCGCCCAGCGGACGTCCTTGTCCGCTACGAGTCCGGCCATGAGGGCGGACAAGTCCTGGCGCACCTCTTCGTCCGGTACGCACAGGTCGAATGACGTTCCGTTAAAGTCCTTGATCGTCAGGTAACCCGTCTGGTACAGCATGCCCTTTACGGGGATGGAATTGAGGTCTGAAACGTCGAGATCGGCTTTCGTGACGCCTTCCAAGTCGTCCGGATCGACGGCCAGCATGTCGCCGCGCTTCAGGAAGTTCATCAGGAACGACGCCTTCCCCGTCTCCGCCCAGTAGAGTTCAAAGCGTTTCTTCCTGTTCGCCATCGTCAAGTTGATCGAGACAGGATTGCACACGTTTTCCCCATCGTCCAGCCAGAAACGGTAGCCGTTGTAGAGACGCTTGATCTCGGCGCGGTACGCCTTTGCCGAAAGCCCCATCACCTTGCGGTGCGCCTCCATGTGCTCTGAGAAATAACGGTCAAGCTCGCCCTCCGTGTAGCCGAGCATCGCGGCGTAATCATCCTCGAAGGAAATATCGACGAGCGAAGAGAGCGCAGAGAATATCGAAAGCTTCGTGAACTTCGAGACGCCAGTGATCATCAGGAAGCGAATCTTGCCGGAGCGGTCCTTCATCTGCCCGTAAATGGGCGCGAGTGAGGAACGGACGCGCTCCGCCACCTCCACGTTCTTCAGTGCCTTCGCCACGGGATCGTCGTACTCGTCAATCAGGATGACCGGCGGCGTACCTTTTGCCGCTAGCTTGTCGATTGCAAGGCCAAAGTTAGCGGAAGGAGTCAACTTGTCATCGTACTTGACACCTGCGCCAGCGAGGGATGTCTTCATGCACACGGGAAGATTCTGCGCGAACGTCTCGTAGTCTTCCGCCGCGCACATCCCCATGTTAAGGTGGATTACAGGGCTCTTCTTCCAGTCCCAGTCGGTGTCCATGATGGCGAGGCCCTCGAACAACTCGCGCTTCCCCTGGAACATCGCCTCAAGTGTGGAAATCATCAACGACTTGCCGAAGCGCCGCGGACGCGCGAGGAAGAACATCTTCTCGCCCTTTGCCGAGGCGAGACGGTGGAACCACGCCGTCTTATCGACATAAACGTAGCCCTCGCGGCGAATCTCGCCGAAGTCATTGGAATCTTTGTTGACCGTCTGCATGGCGCATATTATACCAAAAATTCCCGCCATGCGCCGTGCAATCTCAAGTGGAAAACGCAAGTTTTGGCAAAGTTTTGGCAATCTTCTTGCTACAGTTTTCCCGCGAAGAAGCGATCCATGATCGCCGAATGTTCGGCATCGGTCCAGCCGGAGCTTTCAATCGACACCCAGCCGCTGTAGCCCACGCATTCAAGGGCTCGGCGCACGGTCTTGAAGTCGATGGAGCCGTCACCGATGCGCACGAACGAACCCTCGTTCTTCGCTGTGCGGTCGAGCTTGAAGTCCTTGATGTGGAGCTTCACGATCTGGTCGCCCAACGCGCGCACCCACTCCTGCGCCGGCGCGTAGCGCTCGTGGTTGCCGAGGTCGAGGTAGGACTTCACCCAGGCGTTCTTGAACGAGCGGATGAACGCCGCGGCGAAGTCGGGCTTCACCCACAGGTTGTTCCACACGTTCTCGAGGCCGATGGTCACGCCCAGCTCCGCTGCAAGGGGCACGAGCTCCCATACGGCATCCTGCGCGTACTTCGTCGCGTCGTTCTGCGCCTGCACGTACGCGGGGAAGTCGGCGTCGGCCGCGCGAGAGAGCATGAGCGTCTTGGGGTCGTACGCAAGCTTGAACGCGCTCGGCCTCGGCATAGGAATGCCCCCCACGCGGCCCGGCACGACGAGGATCACGGACGCGCCGTAGGCGGACGCGAGGCGCAGGTTTTTCTTCCCTGTCTCGATTGCGTCCCGGCGCTTCGCGGGATCCTTCGAGTTGAAATCGAACCAGCCGCCCATGAACGAGTGGATACGCAGTCCCTCGTCCTCTGCGAGCCGGCGCGCCGCACGCGCCTCGGTCTCGGTCACGGACTTGTCCTGCAACTCCACACCGTGGTAGCCGTTGTCCTTCAGGACCTTCACCACGTCCGGCGTAAGTCGCTTGCGGATCAGCGCCTTCTTCAGTACGGTCTTGAACGGCCCTGCGCAGCAGCCCTCCGCGCAACGCGCCATACGCGGCAGCCCCGCCGCCGCGAGCGCCGTGGCGCCCGAAATGAGAAAGTCACGTCTTTGGATATTCATTACTTTGCCTTTGACTTGTTTGAAGGACAAAAGACAGAAGACAGATGACAAAGGATTTGCTTTTCAAGCCTATGTCTTTCGTCCTTTGTCCTTTGTCCTCAATCCGAACCTTAAGCTTTCCCGGGCACAGGGGCCACGCCTTCGGGCGGAACTGGGATGTCCTCGGTCTCCTCGAACTGCTCGGGCGTGAACGCGGCGTTCCAGCCGTTGTAGAACTCGCTGCGCTCGTTTTCGAGCACGTCGCGCATCCGCACCGTACGTCCCGAATAGGCCGCGAGCGTGCCGATGATGCAGGTGGCGGTAGACATCGCCACCTGCTCGCCCTCGTTGAGGAAATTACCGCGCAGGAGTCCGTTCAGGAAATCCACGTGCTCTGCGATGAGTCCGTTGTGGGGACGCCCCTCGATTGCGGCAAGGTCCTCCGTCACGGGCTTGCCGTCCCAGCGCTTGATCTTGTTGCCAACGGATATCTCGCCCTCCGTACCCACGAGGCGCGTGCCGAACGGATTCGCGCAGCCGCTCATGTGGCGGCCGAACGTGGTCGTGTGCAGTTCCTCACCGTAATCGTAGTCGATCGCGATCTCGTCGTAGATGTCGCCGATGCCGGCGGGACGGCGCCAGCGCGCGCCCATCCCGAACGCGCTCACGGGGAAGCGTCCGATGAACCAGTTCGCGAGGTCCACCTCGTGGATCGCCTGCTCGGTCACCTGGTCGCCGCTCATTTCCCAGAAGTGGTACCAGTTGTTGCAGAGGTAGCCGGCGTTAGTGTCGGTGGGACGGCGCGGACGCACCCAGGCCGGGCCGTGGCAGCGGTAGACGCGCCCCGCCATGATCTTGCCGATGCAGCCCTGGCGCACCGGACCAATCTGCTTGAGGAAACGGTTCGAGTGGCGGTGGAGAGTGCCGGAGAGAATCGAGAGGTTCTTCGCCTTCGCGTCCGCCACGCTCTTGAGGAACGCGCGTAGGCCGCGCGGGTCGGTGGCGATCGGCTTCTCGGCGAAGATGTGCTTGCCCGCCGCAACGCAGGCGGCGAGGTGGCGCGGACGGAACACCGGCGGTGCGCAGAGGAGCACGATGTCGCAACCGGAGGCGATCACGTCCTTGTAGCCGTTCGCCCCGCCGAACGCCATCTTCTCATCGACGCCGTACTTCTTGCAGATCACCCGCGCCTTCTCGGGGAAGAAGTCGGCCGCGGCCGTCAGTCGCACCTTGCAGCCAAGAAGCGCCGCCGCATCCTTGATGTTCTGGATCGCGCCCGTGCCGCGTCCGCCGCAGCCCACGAGCCCCACCTTGAACACCTTCTGGGCGTCGCCCAGTACCGCTGGTGCCGCCACAACCGCGCCAGCGCCCAGCATGAACTTTCTTCTTGAGACTTCCATAGGCTACTCCTTTTGATTTTATTGTTTCCTGAAATCAGTCTCCTCGCCGACACTATCTCAAACGATCAGCATGCAGTCGCCGTAGGAGAAAAAGCGGTATTGCGCACGTACCGCCATCGCGTAGGCACAGAGGATGCGCTCGCGTCCCGCGAGCGCGCTCACCATCATCAGCAGCGTGGACTGCGGCAAATGGAAGTTTGTGAGCATCGCGTCGCACGCCTTGAACTCGTAGGGCGGATAAATGAAGATGTTCGAGGCCCCGCTCCCGGCCACTACCTCGCCGTCATGGGCGGCAGCCACGGTTTCAAGCGTGCGCACGGTCGTGGAGCCCACGCACACGATGCGTCCGCCGCGCGCGCGACAGGCGCGGATGGCCTCGGCGGTCTCAGGCGGCACGGTGAACGCCTCGAAGTCCATGTGGTGCTCCTCAATCTGCTCCGTCTTGACGGGACGGAACGTGCCAGGCCCTACGTGGAGCGTGACTGAGGCACGGCGCACGCCCTTCGCGTCGAGCGCGGCGAAGATTTCGGGCGTGAAATGGAGGCCAGCCGTGGGGGCGGCCACGCTCCCCACGTGCTTTGCATAGATTGTCTGGTAACGCGCGCGGTCGTCACGCTCCTCCTCCGCCGTGCCTTCGCGGTGGACGTAGGGCGGCACGGGCGTGTGGCCGAATTCGTCGAGAAGCTGGGCGAGCGGACGCTCGGATTTAAACGCGACGCGCCAGAGACCGCCGTCTAGGCGCTTCACGAGCGTCGCGGTGAGTTCACGGTTCGGACCGAACACGGCCACCTGCCCTTCGCGGCTGGGGCGTCCGGAACCGATCATCGCGTTCCATTCCAGCGCTTCGAAAACGTCGAAGTTTGCAAGGTCGCGGCAGGCGTCCGACTCCGAACTCGGGGCGGGACTCACCATCAGCACCTCCACGGCGCCGGGAGAGTCACTCCAGGTACCGAGGAGGCGGGCGGGGAACACCTTCGTGTCGTTGACGACGAGCAGGTCCTTTTCGTCGAGGTATTCGACGATATCCGCGATATGGCGGTGTTCTAGCACGCCCGTCGCGCGGTGCAGCACCATCATTCGGTCGGTGCCGCGCCGCTCGGCGGGGTGTTGCGCGATCAGCCGCTCGGGCAGCGGATACCAGAACTGCCGCGTCTTCATCCGCTATTCGTCGAAACCGTAGCCGGCGTCGGCGTCTTCAGCACGCGCCGCTTCCTCGGAAGCAGCCTCGGCGGCGAAGTCCTCGGGGGTGACGTCCTGCTGCTGGACAGGAATGAAAGCCTCTCCGTCCTCCTCGTCGTCCTCCTCCTCTTCGGTGGTGGGCACCTTGCCGAAGATGGCGTCCTGCTTGGCCTTGCGCTCCGCGTTGAGGCGTTCCATGGCCTCGTCGGAGATGGTCTCGCAGAGAGGCACCAGCTTGAGGTAGCGGTGAAGCGGGAAGCCGGTGCCGCCGGGGATGAGGTGGCCGAGGATGACGTTCTCCTTGAAGCCGCGCAGCTCGTCCACGCGGCCCATCGTGGCGGCCTCGGTGAGGACGCGCGTCGTGTCCTGGAAGGACGCGGCGGAGATGAAGGAGTCGGTCTCGAGGGCGGCCTTGGTGATGCCGAGGAGCGCGGTCTGGGCCTCCGCCGGGCGGCGGCCTTCCGCGATCATCTGCTGGTTGACGCGCCAGAA
>CACWIW010000096.1 GCA_902761035.1 uncultured bacterium | reverse complement strand
TTCGTCGTCCATCGAGCAGAAGTAGGCGTCTTCCCTCTTCGCGTCCTCCTTGGCCTTGTCGCTGTAGATGCGCGGCGTCGCCGTCATGTACAGGCGCTTCTTGGCGACGAGGTTCGAGTTTTCATGGACGAGGATGAAAGCGGATTCGCACGACTCTTTCGCGGCCGCGCCGGTGGTGCGATGCGCCTCGTCGCAGATGACGAGGTCGAAATCGGCCTGATGCGGCGATTCGGCGTTCAACGCCTTTTGAGCCTTGATGACCTGCGGAAGCGACTGGTAGGTCGAGAACACGACGCGGAAACCGCCGTTCGTCTTGGCGAGCAGGTTCAGCTGCTTGAACTGGCTTACAATGGCATCGACATTCGTAGATGCGGGGAAAGCAAGCTCTTCGACGGTGAAGCCGCCGTCGTCGGTCGATTTCTGCTTCTTCGAGACCTCGGCGTCGGAACAGACGCACATCGGGCGGATGGGCTTCTCGGCGTTGGCGGTCCATTCGTTGAGCGTCTGCCCGAGGAGCGCAATGGACGGGACGAGGAACAATACTAGGCCGGTTGATTTCACTTCGTCCTCCGCAATCTTGAGTGACGTGTAGGTTTTGCCTGTGCCGCAGGCCATGATGAGCTTGCCGCGGTCATGGGCGGCGAAGTAGGCACGTGCGGCGGCGATGGCTTCAAGCTGGTGTTCGTAGGGGGAACGTGGAGGGAGGTTCGGCGCGGCCGGAGTCCGCGCCCTACCGGCGTGCGCTTTTTCCTCTACGGCCGCCCAATCGACGGGGGATGAGACAAGGTCGGCAAGTCCTATCCTCATCACGGGCGGCACCTGGTTGAGAAGAGACTCCTCCGCATTGTCAGACCATTTGTCGGTCGTCGCGATCCAAAGGCGGCGCGAGAACCGCTTGGGCTCCAGCGATCCGTCACTGAAGCGTTTGCCGGACGTGGAGAGGAACGTATCCACGGCCTCCTTGGTGATGTAGGTATCGTCCTGATAGCATTTGCACTGAACGGCCCAATACTCGCCCGAAACCGTCAGCGCGACAAGGTCGATGCCGAGGTCGTGGCCGGAGCCGAAGTCCTTGCGGAACGGAAAATCGCGCCACACCCACACCTTGTCGAACATGCCTTTGTACTGCGGACGATTGAGAAGGTATGTGCGCATCAGCTCCTCGAACTTCGTGCCCTTCTCGGCCTCGGAAAGAGAGTCGGCACGGTATTTCCCCAAGACTTCGAGAAAGCCCACTGCACGTGTCGTGTCTGGGAGCCTGTCGGTATTTGTCGCTATGCTCTTTTTCATGGCCGTGGTGCGGCTGCATCACGGCGGCATGAAAAGAGCGCGCTCTCAATCCATGCCCTCACCGGAAGCCCTACCACAGGCCGGTGAGGCGTCGTTCAGCAGTTCGCTAAATTGTCTTGTTTATGGTTTTAAATCGATTCCTTGTTTCTCCTTTGGTTCGAGGAACGGGGATAGTATAGCATAAATCGGCGACTATGCGCCTGCGTGTTTTTCCAGCAATTCAGTTGGAGTATACACGAGGATACCAGAGTCCATAAATCCTTTTTTATCGCGCGTAACAATCGCATCCACACCGCATTCACGTGATAGGTAATTTGGCGATTTCAGTCAAAGCGTAAGCAAGCATGATATGGACTTCTCGTCATGTTCTCGAAGATGACGGGGCCGCCCCATTTGCCCGTCGTGACAAGGTCAACGTCGCCGTCGCCGTCGATGTCGACGGGCACGATGTTCATCCCGGCTCCGATGCCTTCGTTGTATGTGATCGCGTGTTTCGTAAAGACGGGATTCGGACCCGGCGTGAATTCGTAGTAGTACACGCCGAGCGGACCGTCCTCGTCCGGGTCGCCGCCGTTGTGCGCGCGGAAGCGCTTGCCCGTGATCAGCTCCGGCGTGTCGTCGCCGTTGATGTCCGCCCAGCCAAGGTAGTGGGCCTGGGTCCATGTGTCGTCGATCACGTGCTTTCGGAAGCGCAGTTCGCCGTTCGGGGCGCGCTCGCTGAGCTGTTCCCACCAGAAAATGCCGTACCGGTGGGCGGAGCTCACGAGGATGTCCGCAAGGCCGTCATCATTTACGTCGTAGACGATCATGTTGGAGGCGTGGCCGAGCACGCGGCCACCGTCCGAGAAGCCAATGTCAAGCGGGTGCTTGCGCCATTTGCGGCCGGGGAGCTGCTCGTACCAGGCAGTCGGGGTGAGTACGTCGTTGAGACCGTCTCCGTTGAGGTCGCCGCAGCCGCGACCCATGTTGCAGCGCGTGCCGTCAACGGCATCGCGCGCAGCGCGTGCCGTCAACGGCATCGCGCGCGAACGAGCCTTCGCCGGACGGCGTGTAGAGACAGGTGTGCTGCGTGTCCGGCAGGAGGTCCGTCGCCTTACCGTCGCCGTCAATGTCCACGAGGAGGCCCGTCTCGATGTTGCCAGTGCGGTCGATGAGATGCCGTTTCCAGATGTTCGTCGAGGGCAGCGCGTTTTCCGCCCAGCACGTCTCCTTGCTGAACCATCCGCCGGAGATCACGTCGGTACGGCCGTCGCCGTTCACGTCGAGCGGAAGGTTCATGAAGTCGTCCGCGTAGCCCCGACCATCCCCCTTCACGTTCGACGTCACGTCGCGTACCTTGACCGGACGGAACTCCGGCGCGAGGTAGAGGTTCGGCCCCGCAATCACGTCAAGCCGGCCGTCGTTGTTGAAGTCCGCCACGGCGCACGCCTCGGTCCGCTCGCGGCCGATCCGACGCACCTTGAACTTCACGCCCCACGAAGGAGCCGCCCCGACGGCGCCCGCAAGCGCCATTACGGCAAATACAATCATGAGGAATTCATGTTTTGTCATGTTGTAGATCGTCTGTTTCATTGCCGCCGGCTACTTTACGATGATTATGAAACCGGGCGCGCGCGTGAGCAGCAGGCCGGTGTCGTCGGCGACAAGCTTGTAACCGTCCTTCTTCGACGCCTCGCTCAGCACGAACTCGACGTTCTCCGGCTTCGCGGCCCATGTGAGCACGTACCCGGCGCGTTTCCCGTCTTCGTCCTTCGTCCGGGCGATTGCGGGCAGGTCGGTGCGCGTGCCGGCAAGGTTCACCGTCACCGTCGCACCGGCCGCGTAGCTGAGCGTGTAGCCGTTGCGCGTGTACGTCCCTGTCACGTCGCCGAGGTCGAGCGTGGGCGAGAGGTGCGTCGCATCGCCAAGCTGGATCGTCTTGAAGAGAATGTTCGTCCCGGTCGGCTGGAATCTATCAAGCACAGTGAACAGGGCATCGTTCCCGACTCCCTTTACCGTGCGTCTGTCGATGAAAGTGCCGACCTTGGACGCCGCCTCCACGTTGATCGCCGTCCCCTCTCGGAGATCAAGCGTTACGCTGGAGAGGTCGCTCGACGAACCGTACAACGAAAGCTGCTTGTAGCCGAATTCGACGCCTGGCTTCGGCTGCACGACGATTGTGCCGGCGCCGACGGTCTGCACCCCACGGAATGCAATGCGGTCCGTCACGTATGCCGTAAATGTGTGGTTGTTCATCGTTAGCATATGTGTCGCTCCGCCCCCTTGATAGTTGAAGCCGAAGCAGTCCCATTGATTATTGCCCGCACCGCACGAACTGATGGCCGTGTCGCCGGAAAGCGTCATGTCGCCGATGATGTCGTGGTCGTGGCCGACGATGTTGACCGTGCTGATCACCGCGCCGAAACCATCTGTACCGGTACCGATGGCGTTGAAGTTGTATGCCGTGTTCACCTTCGCAGCCCAGTCGAACGCCGCGCCGTCCGCCACCGTGATGAGTGCCTTGGTCGCACCCCACGCACCGGTATCGGCGCCACTCTGCGCAATACCCGCATCGATGAACGTGCCGCCGGTGTACGTCTGGTCCGCCTTCGCGCCGACGAACGTGCCCGCGCCCTTCTTCGTAAGCTTGAGCGACCCGGTGAGCGTCATCGCCGTGTTCGTGATCGTCGCGCCGTTCACGACCGTGACCTCTAGTTCGCCGCCCGCGACGCTCGACGTGACGGTGAACGGACTCACGCCCGCCACCATCGAATCTGGCAGCACAAGCCTGCGGCCAGCAACGTCGATCGTGACGCCGGGGCCGGGTGTGAAGTCGAACCCGCTTGACATGTCGTATGTGCCGCTCCCCTCAGGCAGCGTGAAACTCCCCGAAAGCAGATACTCAAGCGGCGACACGTTCTTCGCCCGCACCGCGACATACTCCTCGTAGGACGCGAACCGCACCTGCATCTCCGCCGTCACGCCCTCATCCCAGTCAGGCACGACGTTTCCGTTCACATCGTAGAACACCCAGTCTGGCGTCTGGGCCGTCATGTCGAGCATCGCATACGCGGGAACGATGGACGACTTGACGTACAGTCCGTCCGTACGCGCAACCGCCTCAATCGGACGTTCCTCGCCGGAATAGACGAGCGTGAAGCTGCAGTCTGGCATTCCACGCCAGGAAATGAGCTTGTCGCCGACGGCGACGGCGCGGCTTCCGACGTCAACATTCACGTTCGCGCCATCGGCGAAGTTCAGCACGATGTCGCCGACCGCAGGCTCAACGAACGTATCCTCCAGCAATGAGAGATCGAACGTCGGCGAAAGATGCGTCGCGTCGCCAAGCGTGGTCCTTGTAAAGAGATTCGTCGAATGTGGCTGGAAGCGTCCGATGACCACCAACATTCCGTCGATGCTGTCCCTGTCCGTTGACACGCCATTGTTGTCGGCCGTTCCGTCGTTCCACTGCAACGTGCGGCGGTCGATGAGGTTCGTGACGATCACTGGCCACTCCACGTTCAGTCCGCATCTGTCGTGGATGTCGAGCGTCGTCGTCAAGAGATAGTTCGTCGTGCTGTAGAACGAAAGATGGCGCATGCCTGTGTTCTGGGTCGTATCGGGTACGGACACGATTGTTCCGCCGCCCGTCACCGTCACGCCACGGAATCCAAAGGCGTCGCCAGCCGCCACGGTCAGCGTGTGGCCGTTCATCTCGAGATTGTGTCCGAAGGCGCCTTTATAGACAAAGCCATAGACAGTCCGTACCGCCTGACCGGCCTTGACCGTCGTGTCCCCGTCGAGTTCCATGTCCGCGATGAAGTTCGCGTTCCAGTAATTACCGGCGAAATCGATGGACGTCTTCATCGCCGCGTCGCCGTCCGGGCCGGTTCCTGCGATCTTGAAGCTGTAGGCCGTGGTGCTGTTGTCGTTGGCCATTCCGTTCCAGTCGAAGCCCGCGCCCGTGTCCGCGTTCGCGTCCTTGCAGATCGTGATGAGCGATTTGTGGGGACCCCACGCGCCACTGTACGCACCCTGCTTGAGCCAACCGGCGTTCGCCACCGTTCCGCCAGTGTACGTCTGCGCCCGCGCGGAAACAAACGTGCCCGCACCGTCCTTGACGAGCTTCATCTGCCCAGCGAACGTCAAGGACGAGTTCTCCACCGTCTCGCCGCTCGCAACGTCGATGTGCAGTTCGCCACCGCCGGCCGTGTCCGTGACCGTGCCCGTCCCTGCCGCATGAGCGAGCGAAAGCGAATTGCCTGCGAGATCGATTGTCGCGTCAATGTTCGTCGGCCGCGTCACGTTGTAGAAGCCGACCTTGTCGCCGAGCGCGGGACCCGCTGTGAACGAGCCGGAACCTCTGTTGGTCGCGTATGTTCCGTTCACACGGTCGTAGAGGCACACGTAGCCGTTGTCCTGCACGGGCACGTAGTCCCTGACGAGCGTCCCATTGTCGTAGATCTTGCACGAATGGAGGCGAATTGGCGGATTGTTGTTCTTTATAACCAGCGCACCGTTCTTACTATGTGCAAAGAGGTAAATGCTGTGCGTCAATTGGAATGTCTGGCCAGAAGTAGAACGATCATAATAAGTGCTGCCGTCAACCTTGAGCAAGCCCTTGTCATAATCTATTGTATGCCGTCCCATATCGACATTGGGATTGGTACCTCCGCCGTCGTTGCCAAATCCGGTATAAACGCTACCTGGATCCCTGCTGACGGCGAACACTTTAGTCTTCCAATAGTTGCCTGAACTGTCGTCGCTTACACCGAACCAGGATTCCGCCGTATTGCGCACCGTGATATCGAGGACGACGCGCGTGTTGTTGTTCGGCGCGAAGCCGGTGTCGATGTAGGCGTTCCTCGGCGCGTCGAGGTACTGGAGCGTGTAGATCGGATCGACCGTGTCGGACATCGCGAGCCCGCGCCAGTCGCAGTTCGTCGCGAGCGAGCAGTTCTCGATGTGCAGTTCGTTATATGCGAGCCTCTGTCCGGCGGGCACGTTGAAGTTCGTCGCACCCCTCACATAGACGATTGTGGTGGTGTCAGGATACGCGCCGCTCACTTCCACGCCTGCCGCGTTCGTGCAGGCCCAGTTGGCGGGGTCGTTCACGTTCGCAAGGTCGCCAAGCCCGGTCCAGTACGCCGTCATCGACATCGGAAACGCCGCCGAATACGCCGTCGTGAACGGAATCGTCTCCGTCACGTTCGCCGACGTGTCGTAGCCCGGCGAGCCCGAACCCGCGTTCGCGAACACCGTCCCCGTCACCTTGTCGTAGAACACGCCTTCGGGAGAGGACGTATTGCCACGGATCGCCGGGACGAGGTGCAGCATGTCGTAGCCGTTATTGTCAAGGATTCTCACATGATGCCATTCCGCATGGTAGTAGCGTCCGGAAGAAGCCCCCGAGCCGTTGTTGGACGAACCGAAGAAGATGTCGCTTGCATCCGTGCCGAGTGCGCCGACTGGACCTGTTGTGGCCTTGTTTTTACCGTCGAAGAACGACAGCGTCACGTATGTTCCGTCAACATACGCACCATTCACATGCCCCTTGTTGTCCGCAAGGGAATGTTTCAGGAGGATGGTGTGCGGAATCGTCTCGTCAGACCACGAGAATGCGGGGATGCCTCCGTTCACTCCCTGATAGCGAAGGTAGCAACCGGTGTTTGAGCCGCTGCTCCGCCCTATTGTGAAATTGTCGCACTTGCTGCCAATCAGAGACGCCCAGGCACTGCTGCCCCCGCTCTCGCCCGTGCGACGGAACTTCACTTCCACGCCGTACGCAGCATTGCCCTTTATGCCGGTGTTGACGTACTGGCCACTGCCGAGGGATATCCAGCTGTCGATGAGGCGCACGTCGGAGGAGACGATCGCGCGGACGACGCTCCCGGCGGGAATCCCCGTCGCGCTGAACTGGTATGTCGCGGCGGTTGCGGAGATCGCGCCGTTGTACGCGAGGCGGTTTGCGCTCGGCCAGGCGGAGATCTTCTCGCCGCAGTCGCACGTCCCCCACACGAGGTACAGCTTCGACGTGTCGTCGTACGAGTTCGCCGGCACGGAGACGGTGAACGTATCACCGCTCAGCGACACCGAAAGCGTCGTTGTGTCGGCATACGACGGCAACGCCGCCATCATGCCCGCCGCTACCGCGAGTGTCATCAGTTTTTGAGCATTCATCTTGGATTTGTCCTTTCATCTTCGCCATGTCTGTGCCATGTCTGTCCGCTACTGCGCGAGCCAGCGCTGTTGCTGGGCGCGCAGGCCGCCGGGTATGTGGTGTCCCACGCCGGGGCAGGGAACGATCTTCTTGTCGGTGGAGCCAAGCGAGTTGTACGCGCTCCAGACGGACGGCGGCGGACAGCAGACGTCGGCGAGTCCGGCCGTCATGCGCACCGGCACCTTCACGAGCGGCGCAAAATGGCAGGCGTCGAAGTACGGCGCGTGGCGCTCGGCCACCTTCTGCGCCGCCTCGTCGCCGCTGCGGGCCACGAGGCGCGGCCAGCCGGGCGTGCGCCCGACACGATAGCCGCCGTGGTCGGCCAGCGCACAGATCCACACGTGGCCCTTCGTGAAGTTCTTGTTCAGGCCCATGAGGTACATGCCGAATCCGCCGCCCTGGCTGCCGCCGTAGTACCAGACGCGCGAACGATCCACCTCGGGAAGCGTCACCGCCCAGTCCACCGCGCGGTCGATGCCGAGAATGGCGTCGTGGAAGAAGCACTCCTCGCGGCTCACCGCAATGCCGGCGGTGGCGTACGTGACGCCGTATTTCTCCAGGAGGCGTTTGTCCTGCGCCTTGTACTTCGCATCCTGCTCCTTTGGCGTCCTGGCCGGCTCGAACGGATGCACGTTCATGACGAGCGTGACCGTCCCCGCCTCCGTCGCCGCCGACGCCTCGGAACACGCCGGCCCCGCACCCGGCACGTTCACCTTGAGCGGCCACGGTCCCTTCGATCCATTGTCCGGAACGGAGAGCAAACCCCACACCCGCTTCCCGCCGAAGGTGGCGAAGCTCACCTTCCACAGCTTGAACCCCTTCCGCCCCTTCACGGACAGCAGTTCGCGACGAACGTCGATCGGCACGTCGCGGCGCAGGCGTTCCCGCTCGCCCTGCCAGTAGGTATCGAAATCTGCCGGACGCGGGAAACCGGGACGGATCTTCTCCGGCTCGTAGCCGACGCTGGCACATTCGTTGCCCTTGCCAAGGCCGAACGGCGTTTCCGCCACCCCGGGATTGAATGCCGCCGCGCGCAGGAAGCCCGGCTCGTCAAGCGTACCTTTCAGGATGATCGGATTCTCCTTCGCGGGATCGACCTTGCGCGAGATGATTGTCTTCGTGCCGAAGTTGTCGAGCCGCACCTCGACCTCGCCGCCGACACCGGCCTTGCGAAGATCGGTACACTGTATCCGGAACTCTGTCTCTTCGCCGACAGGACGCATCCGGGCCGGATCTTTGCACGTGATCTTGAACGCATACGGGGCGGCGAACGCCGACGAGGACGCGATCACCACGCAGAGTGTTCTGCTTAGTTTTGCAAGTCTATACATTTGCCTCTCTCCTTGGCTGATGCTTGTTGTTGGACGCTCTTCATATCCTATTGAGTCGGTAGATGCTCAATTTAAATTTGTGAACAATACCCGGGCAGGTCGAACCAGTTGTAACCCGCGTTTCCGCAGACCTCAACCACCGTGACAGCAATCGGATGATTCCAGTCGGGACGCCGCGCAAGGGCCTTGCGGTAGGCAAGCGCCTGCTTGACCGTCTCTGCGTCGGGATCCGTCCGGCCGAGTATATTCCCCTTCTCGGCGGCGGCGTTCGTGAAGTACTTGAACTCCACGAGCAGTGCGGACTTGGGCGACCCGGCCTTGGGCACCGCGAGGAAATCGCATCGCCCTTCGGGCGAGTTGTACTCCGTCTCAAAGGAGTAGTAGGTCGAAAGCCAGTCGAGACAGCGCGAGGTGAACGTCGTCCTGAAGAAGTTCTCGTTCATCTTGTCAAACGCCTGCGCGGGGATACGCGCTTTCACGTAGTGCTGCCAGTAGGCGTCGAAGAGGTCCCGCCAGGGACCGTCGGACTTCAGGTGCGCGCGGACGGCCTGCCCGAACGCGCGTCGCGCCTCGTCAACATTGGAGACCTCGGACAGTTCGTCGTAGTAGTCCACGAACATGTTCCTGATCGTCAGGTTCGGCATGTTGAGCGTAACGTCGTCCTCGAACGTCAGAAGGCCAAGGTAGTAGAGCGCGTAGGGGAAGAACTCCTCGGAGAAGAACTTCGCGCGCCCGAACTTCGAGGAGAGGGCCGAACGGACGACTTCCTCGCCTTCGCCGCGCTCGATGTAGCCCCGCAGCTTCTCCAGCGCCCTCGTTTCGGTCTGCGCGAGGCGGCGGAACCAGCCGATGTCCGTCCGGACGTTCGCGTCGATGACGTCCGGCGGCTGCTTGCGCTCGATGACCAGACACCGCAGATACCAGTTGCAGATGGTCGAATTGTAGAGCGGCTCCGATCCGGGAAGGAAATGGTAGCCATCGTAGAAAGCCTTGAGGTCGGAAAGCACCGACGGCTTGATCGCGGGGTCTAGTCCGTGTTCGGCGAATACATCGTCGACGTATGCCTTCACCTGCTCCTTGGAGAAACCGACCATTCCAAGCTTGTCGGAGTCTAGGTTCACGACCGTTCCGACGTTGAAGCCACTCGAAAGGTCGTCAAGCGTAATCGGCAGAACGCCCGTGAAGTACGTGCGCCCGACGGTTCCGTCAGCAAGGCCGGCCTTGAAGGACTTGAAGAACGCCTTGAAGAACGATTCCCGCGTCGCGTCGCCCCTGGAGTCGTGCCCGCACACGGCGTTGTACTCCGCGTCGCGGCCCGAGACCACAAGCTCGTTCGTGAAGTTGTCGTACTCGTCGATGATCACGTAGAGCGGGGGAAGGTGATTTTCGGCAATCACCTCACGTACCTTGGTGATGCAATCGGCCGGCCCCGTTGCGGACTTGATCTTCGACCAGTCGGCGAGTTTCCCGTACTTCGCAGCAAAACATCCGACCGAACCCTTTACGTTCTCCCAGAAGTTCCGCTCGATCTGCGCGAGCGTTCCAACCTGTACGGTCGAGAAGTCGAACTGGAGGACGAGAAACGAGTTTCTGAGCGGCGTCGGGTTGCGACCGATGTCGGTCATTCCAAAGAGCTCGTCGAAGCGGTCCTTGAGGTCGACGTCGTAGTAATGCGCGAGCATCGAGCAGACGACCGACTTGCCGAACCGCTTCGGGCGCAGGAACACGGGCGTTCTGCACGGCTCAAGCGCACGGATATACGCCGTATTGTCCACGAACAGGCATTCGCGAACGAGCGTGGCCCAGTTGATGACGCCATACGGAATGATGCGCTTGTTTTCCATGACGGGAATTATTATACCACATTCTTGTTGCAGTTCAGCGTAAAATTATCGAGAAGCCCGGGGGCGGGATCAGCTTCAATCCCGTATCGCAGACTTCGCATTCGTAACCGTGCTGGGTTGTGTCGTCGTCGAGGACGAACGTTGTCGTGTCCGCCGGCTTCGTCGCCCACGTGACGATGTAGGACGAAGCCGACTTCGCAATCGCCTTGAGGTCGCTGCGGCCGTGCACATCCACGGTTATCGTGGCATTGGCCGCGAATTGGAGATTGCAGAGCGTGCCATCCGTTTTGTTTCCGTATTTGGGATTCGTGAAAACGCAGTTGTACGCACCGGACCACTGCGAAAGGCCCAGCGTCGAGCCGTCCATCATCGTCATGTTGAATCCGCGTACCGTCTGGGGCGTATAGGTACCGTAAATCTGCATCCTGCTCGTCGAGTAACTGTACACGACATTCGCCTGGTCGGGCGGATTTGCCGTGAAATCGCGAACCTGCGAGTTTGCAACCCCAGTCGTGGCAAGTCGCATGCACGAGTTGCCGAGATCAAGGTTGAGTCCGTCCCCGCCGCGCAGCTTGTAGATCTGCACATAGCCTTTTGTTACGCCGCCGTAGGCGTTGACCACGACGGAGAACGTTCCGTTGGTAATCGTCACGTCCTTCACGTTCAGGTCGGGATCGGTACCATCCATGACAACGGAAAGCGTCTTTCCGCCGAGGTTCCACACGGCTCCGGACGGCATAGCCATGTCGTGCGTCGATGACAGGGAGGCAAACGCGAGAACGGAATCCTCTTCAAGCGTAAGCGCCGATGGAAGCGTGGCGTCGCCGCTAGTATTGGTGATCTTCCCGCCCACGAGAACAAGGTTCACCGCCGAATCCGCATAGCCGTAGGCGTCGTAGGTCGCCCCTGCCGGGACGACCACAGGCCCCGTACCGAAATGGCTTGTACCGGTTGATCCAACGCGGATGGTTCCCGCAATCACATCTGTGCCGCCCGTGTACGTCTGCCCAGCCTTCGCGGCGGAGAACACGCCCTCGCCTTCCTTGCGCAGCTTCAAGTTGCCTGTGAGCGCAACACCTCCGTTGGCAAGCGTTGCGCCGGACGCCACCGAGACGCGTACCGCGCCGGGGTCCCCATGTGAGCTGTCGGTGATGGTGAACGCGCCCAACGTCGCGCTCGTCTCATCTGCCAGGGACAGCGTGCGTCCCCTGAGATCGACCACGGAATCCGACATAACCTTGGAGAAGTCCAGCCCGCTCCAGTCCAAGACGTTCGTCGGCGTGGCGTTGTTGAACGTGACGCTCGCACAGACGGGCATCGCCGCACCGTTCGTCACCGCGAACGCCGTCTCTCCGGCGACCGTGATCGCCGTCTCCTCCGTGGGAAGCGTGGTGGCGTCGAGCTGCGTACCGTAGCCGTTGAAGCAGATCCAGTTCGCGGCGTCGGTGAAGTCAAGCGGATCGACACCGGTACCGGTGTAGGTCGCCGTCATGGGCGTCGTGCTGCTCGCGTTGAACGACTGCGAGACGCACCGCACCCAGCCGCAGCGCGTGGGGTCCCTGTCCGCGCCCGCCGTGAGCGCCGTGCCCGCACTCGACTGGAACTGCCCCGTCACGCGATCGAACATCCCCACCGTGCCGTTGGCATCAACGGCAGGGATGTAGTCGCGCACCATGCGCTTGGGCGTGTAGAGCGAGAAGTCCTTGAAGTAACCGGCCATCGTCTGATCGTACTGCGAACCGACTTTCTCGTTGCGGTAAACTGCTATTCCGTATCCGCCCTCGACAAAGTTGTTCAACGTAATGCCACTTCCGTAGGCTGTACCGTTCACAACAAGGTTTGTTGTGGAGAACACGACATGATAGTCAGTGTCAAGGGTGCAGGAACCGACGAACTGGTACCCCTTACCTGTATTGTATTCCCGATCCCATTTGTTGTGATTGGTATCGCCAGAACTGTTGAAACGGCACATTCCGTAGTTTGAAAGTTTGTTGCCGTTCACGCAAAATGCTCCAAAGAAGTTTTGGTATTTGCCGTTGTCTGTCGTAAGCCGCGTATTGAACTCTGTTATCAATTCGCGCCTTGGCGCGATGCCGGAATTGAAGTAGGCGCCGCCGTCCGAATGGGCGTATTCGACCTCCTTCGCGTAGGGCAGGTTCGCCGTCTGCATGAGGAAGAAGCGGAAACGCGCGTTGGAGGCCTTGAGCGGTTCGGGGACGTTGTAGGTGTACGACGCCGCGGCGGCGGGGATGTCGGCGATCTTCTCGAACGAATCCCAGGCGTACTTGTCCTCGCCCGCGTCGGCGGCGGCGTAGGCGATGTAGAGCGCGTGCGTGCCGGTGCGGCGCCCGCCGAAGGTGATCTCATACACGCCGTCGGAGGGAGACGCCGCCTCCATCGTCGGCGCGTCGTTGGCATCGACCTTCAGGAGGTCGCCGAGCTCCATGCCCGCCCTTCCGCACTCGTAGATGCGGCGGATGTCGTCGTGCGAGAGGCTGCGCGTCCAGAGCGCGAAGTCGTCAACGCCGCCGGCGAACGGCTTGGAGTAGCCGCCGGTGCCGTCCTGCCCGATGTAGAACGGGGACCCAGACGCGACCATGCCGTTGGCGAGGACGCCCGACGCCCAGTGAAGCGTCCCGTCGCTGCGCCCCTGATAGACCGTGAACACGCCGTCCTCCGAGCGCGTGACGGCATAGAACGTCCAGACCGACGCGCCCTCCGTCGGGAACGGATAGACGTCCAGACGGGTCCTGCCGTCGCCCACGTTGAGTCCTACGCCGGCGTGCGTTCCGGAGACGTTGGACCACGAAGCCTGCTTTCTCGCCGTGAAGATCACGCCCGCGCTGGTCGTTCCCGTGCCGCTCCAGCTCTTGTTGCCGAAGATCACCGGGTCGCCGCTGGGATCCGCGAACTTCGCCCACACGACCGCCGAAAAGCTCTTCCCGCCGTCCTCGAACGAAAGCGCCTGCGAGCCTTCGAGCTTCAGGCTCGAACCCGACGGGACGTTGAGGTATTTTCCGACGAAGCCATTGTCCGCAACGGCGGGCGAGCCGTTTGCCGACGCCGCGACCGCTCTGCCGGCGGCCTGGTTTGAAAAGTCCGCGTCGAAAGGCATGTACACGGCAAGGCCGTCGTTCAGGGTGCGCGTGGAGGCGGCGACGGCGGACGTGTCGCGGCGCGTTGCCTCCAGGTCGGGGACGGTCACGCCGAAGTGCGCAAGCACGCTTGCCGCGACGTCGAAGTTGTGCGAGACGCCCGGTATGCGCCCGGGCGTGACGCCCGTGCCGCAGATGACCACGGGGACGGTGTCCGCCTGGCTGCCGGCCGTGATCTGCCCGTGGTACTTGTTGTAGCCGCCGTGGTCGGAGACGACGCAGACGAGCCAGTCCTCCTCCGCGAAGGTCCGGCGAGAGGCGATCGCGTCGAGGCACGCGCCGATGCTGGCGTCGGCGGCTGCGAGCGCGGCACGGTAGCCGGCCGTGTAGGGATAGTAGTTGCCGGCGTGCCCGGCGTGGTCGACGTCGTCGAGGAAGAACAGCGTCGCGTCCGGCGCGTTGGTCGAGGCGAGGCGCGCGGAGACGGCGGCGGTGTTCCCGGCGTCCGTGCCAAGCAGGAACTCTACGCCCTCCGCGGGGGCGAGGTGCGCGTCCGGCTCCCACGTGTAGGCGAAGAGCGCGGTCGCGCCCGCCTGTGCGTCCACGATGCGCTTGAGCCATGTCGGCTTCGCGGTGAACACGCCGCCCTCGAGCTGGGAGTTCGAAACGAGCCCGTGCGTCGTCGGCGTGTAGCCCGTGGCGATGGAGACGTGGTTGGGCGCGGACGACGGCGCGGAGCCGGGCGTGATCTGCCCGGTGAGCGACCAGGCGGTCCTGTAGCCCGCCTGCCACTTCCCGGCGCGGAGGCGCTCGAGGTTCGGCATCTCGCCGGACTGCACGGCGTCGGCGCGCAGACCGTCCACCATCACGACAAGCGCCATCGGACGCTTGTCCGCAAAGGTGGGAAGAATCGTGCTCGCCGCGATGGCGATTTGCATGATAATGGCAAGACAATTTTTATCCATGTCGAGTATTATACCACATCTGGGCTTGATTCCTGCCGCGTTTTTTGGTTTACTTATCGCCCACATGACAACAGACCCGCAGCCAGGGACCTTTGAGATCCACGCTAACGACACGCGCTCACGCGCGCGCGCGGGTTTACTGCACACTGCGCACGGTGCTGTTGAGACGCCCGTGTTCATGCCCGTGGGCACACAGGCCACGGTGAAGGCGCTCGAACCGCGCGACCTGCGCGAGAACGGCGCCACGATGATCCTCTCCAACACGTACCACCTCATGCTGCGCCCCGGTGCGGACGTGGTGGCGAACGCCGGTGGGCTCCACCGTTTCATGGGCTGGAACGGCCCGATCCTCACGGATTCCGGCGGTTTCCAGGTGTTCTCGCTCGCGAAGATGCGCAAGCTCACGCCGGAGGGCTGCTGGTTCAACAGCCACATCGACGGACGGCGCGTGTTCCTCGGCCCGAAGGAGTCGATGGAGGTGCAGCGTCTCCTCGGAAGCGACATCGCGATGGTGTTCGACGAGTGCCTGCCATGGCCGTGCGACGCCGCGCGTGCCGCGAAGAGCGTGGCGATAACGCTCGACTGGGCGAAGATGTCGCTTGAGTCCCCCCACGCGCCCGGACAGCTCGTGTTCGGCATCGTGCAGGGCGGCGCATACGACGCAATCCGCCGCCACTGCGCGGAGGAGCTGACGGCGATGGACTTTCCCGGTTATGCAATCGGCGGCGTCTCGGTGGGAGAGCCGGAGGAGACGATGTACCAGGCCGTGGAGGCGAGCGTGCCCTACCTGCCCGAGTCGAAGCCCCGCTACGTTATGGGCCTTGGCGTGATGCGCCAGATGGTCGAGTGCGTCGCACGCGGCGTCGACATGTTCGACTGCGTGATTCCCACGCGCGTCGCCCGACACGGCACCGCCCTCACGCGCCACGGCAACGTGGCCATCAAGGCGGCGAAGTGGGAGCGCGATCTCGGACCCGTCGAGGAAGGGTGCGACTGTTACTGCTGCAAGAACTTCACGCGCAGCTACGTGCGCCACCTCCTGCACGCGGGGGAGATCCTCGGCGTGCGGTTACTCACGATCCACAACGTACACCGCCTCACGGAGTTCATGCGCGAGATGCGCGCCGCCATTGTCGCGGGCACGTTCGACGATTTCCGTAAACAGTTCCACTCAGAACAACAAGAGAAAGAAGAAACAACATGAAACAGTTCCTCTTCGCGCAGGTCGCCGCGCCTGCACCAGCAGCGACACCTGCGGCACCTGCCCCCGCACCCGCGCCGGCCCCCGCAACGACACCTGCAGCACCAGCCGCAACCACGGTTTCCGCCGCGCCCGCCGCCACGACGGAAACAGGCACAGTGCAACCCGCCGGCGACCAGAAGCCTCAGCCTCCGCAACAGGGCGGCGGACTCGGCATGTTCCTCCCCATGCTGATCATCTTCGCCATTTTCTATTTCTTGATGATCAAGCCACAGCAGCGCAAGGAGAAGGAGCGCCGGAAGATGATCCAGGAACTCCGCGCTGGCGCAAAGGTAGTCTTCGCCGGCGGCCTCATCGGCAAGATTGTCGAGGCAAAAGAGCATACGTTCATGATCGAGATCGCGGGCGACGTGGTCATCGAGGTCGCACGCAACGCCGTACAGGGGCTCGCAGAGGACGGGGCGTCAGCCGAATCCTCAAAATAAAAGGCTCGCATGTCATTCGCGAGGGGAAAATTCGGCATTGAGTACACCCGCCGGCCGACCGACGAAAAGTCGCACGGCCTGCGGTGGTTGTTTGTGCTTATCGGCATCCTCCTCGTCGTCTCGTTCATTATCGCCCGCCTGTTCACGAGACAGCCACCCACGCGAATTGAGCCAGAATCCCGCCCATCAGTGCCATCTGCGCCATCGATGCCCGCACCCGCAGCCGAACCAATGGGAGGAACCAATCGGCCGGCTGCGATGCCCTCCACCCCGCCGGCCGCGCCGCGCGCCCCAGTGGTGCCATCGCAGCCCAAGCCTGTCAAGCCGGTGCATCCGCCCCCCTCCCCGCCCGACCCACAGGCCTCGCGCGAAGCGGCCAAGCTGTTGGACACAGTCCGCCAGCGTCCAGCCGCAGAACGCATCCTATTGGAAAAACTCGCCGCCGCAGAACGTCAGGGCGAAACCGTAGTCGCAATCGACACGATCAAGCGTCTCTGTGACCGCCCAGCCGTGGCTGACCTCCATCCACAGCTCTGGGAGCGCCTCGGCCAGCTCAACATGCAGCTGCTCTTCTCGGAGCGGTCCTCGCCCTGGACGGCCCGCGTCACCGTAAAACGCGGCGATTCACGCGACCGTATCGCGCGCGACAACCGCACCACGGGTGCCGCGCTTGAACGGTTAAACCCCAATGTCAACTGGTCGCGAATCCGTCCGGGCAACGCAGTGCGCGTACTCCAGTACCCCCGCGCCGTGCTTGTAATCCACAAGCGCCTAGGCTTCGCAGACCTTTCGCTTAGGGGGAATTTCTTCCATCGCTACTCCTTTTCGGGGGGGGCGCACGCCGCTGCGGGCGTCTATCCCGTCACAAGCGAACCCGGAAAATCCGCACGAGCCTTGCTGCGTTCGCTCGGCATTACGTTCTCGCCAGAGAACCGCGCGGACCTTGAGATGTTCCTCGCTCCCGAATCCAGCATCAACGTCTCAGATCAATGATGCGCTGGTTGGACGAGCCGCGGAATACGAGCGTGACGTCCTTCTGATCCTCAATGAACGGGCCGTCCACTAGCGTATCGATGAGCGAGAGCATTTCGTCCGTCACCTCGCAGCGCCACGGGCTCTCCTTCAGGAGATCGTCTTCGTAAACGCAACCTGTCCAGGCCCAGACGTCCTTCTGCGGGAAGCGTTTCCTGAATTCGCGTAGAAGCGGCACGAGACCGCGCTGGTTGACGGGCTCGAACGGCTCGCCGCCGAGGATCGAAAGTCCCTGAATCCAGACCGGTTCGCATGCGGCAAGTACCTTCTCCTGCACGGCGTCCGTCCATGGCTCGCCGGCCGCAAAGTCCCAAGTATCGGGGTTGAAGCATCCGGGACAGCCGTGCGTGCATCCGCTCACGAAAAGGGAGACTCGCACGCCTGGCCCGTTCGCCACGTCGCATGTTCTGATGGCCGAATAATTCAAATCTAACCTCACAAAATTTTAACTTTAGGACATCCTCATGTTACCCAAGTGAAAATCACATAAGGCCTCCATTAACCTTCAAAACCTCAGCTACCATCATAATTTCTCCTTGCCAGCTTTCTTATTCCTTCCCCCGTAATACTGTAAGATGGAGACGCAAGCCGCCGACATGGCGTGAATGTGCCCACACTTGCTCGGATGACGTTCCGCAACGGCCTGAGATTTGCTCAGGATGAGCAAAGGCACACTCCAGCGCGTGAACATCATAATGCCCGTCTCGTCTCTAAAGTCTTCCGCGAGGGGAACCCTGAACCGGTCCACGATCTCCACCGCCTCGTCAATGCAGCCGTCGTCCTCGCACAGCCAGGAGAGAAGCGTCCCCGCGACAAATGCGTCGTCTTTGCATGTGGCATAGAAATTTCGCAGCATCCCGATGGCCCGCTCCGGATCATGCTTGTGAACCATTTCGAGGTAGACCGACTTGACGAGGAAGTAATCGCACAGCTCATCGTCCAGACGGGCAACTCCGTTTTCGGCCAACAAGAATTTATCGGACGGCTCGCCCTTACATTCGTTGATGAGGTGCATCGCTTCCGACAGGATGTCGAGGTCTAATTCCGTCAGCCGATTCCGCTCTTTGACAACATTGAACCGTGTGCGCATCGGCAACCGACTTTTTTCCGCATCGAAGTCTGCGTCGTAGATGGCGATACCGGCCCTGGAGGAAGGCTCCAGGGATTCCTCATCGTCATCAACATCTTCATCGCCACACTCGAACCGCAACTGCTCCTCCAGTCCCTCGCGCAGCTTTTGGACCCGCGTGCCGTCTCGTCCGACTACAAGCTTCAGTAGATCCTTCGTCGGGCGAAGCCCCTCCGTACACAGCACGACGATGGCCTCATCGGCGAAGTTACGGCATCTAGCCAGCGGATCGCCCGATTCGCGCATGTCCTCGTCCAGCCACCGAGCCGGCGCAAAATCCATTATGGAGAAATATGGCCAGTCGCCTTCGTAGGGTGACGGGGGTTCAATCGCCACTTCCAACATATCTATGTAAGAACCGGCCTGCTGGTGGTAATCCCCTTTCAACGCCACGTGCAAAGCGGACAAAGCCTCCCCGGTCTCCACAAGGTTCGCATACGCCGTTCCCAAGTAGTACGAGACCCCGGGATCATCTGACATGCCACTCGCTGCGACATAGTCTACAATGTCGCGATGCCGCCGGAACACGGCCAAGGCCTTGCAGACATGCCGCACGACGTCGGCGTTGAGCGGCTTTTTGTTGGAAAGCGCCTTTTCCAGCCACGCCTCGGCCTCTTCCTCGCGGCCAAGGGCGTAAGAATAGAAAACCATCGCCGCGTGCCCAAACGTGTTGTCAATTGGAGATTTCGCGATTCCCCTGCACTGGATGTCGTATGCAGCCTCCACATCGCCCGCCTCCCACGCACACGTGGCCTCGTTGTTCCACGCCGTCCAAAGCGTCTCATCGGTCTCGCGCGCACGGCGAAACAGGTCTGCGGCACGGACACGGTCCATCTTCCTCAACGCCACGACACCCCTGTCGCAGAGGGAATTGGCCTCGTCGTTAGGAATCAGGCCATCGACGCCCGCCTCGTCGGCACGCATCATCCCCGCGATGTCGGACATGGTCATGTCCGCATCAATGGCATCTCGGTATTTCGGGAAGCAGCAGAACTTGAACTTCTTCCCGCTCCCGCACGGACACTGGGCGTACAGTATTTCCTGGCCGATGTTCATATTGTCCCATCGCCAGTGTCAGCTCACGTGGAGGACGCGTTCCTTGATTTCCTGCGTGCGCCCTTGGTTCCAGTACTGGGAGCCGATGTAGCCGCAGGTGCGGCGCGCGACGTTCATCTTGTTCTGGTCCGTGTTGCCGCACTTCGGGCATTTCCAGATCAGCTTGCCGTGCTCGTCCTTCACGACCTGGATCTCGCCG
>CACWIW010000095.1 GCA_902761035.1 uncultured bacterium | reverse complement strand
GGTCCGCGCCGCTGTTCTCGCGCCAGAACGCCTGGAACGCCGCCATCAGGCCGGGCATGTCGATTCCGTCCTCGGTCGCCCACGGCGGATGGGGAATCGACTGCATCATGCGAATCTGCTCGTCACGTGAGAGGTAGCGCCCGATGATCTCCGCGTACATCCTGTTGGACGGCACGAGCGCGCCGTTCACTTCCTTGAGGAGGCCGAGGTCCTGGACATAGCGGTAGTCTTCGTCGTTCACCGACAGTTCCACAAGCGGGTTGCCGAGGATGATCGGCTCCATCACGCGGCGGACGCGCGGATCGCGCAGTCGGTCCATTAGGCTGTCGATGTGCGTGTCGCGGCGGCGGATAATCGTCTCCTTAGCCGTCTCGATGTCCGCCACGGTGATCGGCTCGTCGTAGCGGAAATCATGTATTTTTTCGACGCATTCGCGCGCCAGCGCATTCACGAGCCACGGCTGCCCGCCGCTCCACTCCATAACGGAATCGAACACGTCCGGCTCGAACACCTGTCCCGTCGCGGCGGTATGCTGGGCGTAGAGTTCCCGCACCTCGTCCTCGTTGAAGTTGCGGAGCGTGAAGTCCTCCGTTATGACGTTGAACGGACTCTTGCTGCCAAGCGTCTCGGAATGCGAACGAACCTTTGCCTTCATGTCGCGGATGTCCATCATGCCCACGATGGCCACGGACGAAGGGAACGGAATCTTGTCGCGCGTGACGTAGCCATCGCGCAGCTCGCGCAGGAATGTAACCACCGTTCCTTCTGTGAGACCGTCCACCTCGTCGAAGAACACGACGAGCGGCTTGTCGGCCTTTTGGGCAAGCATGGTCAGGAAAAGCTTCACGCCGAGGTCAGTAGGCTGCGGCAACAACTTCGGAACAGACGACGACGGATCGCGAACGAGCTCCCCGAAAAGCGGATGGAAGAGCAAATCAGACCGCATCCGCTCCACGATTTTGAATATTCCATCGTGTGGATCAGGATACGCCTGGACGCTCTCAACGGTAAAATAGAGTGCGATGCGCTCCCCTGACGCGTTGATATCGCGCACGAGCCCCTTCAGCAACGTCGTCTTGCCGGATTGCCTTGCGGCGTGTATGGCAAAATACTGCTTACGTACCACAAGGCGCATGATTTCGGGGAGCCTCGCCGTTGCGGGAAGCATGTAGTGTTCTGCCGGATTACACGGTCCTGCGATATTGAAAAACTTTTCCATGGCTGAAATTATACCATAAATCCCGCCCTACCGTACGATCATCGTGAAGCCACCGATTATGAGGTAACCGTCGGATGTCTGCTTGTCCACAATTGGGGCGAATGCTGATGTCTGTTTCATTGCCATGTCTTTCTGTATTTGTTTTTAAATGCTTGCACGTGCAATTTGTTTACAATCACTTCACGATAATTATGAGACCTGAACAATAGTAGAGGCCGTCGGCCTTCGGGAGCAGTTTGTAGTTCCGCCCTTCGTCCGCGCACTCGAACTTCACTGTGGTGTCAGGCGCGGTCGCCGCCGTCCACGATATGACGGGCGTGTTTCGCGAAATCTTGCGGCTGCCGAGCTTCACGCCAATCGTCGCACCCTGCGCGAAATGCAGCGTCTTCGCCCCCTGTGCGGTCGAGCTTGCGCTGTACGGTGCAATGACGTTCAGCGTCGCGAT
This sequence comes from uncultured bacterium, assembly GCA_902761035.1. Lineage (GTDB taxonomy): Bacteria > Verrucomicrobiota > Kiritimatiellia > RFP12 > UBA1067 > RUG572. Next base: position 45,364 of record CACWIW010000095.1, on the reverse strand, counting down.
TCCAAGTTCACTTAGGTCGATTGTCGAGCCGTCGTGCAGCGTCGTGCCGTGGAAGAAGCCTTGCGTGCTTGGCGTGAATGTCCCGAACACATCAACATCGTACGAGCCGTGGTTATAGTCCTTGAAGCTCCTTATCTGCGTATAGTCGCGCACGGAGAAAGCACCGGAGATGTTGTTGGCGTTGGAATTGAGCCTGAACAACACGTTGTTCGTGGCGACGACACTGTTCGTGACCACAAACGTTCCGTTCTGGGTTCCCGTGTACACGCTTCCGTTTTCGAGCGTGACGTTGGCGAAGCTGATGGCCTTGGTGCCGGCGATCTTCACTGAAAGTTCGTGTCCGCCGAGGTCCGCGTATGCCGCGTGTTTGTCCCCGCCCCATCCGAACCAGGCGGTCCCGTAAGCAGGCAGGCTGGAGGAAGCCTCCATGTATGAATTCGTCGTGAGGAGCAGTTCCGTCACGATGCCGTCACCGGGGTCACGGATGTTGCCGCCGTCAAGCACATACTTGTAACCCGTGTAGCCGTACCTATCCACAAATCCGAGAAGCCCGCTCGTCGCGCTCACGGCTCCCGTGTTGTCGCCGTGTATGACGACCTCGCTTCCCTTCACGCCGAAGATGTCCTTGTTGAGAAGCGAAGTCTGTGCAGGGCCGCCGGAAACCGAGCCGCCGCAGATTTCCGTCCCGCCGATGTACGTCTGCCCTTCCTTGCCAAGCCAGAGCAAACCCTCCCCTTCGATGAAGAAACGCAGGTTTCCGGCGAGCGACATGTTGTAGAGCTGGGCGCTTTCGCCCGACACCGTGCTCAAGTGCAGTTCGCCCTGCGTCGGCTTCAGGTGGAAGTACTCAAGCTGCACGAGTTCAAGGAACGTGCCGTACTGGTCTGCGCCGCCGCAGTTGTCCTCCACTGTAATGCGATAGTAGCGGTATGCGGTCTGATTGGGGAAAATGTAGGTGCGGTTTGCAACCGCTCGGGAAGGCCACTCCGCTTCCGCATTGCGGGAGTCAAGAGGCGTCCAGCTCCCATTGACGTCGTTCGCACCTTCAAACCTCCAGCGCTTCGGCATGCGCTGTATTTCCGCCAACGACCCGACCCACATCCTGTACGCATCGACCACCTTCCCTTCGCCGAAATCGTACGTCACGACGAGCGGCCAGTCCGCCTTCGGCACCAATACGCGCTTCGTGTTGTCGCCGCGCGCGTAGTTGTTGTTGAAGAGGTTGCTCGCCGGCGTGGCGCCGCTGTTGAACGGCAAGGAGGTGACGCGCGATGCATCCGTCGTGGTGAGGTCGTCGGCGTGGTCGATGTCTTTCCCCTTCACCGTGCAGACGTCCGTGAACGCGGCGGCGCGGGCGTAGAGCTTGTGTCCGTTCAAGTCGATCACCGCGTTCGCCGCAACCTGCAAATTCGTGCCAAGCCCGCGGAGGTCGCAGTCCGCCGAAAGGGTTGCGTTCGACAAGATGCACACGCCACAGGCAAAAGCGGTGTTCTCCGGAATCTGCACGTCGAGAGAGGCGGGAAGATAGACACGCGTGCAAGAAGAAGGAAGTCCGTTCTCGATCACGCCGCCGCCCGCGTTCTTGCAGAGCCAGTTCTGCGGATTGAAGAGGTCGCCGTCAGACTCGGCACCCGTCCACCACGCCCATTCGGCGACATTGTCGATGTACCCGTAGAAGAGGCCGCGTTCCGTTGCAATCGGCGGGACTCCGCCCGCCGCCGTCGCCGCGTCGAACTGTAACGTCGCGTTCTGCGGCATCTCAGTCCACGACATAATACAGTCGCCGGCATTGAGAGACCGCCCGGACACGTCGATCGTCACCGTCGCGCCTTCGTCGTACAAAAGCTTGAACCCGTGCGTGCTCGTGCTGACGGAGTTGAACACGCCGTTCCACGACTTCAAATCAAACGTGGAGCCGTCCATCATGAGAACACAAGGGAAATTGCTCGTTTCCGTCTTGAACGTGCCGTAAACCCTGTAGCCACGGATTGCGGTCGCGCCTCCATGCGTAGTGAAACCGGAGCGGAGAATGAGGTTGCTCACGGACATGGCGTCGTCGTACAAGCCAGTGTGCGATTCCAAATCGAGGGTCGCCGTCTGCGCGTTCAACGAGTAGAGATAGACGGCGTTGTTGTCGCTCACACCGCGCAGGATGCGCAAAGTTCCGTTCGTGATGTCGGCTTTCTTGATATGCGTCGGCTTGTTCGGCGTCACCTCAAGGACATTTCCGCCAAGATCGATGGTCAGCGGCACAGCACCGCTCTTGAGGAAGCCGACCGAATCAACGTAGGAGTCTGCCGTGAGCGTCATGTCGCCGAGCTGCGCGTAGCTCCCGCCAATCGCGTTACCGCCGTTCATGGCCGTGCCACCGTTCATGACGTAATGGTAGAGCGAACAGCGGGAGTTGCCGTTGATGTCGAACGCCGCGTAGGAATCGACCTTAATATCCGAACCGTTTGCGCCGAACAGCAAGTCAACATTCTGAGAAGTCGGCTTGATCGTTCCCGCCGCGACATGGTTGCCGCCCGAATACGTCTGGTTCGCCTTGGCGGCGACGAACGTACCCTTGCCCTGCTTCACGAAGCGGATGTTACCGCCGATGGACACCGTGGAGTTGGTGACGGACGCGCCCGCCGGGACGTCGATGCGCAGTTCCGGCGGAATCTCCGGCACAGCGGACGAGTCGAAGTACTCGAGCTGGACCAGCTCCAGCCAGTCGTTTGCCGACGACGCCGTGAACGTAATACGGTACCAGCGGTAGGCGGTATCGTTCTCAAACGTGTACGTGCGTATCTCCTGCGTTGTCGGCCATGTTTCGTTGTCTTGAGAATGTAGAACCGTCCACGTACCATTTGTGTCGTCCGTTCCCTCGAAAGTCCACGTCTTGGGGCCGCGCTTGTTATAACTACCCAAGGGCCCGACGTAAACCTTGTACATATCGACCTTCTGGGGCGTTCCCGCGCCGAAGTCGTACGTCACGGCAAGCGGCAGGGCTGACTTCGCGACAAGCACACGCTCCGTATTGCCTCCTCTCACATAGTTGTTGTTGAAGAGGTTGATCGCCTCCGTGGTCGGATTCGTGCCAGAGAACGTCGTCGGGGAATACACACGCTCATGGTCCGGGTCGGGCGAGGTGAGGTCCTTGGCGCCTGCGGTGATCGTACCGTCGCCGGCAAGACCCTTCACGGTGAGGTTGTATCCGTTGAGATCGACCGTCACGCCCGCGTTGACCGTGAGGACGCCGTCGACCGTCTCGTCGGCGGAAAGCGCGTAGTCCGCGCTGATCGTGCGGTCAGCCGCATACGACGTCGCTGCACAGATGACGGCCGCGACAAGCACAATGTTCCGGAATGCCGCCCTGACTGGGAACGCCGCCATCTTGGCGGCGAAATCGATTACTTTCTGCATATTCTTCATTTTCGGTTCCACTTTTGGGTTGTTGTGTTTTGTCTAGAATCACTCACGCCGGCTCAATGATCGGCATGTCGATGTTTCGCTTCTTCGGATTGAAGTTGATGCCGACTAGCGTCACGGGGCGGTCGCCGCCGATCCACTTGTCCGCGTAGCCGCGCTCGCGGATCTGCTTGATCGCCGCCTTCGCGCTCCTGCGGTACTTGAACTCGAACACGCAGACTTCCTTCGGCGTCTCGATCACCGCGTCAGCGTAGCCGAGCATCGTCGCGACCTCAGGCTGGGGATTCGCACCCGTCATTGACGCGAAGAGCTGGAAGTACCGCTTCGCCTCCGCCTCGTCCTTGATCTGCCAGTCGGGCGGAACGGAGGCGTAGAGCCCGAACAGCGACTCGCTGAGATATCCCTTCCAGTCGCCGGAGGCAATCTGCTGCTTGGCCTTATCGACGAGCGCGTTGAACGGATCCTCGTCAAGCCCCATCGCCTGCGAGAGATAGCCCTCAAAAAGCGCCTCGCGCACTTCAAAGTTTGGCGGAGCAAGGATGTAGCTGTCCGTCTCGTCCTTCGTCGGGTCGCCGCGCTTGACATCCTTGATGGTGAGGTAGCCGCCCTGGTACAACAGAGACACCATCGGCAGCGTCTCCGCGTCACACACGTCGAGCGTCAGCGGACGTGCAGGCACGTTTTCGAGATCCGCCGGCAGTTTCCCCGCATTCGCCATGCGGTTGATGATGAGCGTCGTCCTGCCGGTCGTTTCCCAGTAGCCCTTCAATTCGCCGAACTTGAATGCGTTGCCAAGAGACACGGGATTGCAGACCCTCGCCTCAGACCGCGGCGAAAACCGGTAGCCGTCGTACCACGAGAGTAGCGCCTTCTTTGCCGCAGCGAAGTCCATGCCGTTCTTTGCGCCAAGTTCCTCCACGTTTTCGCGCAGCGCGCCGTTCAATTCATCCGGCGTGTAGCCGAGGAGCGTCGCATACTGCTGGAACGTCGAAATGTCAGTCAGGTGGTTCATCCCCGAAAACACCGAAAGCTTCGTCAGCTTCGTGACGCCCGTCATCATCAGAAAACGAATCGACCCGGAATTGACCTTGAGCTTCTCGTAGAAGTCATGGAGGTCGGAGCGCACCCTGTTCAGCGTCGGGATGTCGTTGAGGAATTTTGCAATCGGTTCGTCGTACTCATCAATGAGGACAACAATCTTTCCCGTTGGTGACTTCTTTGCGGCGGCGACAAGGAAGTCGTCGAACTGTCCCGAAATGTCACCTTCGCCCGTGTATTCGACACCAGCCTCCTCGCAAAGGCTTTTTACAAGCTTCGCGAGCTGTTCGCGGAAGAGTTCATACGTCCCGCCCACGGCCTTGGTCATCGAAAAGCTGTACACCGGCGTCGGCTGCTCCCACCCTTCCCACGGCAGCTTGTCGATGGCGAGGCCCGTGAACAGCTCGCGCCGCCCCTCGAACATCGCCTTCAAGGTCGAAAGCATAAGCGACTTGCCGAACCGCCGTGGACGCGAAATGAAGTATTGCGAGTCCGTCTTCGGCGCGGCAAGTTGGTACAGCAGTTCTGTCTTGTCAACGTACTTTCCCTCTCCCGCGAGTATCAGGCTCGGAAAGTCAAACACCCCCGTCGTGGGGACCTTGATTCTATGTTCCTCGTTTTCCATCGCCGCACATTATACCAAAAATCCTTGTCATTGCGCGAAGAAAATAGAAAATCACCGCTCGTAGCGCGGAAGACGGTCGAGCGGGACGTTCCTGAGATTGAGCGTCTTGGGGCCGAGGTGTTCCTCGCCGAGATCGTCGCGCCACTTGCCCGCCGGAAGCTCCACCTTCTTCGCGTCGTCGGGCGTCGTGACCGGCGCGACGAGCCACCGGTCGCCAAGCATGAATTGCTGCATCGGGCGGTTGAACCCCTGGTGCGGAAACTCATACTCCATCGCGCGAACGATCGGCTCGCCGGTCTTCGCGGCGTGGCGCGCCGTTTCCATGATGTACGGACCGAATGCGACGTGCAGATCGGCAAACGCACGGCACAACCTCACGCCTTCCGGCGAAAGATGCCGCCACGGCGCCGCCGAAAACTGCATCATCGGCAGGAGCGACTGCATTGCGGCGGAGCGCACAAACAGTTTCTCGTCGATCTTCCGGCCAAGAAACGTGTGGTCAAGCCCGCCGCCAACCATGTCGCCAAGGGCGTAGGGGCATCCCAGCATCCCCGCCGCGATGATCTGCGGGATCACGGTGTCCTGCGCCGAACCGCCGGTCCACGCATGCGCCCTGTCGTTGAGGCGCGTCACGACCGGGAGCCCCCCGCACTTCCAGCTTACGCGGATTTCGTGGTACGGGAACTCGCGCGCGGCGAACTCCGCGTAGAGGCGCGTGTAATCGACTCCCTCGGCCTTCGGATCGAACATCCTACACCCCGACTCGAAGTAGTGTGCGCCGCCCGCGTCGAACTTGTAACCGGCGATGCCGTATTTCGCGGCGAAGTCCTTGAGCGTCTGGGCATAGTACGCGTTCGCCTTGGGGTTGGTAAGGTCATAGACGGCGCTGATACCGCTCCACCAGCGGAACACCGCCGCGTCGTGCGAACCAGGCTTATCGACGTGTATCAGGTAGTCCAGGCCATTGGGCTTGCGGTGGTAACGCAGCTTCTTGTATTCGCGGCTGTCGGGCGAGACAAAGTTCGCGGTCCAGATGAGCGGCGTCCAGCCATGCGAGCGGATGCGGTCGAACAGTCCCTTGGGGTCGGGGAAGTCCCGTGGATAGAACTCGTACGTTCCCTGGCTGATCATCCATCCGCCGTCCATCATGTAGATGCCGCACGGGAAACCGCTCTTCGCGAGTTCCGCCGTGTAGTCGTCGGCTGCCTTCTGGCCCATCCCATTCAGGAATATCTCGATCCAGTTGTTCCACTGCGGGAGGGTGAAGAAAATGTCGGGAGGCGTCTTGCCGTCGAAGCGGAAATGCGCCTTCGCCGCCGCGAGGTAGGCGTCCTTCAGCGTCTTGCCGGCGACGACCGGCTCGATGCGCTCCACGCGCGAATCGAGGCGGAGCACGCCCTTAGCGAACTGATACTCGAACGGCTTCTCGCTCCAGACGTACCGTCCGGCGGACGACACGAGAAGCGGAGAGGCCGTCGCGCCGTTGCGCCTCAGGTTGATCCGCCGCGAGTCCTTCAGACCGTACGGCTGGTTCTGTCCGTCGCCCCCACCGCCGCCCCACCACACCTCGCCCGGAAGCAAGGCAATTTCGCTCTTGAAAGAAGCCCCCTGCGTCGGCATCACCAACGACGCAGCCGCCAACAAAATGAACGTCACGCTCTTCATTTTCATTTTTCCCCCAGAGGATTTCAATTACTTGTAAACGCGAATCCAGTCGATGTACATCCGCACGGGGAGGGTGGAGACGTCAACCTCTCCGACCCACTTGCCGCCGAGTTGCATGTCGAGCAGGAAATAGAATGGCTTGTCGAACGGCCACTGGTCCGGGTCGCCGCAGTCCATCTTCGGATAGCGGAACGTCTCCTTGCCATTCACGCTCCAGATCAACTCCTTCTCCGTAATCTCCAGTCCATAGACGTTCCAGCCGCCCTGACGAATCGCCGCCTTCACGCTTCCGTGCGGCGGATCCTTCGTGTGTTTCTTTACGTACGTCCAACCGGAATGGACGGTTTGGTAAACGAAGGGATCGCCGTTGAGGCGCTCCACGATGTCGATCTCTCCGTTCCACGGCCAGCTGCGTCCTTGCGCGTCTGGCTGCTCCCCGCACATCCACAACGCCGGCCATGCGCCCTTCTGGTGATCCTCGAACTTGACGCGCATCTCGACCTTGCCTATCCCCATAAGGCCCTTGCCCTTGCTCTGCACGCCGCCAGTGAGGAACGGACGCGGGTCTGACTTCTTGTCCTTGTTCGCAACGCCCCACAGGACGAGCGCGCCGTTCTTCACCTCCACGAGATCCTTCCGCGTGGACATGTGTCGGTTCCAGTCGCTCTTGCCTTGTTCGCAACGGTTCCAGCGTTTCGTATCAAGCGAAGAGCCGTTGAACTCGTCCCTCCAGACGAGCTTCCGCGCACGCGCCTTGGCAGAGGCGGGTGGCGTTGCCGCCATGCCAAACAATGTCGCAAGAGCGGCAAGCGTACAACAACAAGACTTTGCAATACTTTTCATGGTTTTGTACTCCTATTCAAAATAACGGTAGAGGAATCGTCCGTCCGGGGCGGCGTCGCCATGACGGTAGAAGTCGAGGATGTCGCCCGAATCGCCGGGCGTGTTGTCCGCCCACTTGAAGCGCACGTCCACACGGTCCGTCTGGCCGATCGCCGTGCGCGGGATGGTAATCGAGAGCGAATTCCCCTCGATCTTCATCGGCACGCGCGCGGCCTCCTGCCACGACCATCCGCCGAGGCAGCGTTCCAGCACGGCCGTGCCGTCGTTGGGCGGCGCGACGCGGTTGACGACGAAGTGCAGATGGTGCCAATGCGGCGCGGGATCGTCTGCGGCGAGCCGCAATGAGATGAAGAGTCGCATCCACGCGGGATCGGTGCGCGGCGTGATCGGCGATGCACACACCGCCTTGAACGTGATGGACTGCGCATCGTGCGAGACGAAGCACTCGACGATGTCGTTGCGGCCCGTCTTGTCCACGTAGTGTGTCGTGCCGTAGCCCTGCGCATCGCGGTGATCGACGTCGCCCGCCGCGTCGCGGAACACGGGGCCCTGCGCGGCGGAGCGCTGCGGACGCACCCCCTTGAACTTCCTCACACCATCGACGAACTGGCAGTAGAAGTGGTCCTGCAGGATTCCGTTCGACGGCTCGATGTCGCGACTGAATTCGGGCGAGTACTGGTCGGGGAACGCGCCCTGCTTGCCCTGCCACACGTCAAAGTTCCCGGCGATGAACTCGTTCCAGCCGGTGATAAACAGATAGTCGGGATCGACCCTGCGCGCGCGTTCGAGCTGCTGCGCGAAGTTGTCGCCCCAGAGGAAGCGGTTCGGCTCGCCGCGGCGCGGGTTGCGGTCGGGCGCGAAGCGCAGCGTCTCGCCGGGACGGAGGTCCTTCGCGTCCGGTCCCATGTACGCGCGCCCGAACACGTTCGTGTCGTTCATCGCGGCAAGCCCCCTTCCGCCGTCCAGCCTGCGCCACGAATGGTTCTGCGCCACGCCCGCCGCGCACATCTCCACGGTGCCGTCCGCGCGCTTGCCGTATTCGTGCTGCGGGTACGCCTCCAGCCAGCACCAGTGGTCCGGACGCTTCGGTCCCACGGCGTAGGCGGGTTGGAGCGGACGGAACGTGAAGAACGCCGCGATCTCCGCGTAGTCGCGCCGGTCGTTCTCCGGGACCTTCGGATCATTCGCCATCTTCCTCACGAGATCGGGCGTCGCGTGGATGAGCGGCTTTCCTTCCCAGTGGAACCAGAGTTCCTTGTGGACGCCCGGCTTGTACACGTCGCGGTAGAGTTGCAGGATGCTGACGGCCTGGTTCGTTCCCGGCCAGAACGGCAGCATGTACGTGAACTGCGGTGTGTTCTCGCCCTTCGCACGCATGTCGCCCCACGTGCGCATGAGCGTGCGGAGGGAGTCCATCCACGTGAGCGTGCCGTTCGTCGCGTCGAACACGACCACGTCCACGCCCGCCGCGCTCAGCAACTGCGCGTGCCGGCGCAGCACCCAGGCGTCGGTGGTGGCGTAGTAGCCGAACGCGGGTTCGCCCCAGTAGTGGGTCTTGCGAAGGCCCCATTTGGGGTCCTGCGGACGCTGCGGCAGGGTGGGATCCTCCGCGAGGAGCTTTGAGTTGTCGAGCACCGGGCCTTTGCGCCCCTGGTGCCATGTCCAGTAGAAGATGCCCACCTTCTTCGCACGCGGCGCGGGGAGTCCGGCGGAGGCGACGCACCGTCCGAGATCGTCCATTGCGTCCCAGGTGTCCGCGAAGAGGTCGCGCGCCTCGGCGGCAGACGACGATACACAGATGATGTAAGCCGCCATACACGGCGTAATCACCTTAATCCATGCCGATTTGGGGAGTTTGACCATGATTTTTCGCCGATAGCGCCCCAAATCTCGATAGAAAGCAGAGATTTGGGGACTTTGACGCTCATTTCACGATGGTCACGAGTCCATCCTACATGCTACCGCACAATGATCACGAAGCCAGGCCGAGACGACACCTTCAACCCTTGCGGGGTCTTCGTGATCCTGTAGTGCTGATAGGACTCCTCGTCCAGCGTGAACGTGGCGGACGGTTCCGTGCTCCACGTCACGAGATACGGCGTGGCGGACCTTATCACCGAGTGGACATCATTCCTATTGCCAAGCGCAACAGTTATCTCCGCCCCGTCGGCGAACTTGACGAGGCCGGGATCGGTGAAGGATCTGTGCGCAGCACCCGAAGAAGCCGCGATCCCGTCAGAATCCCACGTCCCCGTCACCTCGGAGAGATCGAGCGTCGCGCCGGTTGCGAGCGTCGTCCAGGGGCGTATCGTGCTTGCGACGTAGCGTCCGTAAACCGTCATCTGGCTCGCATTCCTGTGTACGCCGAACGACGTGGCAGTTCCGTACTTGAACCCGCCCACGGAGAAACCCGCGTCGCCAAGGTGTACGGTCGCGGCGCCCTCGAATTCGACATCGACAGATCGGAGATTGATGCTGTTGTTCATTTCCACGCCTGACGTGAACACAATTTTCCCGCCTCCCTCCGATGTCACACATCTCCAGTAGGTTCCCCGAATCCTGAGCGTGTAGCCGTTCAAGACGAGCGGCATGGTACCGGATCCAAGTCCGAACAAGTAATTCGAGCCGGTGATGTTCGCGTCGCCGGAGAGCTCAATGCGGGAGAACGCGGCTCTGTTCGCATCCCACGTCCAACCGCTCGCATCCCCCGCCAGAGTCACCGTGCCGCCGATTACATAGTTGTAGCGGCAGGTTGCAGTGCTGGCCCTGTTGGCGATGTCCACCGTCGCGCCCGGGCCGACAGTGACGGTACAGGTGCCGTTGCCGGTACCCAGCGGATTCTGGCTCGTGCCGATGCGCAGAACGCCGTTCGTCACAAGCGTTCCGCCGGTGTACGACTGGTCGATCTTCGACGCGACATACGTGCCCTCGCCGTCCTTCACCACTTTCAGGTTTCCGGTAAACGCCACGCCGGAGTTCTCTATTGAGCCACCAGAAGGCGCGACGATGTGGAGCTCACCAGGAGAGGATGTGTCCGTAGTCGTGTCCGTGATCGTGCCGGTACCACTCATCGCCGAAAGGTAGAGCGAGTGCCCACGCAGGTCGATGACGGCGTCCTTGTCGATGGCATCAACGCGCGTCGTCATGTCCATCGCCCCGTCGCCGATCTGGAAGTTCCCGGCGATCACGAACGCGGCAGGCGACACGCTCTCGTTCTTCGAGCCCATGTACTCGGCGTACGAGAAATAGCGCACCTCGACGTCGGAGGTGACGCCCTCGTCCCAGTCGACGGCCTCCGTGCCATTTGGATAATAGAACCTCCATCCGGGCGTCTCCGCGTTGACGTCCCATCGCGCATACGGGGTCAGCGTGCTTTTCACGTAGATGCCGTCGTCGCGACGCGCAAGTGCGATCTCGCGCTCCGCCGGCGTCCGCGAGCCGGACGTGAAATTGAACACGACGGAGTCGTTCGGCTTCACCGCCCAGTTAACGAGCTTCTCGCCCACCTCGACCTCGCGCTCGCCGATGTCGATGGTGTAGGTGGAGTTGTCCAGGATCGTAACAGCGCCGTTGCCGTTGCCCTTTGCCTCTGAATATTCACGATTTGCACCTCCCGCCACGGCTGCGACGCCCGTCATGTCCCATGTGCCCGACATCGCCGAGAGGTCAATCGTCACGCCGTCGTGGAGCGTCAGCCACGGGCGAATCGGTCCGGCGACGTACCGCCCGTAGACATGTATCGGAGATGCCGTCCTGTGCGTTTTCCAGGAAGAGACATCGTATCTGAAATTGCCTGTGGAATACCCCTGGTCGCCAAGATGCGTGACCGAACTTCCCGTGAACGCCACGCCCGCCGAAATGAAATTGACGCCGCTGTTGATTTCGGTATAGCCGGAAGTGTACACGAACTCGCCATCTCCCTCGGTGACAAAATTCCTCGCGTAAGAATAACCTGCGTCATAATACAGCGTGTGTCCATTCGGCCGTAAGGTCACCTTCTTGTTAAAGCTGCCGAGAGTGATGTTACCACCTGTGAGATGAGCGTCGCCCAGAAGCGTAAGGCGCGTACCAAAAGGCTCTCGCCCAGTGTTGTAGGGCGCGACTGTACTCGTTAGATCAAGCGTTCCGCCGAGGTAGAAGTTGTAGCAGCACGTCGTCGTCCTTGCCTTGTCGTTGGAGTGCAAGGTCGCGTTCGTCTTCACGGTGACGTACTGGGAGGCGTCGCCGAGGCCGAGCGGATGGGTCTCCGTACCAAGCGTGAGCGAGCCTTCCTCCACTGTGGTGCCGCCGAAGTACGACTGGCTCGCCTTCGAGGCCGTGAACGCGCCCTTCCCTTCCTTCACGAGTTTCAGGCCGCCCGTAAGCGCGACGGTGCCGTTGACGGCGGTTTCGTTCTCGTCAACGTCGATATGCAGCTCGCCGCCGGCGACGCCCCACTTGCGTTGGAGGTACTCCGTCACGGCGATACGTTCCTCGTCCGTGAGATACCGCGAGAAGCAGATCAGCTCGGAAAGCTGACGTCCACCATGGCGGCCACTTATGTTTCTGTCCTTCGTAAGCGAGTTGGAGGCGCAGTCCTTGGACATCTTTGCGCAGACGACATGGAACCTGCTGGGATTCGGGATGTCCAGGCTCGGGACGAGTTCGTCCGTGCCGTTCCACATGCCCTGCTGCTGGAAGTGTCCGGAAGCATACGCGGCGGTATTTTCTTCACGGTGGAAATGGTAGTTCGCTCCGCCGAGGAAGAACGCGTTTGCGTTCTTCTCGATCTTGATGACCCAGAACACCGTTCTGATGTTGGTCATGTTCGAGTACGACATGTCCTTGCCGCTGCCCGTGGCACCGAAGTCGATCGTGGGGATGCCATACGTGGTATCGTCGTACACGGGGGCCGTGCCGTTCTTGCTTGCCGTGCGGGTTCCAACCTTGGACTTCCAGCTGGTTACGTTCGCGCCGTCGAGGGTGATCGTCGAGGAGTCGGAGGCGTCCAGCCAGAAGATGGCGTCGGTCGCCACGAACGCGGGCGCGGCGACAGTGGTGTCGAGACGATACGCCTGCGTGATCGTGCCGTCTCCGGCGAGCCCTTTCACGGTGAGCTTGTGCCCGTTGAGATCGACCGTCGCTCCGGCATCGACGGTGAGAACGCCGTCAACCGTCTCGTCAGCGGTGAGCATGTAGTCCGCGCTGATCGTGCGGTCCGCCGCATACAACGGCAACGCCATCGTCGCTACGCAGATGCTGGTCGCAAAAAGCGCGAATCTCGTAATCGCTCCGCGCATAGTTATGTCATGCATTTTCGTTCTCCTTCTTCTTGTTCTTGGCTTTTCTTTTCGCCTGTCGAGTAAGATTCTTGAATTTGTCATGCAAGATGCGTTTGATTGTCGTTTGCGCACCCGCCTCGCCCGAGATCAGTCCCTTGCTCACGAGTGCCTCATACGTGACTGACTTCCGACCGAGGAGTAACGCTTGGCTTGAAAGCCCAGCCTTGAGCATCACCTTTCGGCAGCCAAGTCCCTCTGGAAGATCTTGCCCGTATTCGCGTCCGCCGCACGCGCCGTCGTAACTTATCAGGAAATCAACCCCCTTACGGTTCAACACCTCCAGCGAATCGGCAAATTCGTTGAAGGATACCCCCGACAAATATCTACAGTCGCGCACGTCCGACACACCCTGGTACGGTGGATCCATGTACACCACGTCGCCAGGGGCCGTTCGATCAAACACCTCCCTGTAGTCAATGGCGGAAAACTGCGCAATCCCTCTCAGCAAGGCGGAAACGCATTTCACGTTTTTCGCCAACTTTGAAGGCGACGTGCCATGTCGGCGCTTATCTGGAGACTGGTTGAAATTTCCGTTTCTTCCGTACCTGACAGATCCCTTCACGCACCGAGCGAGAAGGTAGTACATATTTGCCGGTCTTGTGTCACCTGCGTTAAATTCATCGCGTATCTTGTAGAAATGCGCCAGATGTCCGTCGGGGAACGAGAACTGCCCTTCCCACACAGCGGCATAGTCCCGCAAAAATCCGTCGGGGTTTGCCACCACCGCTTCAATTAACCCCACAAGCGGCCCGTTGAGATCGTTCACAAGATACGCCCCTGCCCGCATCTCCGACGCCGCCGCAATTGTCATGGCGGCGCTTCCGGCAAACGGCTCAACCATGCGGTTGAACCGTTTAGGCATATAGCGCAATATCTGCGGAGCGAGAATTCGTTTCGACCCTTGATATTGCACAATATGAGGTGCGGCAAGTCTCATTGCATCTCTCCTTCTTAAGTTCACAAGCCCAGGACATGGATGGTCTTGCCCGTCTGGCGCGGCGCGTGTACGACGAAGTAGCTGCCGCCCGCGACAAGTTCACGAATGCCCGGCAACCGGTCTAGCGCCGGCAGCATGTAGTGCTCGTCAGGGAAGCACGGTCCTGTCGTGTTGAATCTCTTCACGTTCTCCATGTCGATTAGTATATCATAGTTTCAGTTGGCGGGCGCAGAATACTGAAATTCCACGAAGTTTTCAGCCGCTCATTTCACGTCGATAACCTTGGTCTGTTCCTTGCCGTCCGCGCCCTTCCACGTGAGGCGGTAGCGGCCGCGGAATCCGCGGAACGCGACCTTGCCGTTCGCCGCCTTCGCGACCGTCCGTGTCTTCCACTCGCGGTTGATGAGGTCGTCCATCGCGAAGTACGCGGCCTTGGGCTGCATGTCGCGGGTGAAGATTCCGCTGAGAACGGGTTCGCCTGAAAGACCGCAGTCGTCAACAATGTTCCACCAAGTGATGCCGTCCATCTTCTCGACGGAAAACCACGCACGGTAGAAGTTACGCAGGATGATCGCCTGGATCATTTCGCCGCGCTTCGTCCTGTCCGGCGCCGTGACGGTGATCTCCGAGCAGTGGATCGGAAGCCCCGGCTTCGAAAGGAGACGGCAGCGCTTGGCGATCGCGTCTGGCTGACGGCTGATGTTCTTCTCGATTTCGGTGCTCGCCTTTGGGTTCATCAGGTGCATCTGCGCGCCGATCATCCCGACACGTGCGCCATGCGCGCGGAGGTCCTCAATCTGCTTCACGTATGTCGCCGACTTGTTCCAGTCGTTGATCGAGAGGACGGCGCGTTCCGGCAACGACTCCTGCGCCCACTTGAACGCCTTGAAGGCGTAGTCCGCCGGCATGGGCTGCCCGCAGACGCCATCCGCGCCGTAGCGCGCCTTGTCGAACGGCTTCCCGCGTACGGACTTCCCGCCGAGCCGCTTGAACACCGCCGCGGACTCGTTCACGACGTCCCACGAATCGACGCGGTCGCCGAAACGACGCGTGATGTCGCGCACGTGGCTTTCGTAGTATTTTTCAAGGTTCTTGAAATATGTCGGCACAAGTGCCACGATCTCCTCCTCGGACATCTTGTCGAACACCTTGCCCCACGCCGCATCCAGGAGGCGGTTCGAGAACCTCTTCTGCTCCTTGGGCGAAAGGCGCTCTTGCTCGCCGGAACGCGGGAACTTCACGCCGCTCGCCTCCTCAAGCGCGCGCTTCTCGTCGTCGGGACAGCCCTCGAACCACAGCCATGCCGGATTCTGGTAGAAGTTGGCCCACACGAGGACGTGTCCGTGGATGCGTACGCCGAGCGGACGCAGGTAGTCGATGATATCGCCCGGCGGCGGACGTCTCCAGTGCGGCTGGCGTTCCGGTGACGGACACGCATTCCAGAATTCCTCGGAATCCTCCTTCGCCGCATAATAGCGCGGCGCGCCCGCCTTTGGCTCAAGCGTCTTCCAGTAGAACGGGACCGTCGCGGAGTTGAAGAGCGTGCGCCACAGCGCCTTGTAGCGGTCGTTGCGCTCCTTAGTGCCGAGCTGGTTGAAGTTGAAGATCGACGCGCCGAAGTGGAAGGCGTGGGTGAGCTGCTCGACCTTCACCTCCGCGCCGTCCGGCGCGGCCACCTCCACCATCGCATCGGCCTTGCGGTACTTCTCGATGTCGGCGTCGATCTTCGCCTGCACCTTGTCGTTCCAGAACTTCCAATATGCCTCGTTCATTACCGAACGGTCTATCTGGAACTGCGCGGCGGACGCAGACGCCATGAGGACGGAGGCCGCAAGCGCGGCGAAGATTGGATATGATTTCATGTTCGTTTTTCTTCTACTGCTTAGTAGAATGTTCAGCGGACTATCACAACCGTGCCCCTCACGGACGTCAACGTGACCTTTGTTCCGTGGGCGGAAACATGCCAGCGACTCTCTGGCAGGGTTGCGCTGGCGAACGCGCCCGTCACAGAAGCGGCTGTGGCGATTTCGTACCTCTTGCCCTTGTCCAACTCCGCTCCTGCAATCACAAGGTTGAGGTTGGATAGATTGAGCGCACCCGTGGCGACAAGCTTGTCGCAGGTCCCGTCCGCCGCCACGTCTATGACGAGCGTTCCTGAGGTAAGAGCCGTGCCATCGACGGTGAGCGTGCCGACGGCGTCCCTGCCGCCGGGCTGGATCGTCCCCGTGACGGCGAGCGTGCCACCCTTCACCGTGCCGAAGCCGCCAAGCTCCTTCGCCGTCTGCGAGGTTCCGTTCAGGTCGAGCGTCGCGTCCACGCCCGCCCATATCTCCGTCGCGGGCAGTGTCGCGCCGCTTGCGAGCTTCAGCGTGCCGCCGTCCACCGCCGTGCCGACGGCATACGTGTTCGCTCCGGTCATCGTGAGCGTTCCCGCGCCCTTCTTGCGGAAGTAGTATACGACGTCGGGTCCCGCCGCACAGCTCGCCGCCACCTGCTCCGCCGTCATCGGACGGTGGTGGATGCGCACCTCGTGGTAGCGGGCATCTGGGTCGGAGTTCGAGGTGCTGTTGGAGTGTCCGAGCCAGCAGCCGTTCTCCCACTGGAGCTCGGCGGGAGTCCAGCCGACGTTCGACGCCTCCTGGACCGTCTCCAGCAGTTCACCGGTGTCTGCGTCGCGTATGTACACCGTATTGAGGAACCTGCCGTTCGGCAGCGGGTCGAGCACCAGTGCCACATGGTAGGTGCGGCCCGACGCAATGACCGTGTTCTTCGCGTACTCGTCCGATCCGCTGCCATTGATGCGGAAATGGAACGGCTTGTTCTCCCCGCCGCCATTGAACGAGATGTAGATGTATTTTGATGCGCCGGATTCCGAACCGAAGGCGATCACGCGCGCCCAGCTCTTGTAGGCAAGCGGCGTCACCCAGACCTCGATGGTCGCGCCGCGTCCGTCCGTAGGGAGAAGCGTCGTGCCGAGATTGACGCTGCTCGTGTTCCAGCCCGTTCCCTTGAGTCGTATTGCACCGTCCTCCTGGTCGATCGAGCCGCTTACGGTCGCCGTGAGGCCGCCGACGCTGTCAACGAGCGAACCGCCGTCGAAGCTCCACCGATGCGCCAGTGCCTCGCACAGGTCGCCTGTGTCCGTCGTCGGGCCGAGCGCCCTGTTCAGCGTGAAGTCACCCCTGCCGGCCGTGTCAATCGCGCCGCCGTACGGGGACACCGTGACGCGGGTGAGGGTCGTGGCGAGGAAGTCGGTCGCCTGGCTGTTCGTCCGCGGCCTAAACGTACCGCCGTTGAACACGACGCTGCTTTCGGCCGTCGTATTGTCCGGATAAAGCCGGGGCGTCTCGAACGTGCCGTCAGGCGAGAGGATCACAGTGCCCTTCGAGCCTGCGTTGCGGGCCATTGGCGACCCAGACGCCATGTCCGTAAATACGCCGCCGTTCGCCACGGACACCACGCCCGTCCCGCTCTCGCCGAGGCGGACGTAGTTCTCGTTGCGGTGCGTGAACGTTCCGCCGTGGACGTCCAGCCGTCCATACGCGCCAGTGGTATGCCCGACTCCGAAGTACGACGGCACGGATACCGTTCCACCCATCTGCCTGAACCAGCCGTCGCCGCCACTGCCAATCTTGGACTGCTGGCCGTCGTTAATGTAGAGGGAGCCGCCGTACATCGCAAATTGCGTGATTTTCTCGTTCGGCGCCATGCCGATCTTGGCGTTGTTCCCCGTAAACGTCAGACTGCCGTCGTAAAGCTCTGCAAGACCGGCGATCATCTCCATTTTACTCAGCTGGACCGTACCGCCATACTGCCTGTACGTGCTGTTCGTGTAGATGCCCATCGTACCGGCAAAAGTCACTACTGCGTCGTTCGTGACTATGAGGGTTCCCTCGCGGTCACCAGAGGGGTTACCAACGCGAAGGTGACTGGTCCCCGTGTACGTGCCACCGTCGATAGTCAGCACGCCATCCGCCTTGCCCGCGCTGTACGTGTATCCGCCAGTTGCAGACCTGTCACAGTTCACGAACGTGGTGTACGCAAGTTCGCTCGACGAATTTCCGTTGATCACGTCGTTGTACATGCGGATGGTCGCGTTGGAGATCACGAGCGACGCCGAGTGATTGACGATACGGTAACCGTAGAAGTCCACGCGCTCGTTGGCTGTTCCGCGCGTACCCACAATGACGGTGTTGCCGCTGTAGAAGTTCCAGGCATGGTTGGATGCCGCCGAATTCGTGATGCAGCCGGTGTAGATTCCCGTGCCGCCGCCGTCGATTTCCTTGGACTCGAAGGCGTTGCCCGCGAAGTCGATGCCGTTCACGAACGTGGCGTTGCGCTGCGAACTGCTGTGCGACAAAATGAAGTGGTTGGCGTAGAAGCCGTCCGTGTAGCACGTGAGCATCCGCCCGTCGCCACCGAGGTTGACGGTGATGTCCTGCTCGTACGGAACGATACCCGCGTAGCCGTGCAGCTCCACCGTTCCGGGACCGCTGTCCCCCGGCGTCGCCGTGAACGAGCTGCCAGTCTCCTGGAAGTAGCAGTAGCCGCTGTTGGACCCGGTGTTGCAGATTCCGAGATGCTTGCCCGAGAGTCCGCTCGTCGCCCAGTTCGCGCGAATGACGCCGTTGGAAATGATGACGTCCTGGTTGAACGTGCGGGTTCCGTCCATCACGAGCGTTCCCTCGCCCACTTTCACGATCCTGTAGTCGATTGTCGCAGGGCCGTCGAAAACCTCCGTGTATGTCTTCGCCACGTTGATGTACACGGTTTCAACATCAAGCGGACCGCCGCGCACCTCCGCGAGGTCAAGGGCCGCGCTCGCCTCTGCGCCCGACACGTCCCCGCCGCGTCCGCACGGAATGAATTCGCCCGTCCCCAGGTTGTTGCCGATGAATGCACCGTCAACGGTGTCGTACACGCCGGCCGTACCCTCTGAAACGTAGGGGATGTACGTATGATGGCGGACGCCCGCCTCGTCGAAGGTCGCGCCGTAAAAGCGCGCCTTGGCGTAATTGGTAAGCGAATCGTTGCGGTTTTTCAGCACGAGCAGGGAAACTCCCCTGTCCGACGACTTGGTGCGCTTGTCGGCGGCGACATAAGCGGTGATGTTGGTCGAATGGACGAGATTTCCGTCCACTGAGACCGAAACGCGGTCGTTTTCGCCGTCGAGCGTGATGACCGTGCGCTTGTCCTTGGCGGAGATGTAGCATGGCGTCCAGTTGCCGCTCGTGCCGTCAATCCAAGCCCACGACCAGCCGCCGTATCCGTTGACGTACACCGTGATCGTTGACTCCGTGCCATACGAACTGAACGCCCGCGTCTGGACCGTGAGGTAGTCCTCCAGGAGCAGATCGATCGATATCGCGCTCCTGGGCGTCGGACAGTACCCGGTGTCGATGCCCTGCGTCCCGGTGGAGCGGATGAACTCGCACGGGTACGAAGCGCCGCCCGCGAAGAGGAAGTAGCGCGCGTACGCGGCCCGCCGGGCATCGTTGGGAATCGCCGTCGTCAGCGTCGTCGCTGACGCTTCGATGATCGCGACACGCTCGGAATGCGCCCAGTCCGCAAATCCGTCGCCCATGTCCGCGTCGCCCCACGCGCACCACAGCTCGCGCGGGCTTTCCGCCGCGTCGAACGTAAGCGTGATCGAGTCGAGTCCGCTTGCGTCCGAAACCGTGATCGCCGCACATGCAACTGCAGACACCACGGAACCTATAATCGCCGTCAGTATTCTTTTCATCGTTTTATCCTTAGTCGGTTGTTGAAAATCTTGTCAAAAATTTGCTGTAGAACCTTTAAATTCAGAGGTAATTGCAAAATCCCCTCTTCCGCGCCATTCGCGAGCCAAGCCACGCGGCTTGACGAAACCCGCAGAAACGCCTCTGCACGGCTGAAGGGTTTAGCGCGTCAATTATGCCAAAATCTTGCTCTGGGCGCAAGGGTGAAAATGAAGTATTTCATTGGAAGGGCGCATCTGCGTTTTTCACCATGCGTTTTGAGATTGGAAACAACCAAAACAACTGGTAAAAACAACTTTGAGAGAGGCGCGCGGGCTAACTCACCCGCGCATCTATCCATCTATGTTTGCATGAATCTTAATATAATTGTATCGTTTTTGGTTGGACTATGGGCACGGGCGAGTTAGCCCGTGCGCTAAAAGCAAGTTGTTTCAAACAAGTTGTTTCCAATCATCAGAAGGCCCGGCAGTGAATTTCGCAGATGCGCCCTCATTGGAAGGAAGCCGTCGGCTGACTTGCGATGTCCAAGATGTTCGTGATGAAGCATGTCTGGAATTTCCTGACGACCAAGGACGCGCTTACCGAAGTGCGCCGATGCCCGTCCATGCGCAGACTCTGCGGATGGGAGTCGCTGTCCGGCATCCCGTCTGAGTCCACTATCTCGCGGACGTTTGGCGACTTCGCCGTGGACGAGATCGCCTCGTCGCTTTTCAAGGACTCATGAAAAAGGTGGCGAAGGGGCTGATCGTCATCCACCGCAGCATCGACTCGGCCGAGATAGACGCGCGCGAAGGCGCAGCCATGAAGGACGAGAAGGCCGCTACCGAGAAGGCGCGTCCCTATTCTTTTGCGCGATTTACCACTAGGAAGCTGCTTCTACGATTTTATGCGGTTGATGTGCGGGGGATAAGTGGTAAACGAGGGGTTCCTCAACGTTATATAGAATATTTCTGACCAATTACGTATTTTTTCTAGTAATAGGTCTTGGCAGGTTCACGGAAAGTTCACATTGGATTCACCATGGATTCACCAACAATTCACCAAAGACTCATGAAATTGTGGAGGCAATTGCCAAAATCATGCGTGTACGGTGTGGCTACGTACGGCGAAATACGAAGAACAGCTTGTTTAGCTCTGCTGTTCATTCAACAATATGGTCTGACGATATTATCATTCTGGTCAGACCTAATACATAATATGGTCTGACCTTATTCATAATGAGGTCTGACCATAAAACCAAATGTTCCATAAGCAAAAGATAAACCACTGCCGAGCAAGACTCAGAATAGAGGGAATGCCGCGTTTCTCATCTGCATTCCTCATAAGCGTTTCGGGAGGGGCGCGCGCCTACTCAGTAGCGAGTCCCCCAGCGCAGTGTTCAGATGCTTCACAGCAAATCCTTCTCTCTCTCAAGCTTGCTCCTGAGTCGTTCAAAGAACGCCTTATCGCCAGCGGGTGTATGCTTTACTTCAAAACGAGTTCTTGGGGGCATCCCTAATGAAAAGCGGCGCAAGCATGGCATTTCTGCCCCGAAAAGGCAATGGGGAACTTTGGCGAAACTAACGAAACCAACGAAAACAAGCAGAAATCGCGGCACAATAGCCGCTCTGCGACTTAGTGCGCGCGGATGTTTCGCAGATGGGGACAGGGCAGCTGAAGATTCTCAATTACATTCCCATATCCACATCCCTCATGGGACGTATGCGTCCCAGCCCGACAAATCGCTTGTGTTCTCAATCTTCATGGGCGAATAGCGCCACAGTCCGGCGTCGTGGATGAGTATCCCGCCTTTCATCGTGCAGCCGCGCTTCACGCCCTCTGCCGCCATGAAGTCCACGAGCGCGTTGTGCTTCGCCGGTGCGTCCGGATCGGATCCCTTCGTCTTCGTATCGAAGAGGTACACCGCCCCGGACTTCGCCCTGATGACGAAATCGACGTAGAACAGCGCCTTCTCGCCCTTCCAGTCCCGATAGGGAACGGCGAAGTGTTCGCGCCCGCTGTCGCCGTTCTTGTACCACCAGGACAGGTGCTCGCGGTTCGCCTCCAGAAACGCCTCGAACTCCTTCTCCGGGTTCGACGCGCCTTTCGCGCGCACAAACGGCTCCATCGCATGGATGATTGCCGCCACCCTCTCGTTCGTCTCCGCGTCGTACTCACGCTCCAGCGGCACCTCCCACTCCGAGCTTGTGAACATCCGCTCGCGCGCCGCCTGCCGCCGTGCCTTGATTGTGTCGAGATACCGGTCGAGCGCCTTGCGCACGACGTTGCGGAACACGTCCCGGTTGCCTTTCGCGAGAATGATCTTCTTCCCCTCGTTCTCGTCCTTGCCGAACACGTCCTCCATCATCTGCAGGATGTCGCCCTTGAGCTTCGGCATCACCGCGCCCTTGTCGAAGTCCTGCCCCAGCGTCTCCGTGCACCAGCGCGTGTACTCGCGGTCGATCTCGGCCGCCGTCCGCGCGTATTTCACGCGGTGCGCCGCATCGACTTCCGTCGCGCCGATCTCCGGCGCCACGTCCACGTCCTTCGGTATCTCCACCCTCACGTTCGCGACGTCGAAGTTGACGCCAGCCGTACGCGCGGACGCGATGTTCAGCGCAATCCTCTCGTCCGCCTCGGACGCGCTCTCCCCAAAGAGTTCATACTGCCGCATTTTTCACCTCCTCTTCCTCGAACGCCGAGAAGTCAAGTTCCAGCTGCACGGGACGGTGCAGCAACTCATCCCCCACCACACCCAATAGCGTTCCGTAGAAATCGCTGCCAAGACGGTTGTGTCCCACCTGCGAGGGACGGCTCGCGCTCTCGCTCGTGAGCCGCACGTTATCGATTCCCTCTCTGCGCCGTGCCAGAATCGGCGGCTCCTTGAAATAGTCCATGTCGTCCCGCACGATCTCGATTCTGTCCCGCGCGAGGTTCGTATAGACATATCCCCGGTTGAGCGCCGCCTCGGCGTAATGCCTCTGTTCCGGCATCCGCAGGATTCGCCCGACAGTCTGCATCGTGAACGTGACGCTCTTCATGTCGCGGAAGATGAGCAAAACCGCCGCTCTCGGACAGTCCCAGCCCATCGCGATCGCCTGCTTGAATATGAGCGCGTCAACGAGCGAATCGGGCTTTTCGATTCCCTCTAGGTTCCGCGCCTCCCCTGAAAGCCACACCGCAAGCCGACCATTCCCCGTGGTAATTTCCGGCCACGTCTCCAGATACTTCTCCAGCGACTCCCGCAGCGTCTCCTCTTCCTGCGAAAGCTTGTCGTTCGTGTCGTTGGGGAACTGGATCAGGAGAAGCGGATTGATGTCCGTACCCTCCTGCGCATACGCCTTCTTCAGCTCATCGCGCTTCTTCAGCGCAGCCCGCAGAAGCGTGATCTCCGCGCCGTAGCCCTCGTCGTTCGGAAGCCGCGGATTGATCGTAATTCCCTCCTTGATCATCTGCGCCGCCACAACGTCGCTCCGCGGCACGTTCACAAGCTCATCCGGTACCGTCACCGGCGTCGCCGAAATGCGAATCTCCACTCGAGGCCTGAGGCGCGACAACACCTCGTTGGACTGCGTGGCCGCCTTCCCGCCCGCGAAGAGATGCTCTTCGTCGATGATCGCGATGAGTGGCGCGCCCTGTTTCTCGCGCGTCCGCCGCGCGATGTCGTAGAGTGACGCCCCGCGCTCGTCCTCCCGCGTGGCGACGTTCGTGTCCTTGTTGATCGACTGCCAGTTCACGAACAGGATCTCGTCCGGCTTGAGCCAGGTGTCGGACGAACGATCCAGCTCCTCGAAGAACTTCGGCGCAAGTTTCATCGTCTCGGCGAAGAACCTCCGCATCGAAAGACAGCTCTGCTCGTGCAGCTGGTTCGGCGCGATCCACACGAACGCCGGCTCGCCCAGCCCCCGTTGTGGCAGTTCCGCCGCCAGCCGCTCCAGGAGGAGAGACGCCATCACCGTCTTACCCGCGCCCGTCGGCGCCTTGAAGACGAGTTTTCTGCGCTCGCCGCCGGATTGAAGCAGCTTCGCGCACTTCTCCACCAGCTCGTCAACGGCCTTTGTCTGATAGTCAAGTTCCTTGATCATTTCGCATCCTCCTCCTGCGGACGGTACTTCCCGATCACCCGGCGATAGGCGTTCCGGATCGCCGCCGGAAGCGCGCACAGCTCCACCTTGTCCGCCACCTCCTCAAACTCCTCGTTGTAGGCGTAGTCCCCGTGCGCGAAAACATAGATCTTCACCTTCCCCTTGAACGACGCTCCGCGTATCGTCTCCGCGACGGACGGGACAGTCGTCTCGTCGAAGAGAACAAGCATCCGCCGTCCGCGCCCATCGTCGAAGTAGCGCCCCGCAGATTTCTTGAGCTTCTTCCCGAAGAAGCGCGGCACCTCGTCGTATAGGTCGTTCTTGACGCACAGGAGATCGACGGACGCCGCCATCAGCGCGCGCGCGTTTCGCGGCGACGGCCGACGCGGCACGAACTCCGTTTTGTAGTAGCGAAGTGAGTTGTCTTGAAGCCCCGGCACCGCCTCGCCCTTCGCATTCGTATAGCCCTGGATCACACGCCGGTTCCGCTCGTACGTCACTTTTTCGCAAATTTCGTTCTCATTGTTCGTCACGAGAATGCATTTCCGCTTTCCGCTATCTTCCGCGTTCAGTTTCATTACTGCATGAAGCGTCGTACCAGACCCGGCGAAGAAGTCGAGGACGCAAGCATCATTATGCCTCAAGACCAAGCATCTCTCTATCAGTTCAATTGGTTTCGGGTTGTTGAAATCACTCTCTGGGACAATCGATTGCAACAGTTGTGTCCCTTTTGTCGTAGTCCCTGCGTCATCCCACCAAGTTGTTGGAGGGACACCCTTTTTGGCCTTTGCTTGCGAAAGAAAATATTTCTTCCCCAACGAATTTCGACGTTTTACTATTAGACCATCATCGTAGTATTTCTGCATCATTTCTTTGGAATATCGGTAATATCCCGTAATTCCCAAGAACTCATAGTACGGATTCCCTTTTCTTGCCCCGCCTGGGCCATCTACAGGGTTCAATTTCCAAGGCCCTCGGGGATCATTGTCAGGATTCTTAAATTTCGATTCGTCTACAACAACTGGTATTCTGAAAATATCGCGCTCATTGAATACACATTCCTGTTTCTTTGCATACACAAGCAAATAGTTATGATTTGGGGAAAATAACAAATCACCACTAATCGAATCACGTGATTTTTGAACAACTGTCGCGAGACAATTTCTTTCACCAAATATCTCATCGCACAGTAATTTGAGATTGGCGAATTCGTTGTCATCGATGGAGATGAAAATCACGCCCTTGTCGCTCAGAAGTCCTTTGGCGATGCGGAGACGCTTTTCCATGAACGAGAGCCACTTCGAATGGCGGAAGGCGTCTTCCTTGTCCACGAACCTGTCGTTGTAAACGAAATCTTTGTTGCCGGTGTTATATGGTGGATCAATGTAGATGACATCGACCTTGTTCGAATGGGTGTAGGTGAGGCAGGTTAGCGCGTGGAGGTTGTCGCCCTCAATGAGGATGTGGTTCGGGGCGGAAGGAGCGGAAGCGACAATCGCACGTTCCTTGACCTCGGCGAGTACGGGTAGCTGCTCGCGCATCACCTCCTCTACGTCCTCGGGCTTCTCCTCCCACACGAGTCCGTACTTCTTGCGTTCGCTCAAAAGCCCCAGGAGTTCGCTGCGCTCCTCCGCGTCAAGTCCGGCAAGCGTCTTGATCTTGTTCGCCAGCGCTTCCTTGTCAATCTTCTTTGCCATCGCGGTCCTTCCAGACAAGATCGCCCCGAAGATCAGCAGACCAGTCATCAACAGCCTCTTCATCGCGATCGTTCCTTTTCTTTTCGGTCGCGACAGGGCGCGACCCTCCCGCGCTCGTTATTTTGCGGCGGCATCATCGATGCCGCCCTACCATCGCGGAGACCGCCTCACATGCATAAAAAGAGAGCGCATTTTCTTTTCCATGCACTCCCTGGAAGCCCGACCAAAGGCTTATGTGGATACATGAAGAGAAAATGCGCCCTATACGGGCGCACCCTCGCTCACATGCCGTCCACAATCAATATTGGTCGTATTTCCGTAGAACGACTTGTTAGCAAGATGCTAATTTGTCTTTGTCAACTCCGCTTTGGGGGGCGGCGCGGCTGGAATCCGCGCCCTACCGATTCGGCAGCGGTTTCATCGAAACCGCCCTACCGTTTTCGGTCACGCGGGACGCGTGACCCTACCAGGCGTGTGACCGTGGCGGCTTGGCCGCCTATGACCGTTTCACTGTTTTGCCGTTGGATCCTTTCTCGTTTCAGTTCTGCGGTTTGAGATTGGGTTAGGCCATTGTTGGTTCTCGATCCGGAACGGCTTGCGATTCTTGAAACTGTTCGATCTGGTCGCACAGCGAATCAACCGTTTCACCTTGAAAAAGGTTGTTCTTCCGCCACTCCGTGTAATCAAAGGTATCACGATTCAACAACATGATGAAACGCTCCATTTCAACATTCCCGACCTGTTCGGACAGGATTGTGAAGCATTTGCTTTTGAGTTCGCTGTCTGTCATCGCCATGTCAGTCTCCTCCGAAGAATTCCACTGTACGGCGGACGGTTGTAACAGCAGTTGTCGAGATAAACCCTCATGCGAGCACCTCCTTATAGCCGCAAGGGCCAAAGGCCCAAAGCTTTTCAGCCTTGTGCCTCCTCGCGACAGCGCGGATTTCACCCCGCTTCGCGCGTATCTCGTCTAAAATGTGCATTTCAAAGTCGCGTATAGTATAGCATATTTTTCAAACGGCTGTTTTGGTGTGATGCTAAATTGTCTTTGTCAACTCCGCTTGGGGGCGGCGGTCGCGGGGCGACCGCCCTACCGATTCGGCGGCGGTTTCATCGAAAACGCCCTACCTTTTTGGCCACGACAAGCGCGGCCGCTCCCGTTGCGTGTGACCGTGGCGGCTGAGCCGCATAAGACCGTTTCACTGTTTTGCCGTTGGTTCCTTTCTCGTTTCAGTCCTGCGGTTGGAAATTGGTTTGCCGTTCAGTATGGCGATGCCACCGTCACCCCTTTTTCAAAAATCGTCTCGGGGTTAATGTCCACGCATTTGCGATCATTGCGGCCACCCGCGACATCAAACGCAAGCGTTCCGTTCATTACCGTCATGGTAGAGAGGAACGTCTTGCGATTGCGCAGCGGACGAAAGACCGGACCGCAATCTGGTCCAAGAAGATGCGCCATGTCAAAACGCTTAACGTGGCCTGTAGTGAAATAACAGTCAACTTTGCGCCCCGTTGCCGGCTTTACCATGCAAATATCATGAAGCATTGTTTACTCCTTTCAGTCAATCGTCCAGTCAATCCATTTTGGCTCTTTGCCCTGGCGCGTGAGATTCCAATCCGCAAGCAATTCTTTTGTATGAGAAACGCACCAGCCAAGAACACGGTGCATCAATACACGAGGAAGAACGCCTTCTATAACCACCGCATCGCGAATGGAAACAAGGGCAATTGTCTTCTTCCCCTTGATCACATGAAAATGCGGAGGATTGTGGTTGCTGTAGTTGACGGCGATCTTTATTTTTCCTTTTTTACTTTCCGATATTGTCGGCATTTTCTTTGATCCTTTGCGGATAGTATAGCAAAAATCGGCGGGATTGCGCGGAGTTGTCAGGTCTTCGCCAGAAAGTCGGCGGTCGCGGGGCGACCGCCCTACCGATTCGGCGCGGCTGGGATCTGCGCCCTACCAGGCGGCGCGCTCGGTGATCGCGCCCTACCAGGCGGCGTGGCCGTGGCGGCACTACTGTTCGCTGGCGGCCTTGCGCGAGAAGCCCTCGCGGACAACCTGCGTGGACATCTTCGCCCTGCGGTATCCGTCGTACAGCCCGGCCAGGTTCTCCGCCAGCAGCTTCACGCGGATGTTGGACCCTCCACGGTGGTAGGTGCGGGCGTCGGCGAAATGCCACAGTGCAAGGCCGGACAGCTCCGGATCGGCGAAGATGCGGTCGATGACGTCCTTGTCGTAATGGTACTGGAACTCCTCGGTGCCCTGTCCTGCCGCCGGGTCATGGTGTCCGTAGATGGCGACCGTTCCCATCTCCGAGGCGATGATCGGCTTCTCGGGATAGAGCTTGCGGTAACGCCTGACGATCCTCGTCACATTTTCGTCTATGAGACGCTTCTGGTTTTCAAGAGTGCCAGCGTCGGACCCTATCCAGCCGGGATAGGTGTTGAACGACACGAGGTCGGTATTCGCGTTCGATATGTCGTTGTCGTTGTGGTTGCAGGCGAACGTCATGAGGCGGCCCGAGTCCTGGGACCT
The DNA here is from genome assembly GCA_902761035.1 of uncultured bacterium. Taxonomy (GTDB): domain Bacteria; phylum Verrucomicrobiota; class Kiritimatiellia; order RFP12; family UBA1067; genus RUG572. The sequence goes on along the minus strand of CACWIW010000095.1, from coordinate 17,480 downwards.
GATCGCCTCGATGAGCGCGTCGTTCAGCTTCTTCCCGGCCTTCGTCTGCGACTGGTTCTCGTTCTGGAACGCGAAGATGATCACGGACGGGTGGTTGAAGCTCGCACGCACCATCTCGCGCGTCTGTTCCACCTGCAGGCGGAAATACTCGCCGTCGGACATCTGCCGGGGATTGTTGCCCCAGCCGAGAGACTCCTCCCAGACTAGTGCCCCCATCTCGTCGCAGTAGTCGAGGAAACGCTGGCTCTGCTGGTAGTGGCTGCCGCGGAAGAAGTTGCCGTTCAGGGATTTCAGGAGCTGGATGTCCTGGACCATCAGCGCCTCCGGCGTAGCCGCCCCGAACTGCGGATGGGCTTCGTGCCTGTTCGCCCCCTTGAGGAACAGCACCTCTCCGTTCAGCCACAGCCGCCTCTTCTCGGCCTTGATTTCGCGGATGCCGAACCGAGCGGACACGTCACCGTCCAGCGACACGGTATGGAGATTCGGCGACTTGGGCGACCAGAGCTTGAAGTCCGGAACCTTCACCGTCGCGCGACCGTCCTTGAACACGGCCCCGACCTCGTTCTTGCCGTCGAAGAGAAGTTTCCCCTCGAAGTCGCGCTTCCCGAAGTTCACCGCCTCGATCTCAACGGTGCCTGTCTTGTAGTCGCGGGTCCGGACGAAGAGCTTGCGGTTGTCCAGCGAGAGCGACACGCCGTGGAAGAACCCGCCGTAGAGGTAGAAGTCGTAATTCGGAAGCGCGAGCTTCTGCGTGCTCCAGTCCAACACGTTGTCGACGGCGGCGAATACCGTGTGCTCGCCCGCTCCAAGCGGGCCGGTCGGAATCTCCAGCCTGGCCCATGGATAGGGCTGGATTCCGCCGACTTGCTTACCGTCTATCGCGAACTTCGCGCGCAGCCCCATACCGTCCACGACGATCCAGGCGCCCTCAACGGGCTTCTCCAGCCTGAACGTCCGGCGGTAGAGGCCCGTGCCGCGCTTGCAGAGCCATTTCGGCTGCATGTCGTAGCATCCCGGCACAGACATCCTGTCGGTCGCGGCGAAATCCGCGCCACTCGACGTCTCGAGCGTCTTGCCCTCCTCGAAGCGGAACTCCCACGACCCGTTCAGGTCGATTCCGCCCAGGCACGTCGCGGCACACAGTGCCGCTGCGGTCGCAATCATACAGTCTTTTTTCATCATACGCTCCTCCTAATAAGTTTTATTTGCAATTTACTCCTCCAAGTATCAGTCTCTGGAACCCGAACACGGTTTCTACCTGATTCTCAGAGAGAACGGAGCGAGTTTGGCGTAGATCACGATCTCGCCGTCCTCCACCGCCGCGCGTTCGACCCATTTGGGAAGCACGAACTCAAGACCGTCGGCGTTGGACAGATTCGCCCCGCTCGTCAGGACATATCGCCCTCGACCGACGCGTTCCACGCTCTTGCCGACCTCGATGCGCACCTTGCCGCCGGAGAGGTTGTTCACGTGCGAGAGCCGCAGGTCGGCGACAACGGGATAGTGGTCGCTCGGATAGTACTGCTTCCCCGGTCGCGCGTCGTTGCGCGTCGCAAACGACTCGACATCGATTCCGCGCGAGGCGAAAATGTAGTCGATGCGCGAGCCGATCATCGACGATGCCGCCGTGCGCTCCGCCGCCGTGTAGTTGGCCAGCGCATCCACATTGGAGACCTCGTCGCTCTTCCAGCTGAAGGCGTTGAACGTGCGCCACGAGCCCGTCGGCGTGGTCTTCGAGACGAGAAGCGAATCCTGCATGAGCGCTGTCGCAGCAAGCATGGAACTTTCCGTCTCCAGGGCGTTCATGTCGCCGACGAGGGCAACCGGAACGGACAGGGCGTCGTACTTCTCCACGAGCGACGAAAGGATGAGGCGCATCCCCGCGAGCCTCGGCCCGGCATTCAGGTCGAGATGGGTGCCGGCGAAGCAGAAGACGCCGCCGCTCGCCTTGTCCCTGAGAAGCGCCCACGTGCAGATTCGCGGATAGCCCGAATTCTCGATGCCGTTGCCCCACGCCTTCGAGCCGACGACGCTCGGCGTCGCCGAAAGCCAGAACGTGCCGCCCTCAATGAAATCGAACCGGCTTTTGAGGTACGCGACCGGACACGCCTCGCTGCTTGAGGTGTTGTCGCGGTAACTCCCGTAGAATGCATACCCGCTCAACTGTCCCTTCAGATAGCTGTACTGCTCGCTCTTGACCTCCTGGAAGCCGATGACGTCCGGCGCGATGTCCTTCACGAGGTTGACGAAATCCACCTTGCGGTTGTCCCAGTTGTTCGTGCCGTCGCCCTCGCTCACCTTACACCGGACGTTGTAGTTCGCGGCGCGGACGGCGACCGTCAAGGACTGTGAAAACACCAGTGTCGGCGCGATTCTTTTTTCCGTGAAGTTGAACTTGAGCGTCGACCCGGCGAGATCCGTCAGTGCGCCGAACCTGATGCCGTTCACCGTCAGACCTCCCGTGAACACGCAGTGCGCCGTCGTGTTGCTGACGGCAACGACATCGCCGGAGACGGCGGCCTTGAATTCGTGTTTCGCCGAGGAGAGGTTGTTGATTGCCTCGATGCCGACAAGCGGATCGCCCTCGATCGTCACCTTCGGACACCCCGCCGGGAACGTGATCGACGTCGCCTTGAACGCCGCGCTGTTCGTCGTGATGATCGCGTTGGTGTTCGGTCCGGGGACCACGCCCGTGGACCAATTCGCGGGATCGCCGAGGTCGCCGCTCGTGCCTCCGATCCAGACGGGGTCGGTGCCCAAGATGAGCATCACCGACTTCGCGTCCATCGAAAGCGCAATCTGCGCGCCGGCGTATGCGTTGTCCTCCGGCAGGTTGATGCATGAAAGAACGTCCGCATCGAACGTCCCCTCGCCCGTCATCGTGAGGAGCGGATATGCGCCGGGGCCAAGCGCCGCGCCGAATGACACGTCGAGCCGTCCCTCCAGCGCAAAGGACGGTGATTTGACGGGGATGACCTGTCCGGCGGAATACGGAAGCTTCAGCTTCGCTCCATCTTCAAACGTGACCGCCGTGGCGTGGTAGGGGGCGGTGTTTCCAGACGCGATTTCAAGCGTCGCGCCTTCCGTTACAGAAATTGGCCCGTTCACGATGCGCTGATCTCCACTTTCAAGGCACGCGGTGCCTTCGGCGATCTCCATGCCGCCGGTGTTGTAGGGCGAAAACTTTACGCTCAGCGTCCCGGCCCCCTTCTTCACCACCTTGCCCGCGCCGGCGTCGATGCGGAGCTGCCATGTCAGAGTATACCCCTGCGTGTCGATCATCATGTTCCCCTCGCCGACCGTGAAGGTCTTGCGGCTTCCGTTCGCGGCCGTGGGGAAGCTGTTCAGTGCCTTGAAGGTGCCGTTGTCGAACAGGATCGTCTCCCAGCCGTAGGTGCCGCTGGTGTTGACGTGGAAGGCGTTGCCGACGGCGAGCGTTCCGCCATTCCTGACGGTGAGGGTGTAGTTTCGCACCGTCGTCCCGCCGTCGTCGATCTTCAAGCCGCCAGCGGTCTGCAGAAGCCCGCCGTCGACCAGGAAGGTCTGCTCGGCGCACCACTCGCGGTTTCGGATGTTCGAAGAAACATTCAGGACACCGTTCGTGCCAACGATGATCCGCGTGCGCTGGGTGTATTTGGACGTTTCGCCGCTGTCGAGGTACTGCGCGTTCGAGATGATTTCGCCGTTGACGTTGCACGTTCCGGATTCGACCCAGAGAACGCCCGTACCCCCGTTTCCGTATTTCCAGTGGTTGTTGGCCGTGGACGTGTGCCGCCCCATGAAGATGTTCTCGTTGACCGTCAGCTCGCCGCCCGCGACATGCACGACGCCAATCGGATGTAGCGAGTTCTGGCTTCCGCATCCGATCCAGAACTCCTTCGAGACGGTCGCTTTCGCGCCGGCCGCGACGACAAGCGAATTCGAGCAGGAGATGCTGTTGCCGACAAGGAACCTCCCGCCACTGGCCATCGTGAACTTCGCCCCTTCGCCGAGATGCAGGTGCGACGAGTTGTTCAGGCCCATATTGCCGGTCGTTGTGCAATGGACGTTGACATTCGAGAACGTCGCGACCGTAAAGTCGGATGCAGCCGAGGTGAGCGTCAGTGTCGGGACCGTCTCGGAAGCATTCGTGACGGCGATCTCGCAGAGGTTTCCAGCGGAGAATCCGGATCCGGTCAGATAGGTGGCCGTCGGCGAAAACCCGGCGAGGTCGACCGCCGTCGGGGTCGTTGTAAAAACGCCCCTGCTGCCGTCAACCCACGCAGCGCCCGTGCCATCTGCTGCTTCCGACCAGTTGTCGCCGACCCAGAGTCCGCCTTCACCGCCAACCCAGTATTGATCCGCCGACAACACGCCATGCGCCGCGCCGAACACAATTGCCGCGACAAGAAGCCCCCTCAGTTTTTCCCTCCATGCGTGGCTCCTCTTAGCTGTCTTCTTCATCACTTACGCCGGCTCGATGTTGCAGGGGGACAGTCCCTCCGTCAAAAGGCTTTTAACGGACGAACACGCGGCGGATGGCCTCCAGGTAGCCCATGCCGTGCTTTTCGTCGGGCTCCAGATACGAACCCTCGATCCACTCGTTCCAGGCGTTGATCGAGATGAGCTTCGGATAGCCGGGCGGCGTGTTGCGGTCGCACCAGTCCTTCGCGCGGCGCAGTACCTTCTCGAACTTCTCCGGCGTCGAACCGGTCACGCACGGCATTTTCTCCGGAAAGCGCGGGTTGTTGTCCCAGCCCACGGACGCATGGGCGAAGTACGCCTTGAGTCCCTTGAGACGCGCCTTTTCGGAATCTAGCTTCGCCAGTCCCTTCTCCGCCCACTGCGCGTAGTCGCCCTTCGGTCGCACATGGTGCGCGTAGGTGTACATGGTCGCGGACTCGATCCCGAGCGCGGCGATGTGCTCCGGCTTGCACTGTCCCCAGCTGCACGCCATGATATGCACACCGCCAAGACCAGCCTTCGCGCAGTCCGCGTCAAACTGGCGGAGCGCGGCGGCGGCATTCTCCATGCCGCCCATCCCCTTCACGAACGAGCCGACCTCGTAGATCATGAACACGGGCTTCCCGCCGATGCGGTAGTAGTTCGGACGCGAGAGGAACTTCTTGATCGCCCGCCGAGTCATCCGCTTGAACGCCTCTCCGTCCACACCGCCGAGCCAGATGGTCTTGCTGTTCTTTGCCGGCGCCCTTTTGTCGACGCAATCGGACCAGTTGTGGTTCGCCCACATGAGGAAGAACTTCATCTTGCCGTTGTTCTTCGCGCCGAGGAATCCGTCGGCAACCGTGCCCTCGAGGAACGGACGCTCACCGTACCAGTACCAGTCGAAGATGAACACGTTGACGCCGTGCGATGACGCCGCCTCGATCTTCTTCTCCATCACCTTCGGATCGGCCTCGTTCTCGTAACCCCACACTGGAACGCGAGGCTGGTAGTGTCCGGGCCACTTCGGCTTAGCGTCCTTCACGTTGAACCACTCGCCCTGTCCCTCGGGGAAGAGCCCCAGCTCCTTCCACCTTGGCTCCGGATGGTAGCCCGGATAGACGAGCGCGGCAACGTCGTATTCAGCGCCTCCCGCCGCCATGCATATAGTGACAGCAAGCGTACAACAGCAAGTTTTTGCAAACTTCATTTTTTCATCCTTTCAGAGACCGGTTCAACTATTCACTTTACACTTTACACTTTACATTTTACACTCTCCGCGACGCCGGACTTGAACTGGCGCGTCTTGCCGTTGAAGGAAAGACCGACCGCCCAGACGGGCTTGCCGGAGGCGCGGTAGGGCTCGGCATATTTCTTGCGCTGCACCTGCGACATCGCGACCTTCGGTGGTTTGTTCACCTTCAACTCGAAGATGTACGTGCCGCAGGGATGGTCCGCCACGATGTCCGTGCGCCCGCCCGTGTGCGACACTTCCTGCTCCACGCGGAAGCCCTGTCCCTGCAACAGGAACTTCAGGCAGCGCGCGTAGGAAAGCTCGTGCGGTCTTCCCTCCGTGGAACCGTACACCGCGCCTGCGTAAAGCGCCGCGAGGCCATCGAAGAACTTGTCCCACTGTGCAAGACAGAGCGTCACGCCGATGGACGCAGCCCAGCGCACATCCTTATCCGCCACAAGGCCCGACATGAGCGCCGCAAGGTCCTGACGCACCTCCTCGTCTGGAACGCGCAAGGTGAAAAGGCCATTCTCGTACTTGTCAATCGTGAGGTAACCCGTCTGGTAGAGCATCCCTTTCACGGGGAAGGAGCTAAGGTCAGATACATCCAGTTCGGCCTTCACCACGCTACCCGGCTCGTCAATGTCGATGGCCAACACGTCACCACGTTTCAGGAAGTTCATCAGGAACGACGCCTTCCCCGTCTCAGCCCAATAGAGCTCAAACTGCGGCGGACGATTCGCCATCGTAAGGTTGATCGAGACGGGGTTGTACACGTTCTCCCCCGTGAAACGCCAGAATCGGTAACCGTTGTAACGCCTCTTGATCTCGGCACGGTACGCCTTTGCCGAAAGCTTCATCACCTTGCGGTGCGCCTCCATGTGCTCGGTAAAGTAGCGGTCGAGTTCATCCTCAGTATAGCCGAGCATCGCGGCGTAGTCATCCTCAAAGGAAATATCAACGAGCGAAGAGAGCGTGGAGAAGATCGAAAGCTTCGTGAACTTCGAGACGCCCGTGATCATCAGGAAACGAATCTTCCCGGAACGGTCCTTCATCTGCCCGTAGATGGGCGCGAGGGACGAGCGCACGCGCTCCGCCACCTCCACGTTCTTCAGCGCCTTCGCCACGGGGTCGTCATACTCGTCGATCAGGATGACGGGCGGAGTGCCCCTCTTCGCAAGTGCGTCTATGGCGTTCCCGAAGTTGACTTCCGGCGTCAACTTCGCATTGTATTTACATCCAGCACCCGCAAGCCCGTGTTTCATGCATTCTGGCAGGTTAGCGGAAAACCTGTCGTAATCCTCCGCCGCGCACATCCCCATGTTGAGGTGGATGACGGGATATTTCTTCTTCCAGTCCCAGTCGGTGTCCATGATGGCGAGGCCCTCGAACAGCGCGCGCTTCCCCTGGAACATCGCCTCAAGAGTGGAGATCATCAGCGACTTGCCGAACCTGCGCGGACGCGCGAGGAAAAACATCTTCTCGCCCTTTGCCGAGGCGAGACGGTGGAACCACGCCGTCTTATCGACATAGACGTAGCCCTCGCGGCGGATTTCGCCGAAGTCGTTTGAATCTTTGTTTACCGTTTGCATGGTGCCCATTATACACTTTTCCCCATTTCGCCGTCAATAGTACGCAAGGGCAGTCACTTGCCCAGCACGAGCTGCGCATGCGTGGCGAACGCGCGGCGGGGATCGGCCGCGTAGGCTTCCAGCGTGCGGCGGCCGAGGCCGTCGGGCGTGTCACCGAGACGGTAGAGCGCGCGGGCAATGCAGATCTCGCGCAGAGAGAGCGTGCGCTCCCAGTCACCCGCCTTGTTGGAGTAACCTGCGAAAACCGGCACGTTCGCCTGCATCTTCTGCGCGTGGCCGCCGATGCCGGGACGTTTCAGCACGCGCGCGAGCGCGGGGGCGGCAGACTTGTCGCCGATCTCCTCAAGAGCGCGGGCGATGGCGCGGAAGTGCGAATACTCGCTCTTCTCCGTGAGCTGGTCCGCCTTCTCTACGAGCGCGGGCACTGCGGCTTGTACCTTCGCGTGGCCGAGCGCGATCGCGTAGCTGTCCACCCAGCTCACGCTGCGGTTGTACTGGCCCATGCCGCGGTAGTTCCAGCCCTTGTCCCAGTCCATCGCCTTGAACTTTGCGAGCACGAGCGCCGCGCCGTCGTCGCATCCAAGCATCGCGAGTAGGTGGGCGTAGTTGAACTTCGCCGCGCCTTCCGCCGCTGCGTAGGCGCGTGCGAGGAGCGGACGCGCCCGGTCGGGGTCGGTCATCAGCACGGCGAGGCCCTTGTAGTTGTTCGCGAGGTCGTGTACGGCCTTGGCGAACGTCTCGTCGGAGAGCGGGAAGGAGTCCTTCTGATTCGGCACGTCCGGTCCAATGATTTTCTTCTCCACGAGGTGCTTCTGGAGCGCCTTGATGTCCACGTTGCGCACGGAGACTCCCGCCTTTACGGCAGACGCCGCTGCATAGCCCGCCACGTAGCCCTGGTTCTGTACGTCGGGTTCCATGCGCAGGATTGGCATTGCGTCGCGGTGCGCGCTGATGCCAAGCCCCATCACGAGCACGCCGTCGAGCGTCTTCGGGAGGAAGCAGCGGTACGGCAGGTTCACGTACATAGGCTTGTGGCCGGGATCCTCGATGAAGAACGCGTCGTGCGCGGTCTGTCCGTGCGAGTCGAAGTTCGAGTAGGTACGCACCACCGTGTCGGGATACGTGCGGCCGTTCATCACGTCGGGCGGCGTCATGTAGAACGCGCCCACCATGCGGCGGCGCTCGCGGCTGTTGACCACCTGCGACTGGTCCCACGAACCGTCCGGCATGCTCATGCGCGAGCGGAGCGCGAAGTAGAAGACGTCGGCGGCGTCCGTATCGTCCACGAAGCCGAGGTCGGAGTTCGCGTAGCCCGTGCCAAGGGTGTTGCGCGCCATGGTCGCGCCCTGCACGGAGAGTTCGGTGTCGGTGATGAACTCGGTGTCGGTTCCGACGAGCGCGGGGATTTCCGCGTTGCCCGTGGCGTCCACCACGTTCGAGCAGCGTACCGCGCCGCGCGTGCCGTCCGGCATCACCACCACAACGCCTATCACGCGCGAGCCATACACGATCACGCCCTGGAGCATCGTGCCGAACCAGATCTCCGCGCCCGCCCGACGCTGTTCGCGGCGGTACCACTCGCTCTTCGCCTGCGGGAACACCGCACCCGTCTCCTGCACGCCCGCGTCGATCTCCTGCGTGAAGCCAACGCGGTTGCCGTAGTAGTAGTGCCCGATCAGACCGTCCGTCGAGACGCCGCCCATCATGTAGACGTACTCGCACACGATAGTCTTCGCGCCTGCGCGCGCGGCGGAGATGCCGGCCGGGCCGCCACCCGTGCCCGCTCCCACCACGAACGTGTCGCATGTTGCGAGAAGCGGCATCGGCGAAACGTCCGCAACCGTGCCGGACGCCTTCACGAGGTATGACGGCAGCGCCTTCGCGTGTTCGCCTACGCGCTCGGCGGACGCATGTATCAGCAGCTTCTCGCCCGGCAACGCGCCGTACACGTAAATCCGCCCGCTCGGCGCGGGGATTCCCTTCGCGGTCTTCGCCGCCGCCGTGCCCGTCTGTGCGCCAACCGTGATTGCCTTGCCGGGGAATGCACACGGCGCAAGCACGAACACGGGTTTGCCGTCGGGCACCCGCAAGGCGGGTTCGTCCGCGAGAACCGCCGTGTTCGCGGCATCTGCCTGGAGCGGCGTGAACGTGGCATCGCGCAGCGCCTGTTCCGCCTCAGCGAAGGAACGCGCCGAATCATCCGGCATGTCGACGTCCATCTCGCACTTCCAGAAGTGCGCCGTGAAATCATTGGGGAATCTCTTCGAGCGGATGTTCTTCACCGTCACTGGCACGTCGCCGGGAAGCTGCGTGGTGCGCACGCGGGAACTCTTCGGACGTTCCCCGGAAAGAACGATGCGCGAGAACGTGCGCGTGCCGGCTTTGAACGTCGCCTCGGCGCCCGCGAGACGGGCGATACGGCCGCGCGGCATCGCGTCGATGATCACCTTCGCGCGGATCGCCTGGCGTCCGCTGCGGTCCGCGATTACGATTCCACTCGCGCGCCCGTCCTCGTCCTTCAGAAGACCGCACGGCACCGCACCCGTGAGGTAGGGCACGTCCGACGCGAGAAGCGCCTCGTCAAGCGTCCGCTTCACGGCGATGGGCGTGGTGTGGTCAACAAGCGTATCGACTGCGGAATCGCCTTTCAGCACACGCAGCTCGCCGAGAAGCTGACGCGGATACGCGGGATCCCGTACCGCGCGGACGCGCAGGTAGCGCCACGTGCCGGCGAGCGGCACGGAGAGGATGCCGCTGTTGGTGGTGCCCCTGACGGCGGGCTTGTCGGAAAAGGAAATCGGGCTCCACGCCTTGCCGTCGCGGCTTGCGGACACCTCCATCGCCGCCGTGCGGAATCCAACCTTCGAGCGGTCGGCCTTTCGATTCTTGCCGGCCTTGTGTTCACGCAGGTACGTGGAGAGCTCCACACCGGAGATGTCGCGCGCCTCGCCGAGATCGACGGACACGGTGACGTCGCCGGAGAACTGCACGCTTTCCAACGTCGCGTTGCCGAACTTTCCGTCCGTCAGCACGGAGTGCTTCGCGTCATCATGCTGTTTGTCAGGCTTCGCGTCGTAGGTGTAGGTGAACGACCAGCTCGCGCGCGCGGCGCGGCGTCCGTCGAAGATCGCGCGGTAGATCGGATGCGACTCGTCGTCGCCCGGCACGCGCGCAAGGCGCAGCGTGCCCGCGAGGTCCTCGCCCAGGTACGGACGCGGCGCGGCGAGGAACACCGTCGCGCCCGCCTGCTTCGCGGCGACCGCGGCGGCGACGGCGGCGGACGAACCGCCGGCCACCACCACGTCCACGTCCTGCACAACGGGCAGCCTGACCGCGAGCGCATTAAAGATAATGCCCGCACCCGCGAGCGCCCCAACTACTTTCTTTTCCATGGCGTATCCCTCAGAATAGATAACTGGCAAGATGTCCTAACACGACGCCGAACACATAGACGGTAAGAGCGCCAGAGGGTCTGACCCCATTGGTGGAGTGGGAGTGGTGGAGTAACTTCATGCCATGGCTCATACTCGTCCAGGTAAAAGGCGCGATGGCCCACCCGGTTTACCAGGTGGTAGCATCTGTCCGTTTGAAAGTTCCTTGGGCGTCGCATGGCAGACAGTTTACCAAAAATTCAGTCACTCCACCACTCTTACTCCACCAATCGTGTCTGACCCTCGGCCGTCCCTATCAGCGCGGCGGCATCCTCCTTCGGCAGGTCGCGCCGCCGCGCAATCACCCGCAGCGCGTCGTTCCGCGCCTCGTAGCGGCCGGCGGTCGCCTCGTCCGCGCCGCAGATGATAGCGACGGTACGAGATGTCGATGACGTTACCGTCGGCTTACGTGCGGCATCCTTCCGCACGACTGGCTTGACGCGCACTTCGCCCGGCGTGCCTGTCGCCTCTGGCACTGGCGGCAGCGGCGTTTCTCTTCGCCCGCTTCGCAGGGCAAGGAGAATCGCCACACAAGCAAGCAACAGCGTGCCCCCGCCGATTATAACGAGAATCTGTGGGCGTTTTGAATGGCCTTTGTTCATCTCAAGTCACCTCGCTAGCTTGACTGCCAATGATGACCACGTCGCCGAATTCATCAATATGCTTCGACAAACTGCCAACGTCATTCCGACCGTAGAAATCATTCGGCAAACAGTACCATGACAATGATGCTGTCATTCTTGAACTTTTGAATCTCCAGAAGTTTTAATATCCTCCGACGCATCACCTTGTTCGGCAACAAAACAAGAAGATCCTGCGTAAGATATTATTATCTCATCTAGTTCACTCAAGGAACACTCCTGAACCGACATTCTGTTAAAAATGCCGATGTCCTCATCTTCAAACCCCAACGCAAACCCACAGGGGCTATAGTCACATATATATTTTCTTTGCCGACCATCACTGGTAAGCAAGTAAATTCCGCCATGGTACATCCTAAAAAGCAGGTCAAACTGAGGATGAAAATGGATTCTTACCCATGAAGAATCCTGAAAAGTAAATTGATATGTGACAAGCCGCCCCTGTTTCAATTGCTTGAATATTGCCTCTTCACGATGAAATACAACATTCCAATAATGCAATGGAAACGGAATCGTTGTCGAACTAAGAATCAATATAAATGTTAATGTAACCGTCGTAGCAACAAACAACAACTTAACAAGCCGACTTTTAACACGCACTTGTTGCGGTGTCTTATTCATCAATTCCTTGCCCATAAGGATTGACCTTTCCTGCGTAAAGAATTATTTCACAGCCTGTATTCTTGTTCAACCGTTCGCGTAACATTTTACTTAGAGCGCCAGAGGGTCTGACCCCATTGGTGGAGTGGGAGCGGTGGAGTAACTTCATGCCATGGCTCATACTCGTCCAGATAAAAGGCGCGATGGACCACCCGGTTTACCAGGTGGTAGCATCTGTCCGTTTGAAAGTTCCTTGGGCGTCGCATGGCAGACAGTTTACCAAAAATTCAGTCGCTCCACCACTCTTACTCCACCAATCGTGTCTGACCCTCGCGCCCCCTGTCGTATTGATGATTCGACACTGTCGTTTGAGCGTATCGACCATGACGTATATATAGACAAAGCAGGGCCAGGGCCAGAGGGCCTCGGACTCCTTTCAGAATAGATACCCGGAAAGATGTCCGAAGACGACGCCGAACACGTAGACGGTGGCGAGAATCAAGAGGTTCTCCTTCTGGCTGCGGTGCGTGCGGAAGAGTACCAGCAATCCCAGCCCGGAACCGGCGAGCGACCCGGCCATCAGCGCACCTGCGCTCATGCCGCCTTGTGCATAGAGCTGGGCGAACGTCACCGAAACGGCGCAGTTGGGGATCATCCCCGCCAGTCCCGCGAGCAGCTCGCCCAGGACGGGCTTGTTGAGGACAAAGCTCTTAAGCACGTCCTCCCCCGCGAAGTGGAGCGCGAGCTCCAGCGCACCAGAGACTATCAAGATGAAGAAAAAGATTTCCGCCGTGTGGATGAGCGCGGGCACGACAATGCCCTTGTGTTCCGTGCATCCGCATCGGCTGTGCGCGCAAAGCTCCTCCACATGCGGTGCGGGCGTACGCGCTCCCCGCACGCGCAGAAACAGGTCTACCGCGATACCCGCCACTAATCCGAACACGACCTTGAGCCCCACGATCTTCACGAGGAGGTCAACGGGCATTTTCTTTGAGACGAGCACGGGAATCAGCTCGTCCGACGTGGAGAGGAACACGGCCACGAGCGTGCCGACCGTGATCACGCCGCCTGCGTAGAGCGACGCGGCGGCAGCGGAGAAGCCGCACTGGGGAACCGCGCCGGAGAGCGATCCGACGAGAGGCCCCCAACGGCGGGCGCGGCCAAGCGTCCGCTCAAGCGCGCTTCCCGCATGGGCCTCGATCGCCTCCAGCACCAGATAGGTTGGGAAGAGGAACGGCAGCAGAAGCAGGTTGTCAACCAGAATATCGACCAGCAAATCGGCCATTCTACCTTCTCCGTCACGGTGCCGGCGTCACCTGGTCGCCGGGGGCGACCTTGTGCGTGCCGTCCGTCACCACGCGCTCGCCTACGGACAGCCCTTCCGCGACGAACAGCCGGTCGCCAGTCATGCGCCCACGCACGATGTGCCGCTTCTCGGCCTTGCCAGAAGCGTCCAGCACCCACACGTAAGGGCCCTGCACATCCTGCATCACGGCGCTCGGCGGCACAGCGGGCTTCTTCACGCCGTCCCGATTGCTCAACTTCACGCCCACGGTACCACCCGAACGCAGGACGCGCTCGGCGTTGGCGAAACGCGCGTACACGGGAAGCGTATCGGTCGACTCGTTGACGACGTTCTCCGTGTAGTCGATTTCGCCCTTCTCGCCAAAGGTACTGCCATCGGCAAGGACGACCTCGACTACGGCCTTCTCCTTCAACGTCCCGGAGCGTCCCTGGAACATTCCGAGGAAGTCGGCGCTGGAAATTGAGAAGCGCACGCGGATGGGCGTAATCTGCGTGATGGTCACGAGCGCGCCCTTCTCGGGCGAAGCGTAGTTGCCCTTCGTGAAGCGCACCGTGCCCACCTTGCCGCTGATCGGAGTCTTCACCTCGCAGTGGGCGAGGTTGTATTCGGCTACGGCCAGTTCGGCCTCGGCGGCCTCAAGGGCGCTCGCGGCCACGTCGCGGTCGGAGCGCGCCTTGTCCACGGCGTCCTGCGACACGCCCTTCGTCTTTTCGTGCCGGGCGAAATTCGAATCGGCGTAGAGCTTCCTCGACTTGCACTCGGCGACCTTCGACTGTGCGTTCTTGAGGGCCGACTTGTACTTGATCGCGTTGAGGCGGAAGAGAACATCACCCGCCTTCACGAGCGCGCCGTCGGCACAGCAGACCTCGAGTATTTCACCGCTGACCTCAGGCGCAAGGTCGACGCGCTGCATGGCAACGACCCGACCAGGATAGGTCTTCGCCTGGTTGTCGACCTCGCCCGCCACCTCGGCGACGGGCAAGGTCAATGCTGCGCCGAACGCGGCTTGCACGGAAAGCAGCGCGGCCGCAGCTACCGTGGCACGTCCGCTCATCGGCTCAGCTCGCGTATGACGACGTCAGCAAAATCGCGCACGGCCTTCGACCGGCACCCCGACACGACGACCTGGATGGCGCCCGCGTGCCTTTGGCACCCGCACCAGCGGAGCTGGTCAAGGTACGCGATGCGCACGGTGTCGTCAGTCGCTGTCATGAACGCACGGAACAGGGCCTCCGTCCAGATTCCGCGCGCGTGTTCCCAACCGGGACGCATCACGAACTGCGAGACGGCCGCGATCTGGCACGCCTTGAGCGGATCGGTGGCGTAGGCGGGCTTCACTTCCGCGAGCAACGCACGGGCCGAGGCGAGGTCGCGCACGAAGCAGACAAGCTCCTTGTCGCTCGTCGCGGCCTCAAGGGCGGCCTTGTTCTTCGCCTGCCACTCCACGGCCATCGGATCACCCTTCTTGGAGGCCATCGCAGGACCATATCCAGCGTAAGGATTGGGATCCGCCGGCGGCTTCGCCGCAGCGGGTTTCGCAGGAGCGGCCGCCGTCGCCGCAAGGGCGAGGGCCGCCGCCGACATGAATGACATGAGACGATAGATACTAGATTTCATGATTGGATTCTCCTTGATTCAAAGTTGGTAGATGGTTGATCGTGGTTGGAGTGAGGACAGAAGACAGAAGACGAATGACAAAGGTGTGCTGTTCCAACCTTTGTCTTCTGTCCTTTGTCTTTTGTCCTTCATCTCTCTCAACCTCATCCCTTTAACTCACCCCCACATCTCCCGGTCCCACGGCGAGCGCATGGACTGGTAGAGGAAGCGGTCCGCGGCGGGGTCGTTCTTCGCGCGGAGCGTGACGGGATCGAACTCGAACCCACGGCCGAGGCGCTCGGCGACGATGCCGAGGTTGAACATCGTGCAGGAGCGGAAGCCGTTCGACTCGTTGAGCGCGAACGTCTTGCGGTTCTTGCAGCTGTCGATGAAGTCCGTCTGCTGCGGCGCGGGCTTCGGGAGCTCCTTGAGCTTGGCGAGCACCTTCTCCTCGGGCCACCAGCCGTTCGCGTCCTTGAGGCGGAGCGTCTTGCCGCCCTTCGCCTTCGGGTACACGCACAGGCCGTTCGCGCCGCGCAGGAGCGGTTCGCCCTTCAGCGTCTCGTCGCCGTCAAGGCTCACTTCCGTGCCGTCGTCGTAGGTGAGGATGATGCGGTCGAAACGGCCCACGGCCTCCGGATGCTGTTTCGGTCCCTTGTAGTCGATCTTGACAGGGCTCGTCTCGTCCTTGCAGAGGAGGTACTGCAGCGGGTCGAGGTAGTGCTGCGCCATGTCGCCGAGCCCGCCCGAGTCGTAGTCCCAGTAGCCGCGGAACGACGTGCCCGCGCGATGCGCGGTGTAGGGCTTCCACGGCGCCGGGCCGAGCCACATGTCCCAGTCGAAGCCGGCGGGAACCGGCTCCGGAGCGGCGTTGACGCGACCGGACCAGCCGAACTTCCAGCTGAAGCCCTGTCCCGCGCCGAACGTGCACTTGAGCGGGCCCTTGCCGAGCAGGCCGTTCTCCACGATCTGGCGGATCGGCTCGACGGTCGTGCCGAAGCTTCTTCGCCTTCACGACCTCCATCACGCGCTTGCCCTCGCCGACCGTGCGGGTCATGGGCTTTTCGCACCAGATGTCCTTGCCCGCCTTCGCGGCCATCACGCTCATGCAGCCGTGCCAGTGCGGCGGCGTGCAGATGTGGGCGATGTCCACGTCCTTGTCCGCCAGCAGCTCCATGAAGTTCTTGTACGCCTTGATCTTGCCCGCGCCTCGTAGGGGTCGCAGAGGCCGATCAGACGCGACCCCTTGAACGGCAGGTGGTTCGCGGAACGCGCGATCGCGCCGAAGCCGATCAACGCACGCGTAAGCTGGTTGGACGGCGCCGTCGCCGCGTTGAGCACGCGCGCCGGCACGATCGTGAACGCCGAGGCGGCCGCGGCCGTCCTCAGGAAGTCTCTTCTACTTGCTTTCATTTGCTTTTCCTTTTACTGATGGCTGGAGGACAAAAGACAGACGACAGAAGACAAAGGATGGTGAATCATCCTCTGTCCGTCGTCTTTTGTCTTCTGTCCTTCATACTTTAAAACTCAACCTTTTCCAAGCAGGCGCTTCGCCGCGAGCGCGATGTCGCCCGTGCGGTCGCTACCGCCCTCGCGCTCGATTGCGAACGCGCCCTTGTAGCCGGCGGCCTGTAGCTCCGCGAGGAAACGCGGTGCGTTCACCTCGCCGTCGCCCCACGGCACCTCCGTGCCCCAGGTGCCGGGCTTCTTCGTCTGCACGGCGTCCTTGAGGTGGACGTGCTTGATCCACGGCGCGAGCACGCGCACCGCCTCCACGGGGTTGCCCTTTCCATAGAGGATCATGTTCGCGGGGTCGAAGTTCACGCCCGCGCCCGGAACTGTCGGCAGGAACTTCGCGAGGTCGGCGGCCGTCTCCTGTCCCGTCTCGAACGCCACGGGCACGCCCGCCGCGCCGCACGTGTCCACAATGAACTTCACGCGCTCGGTGTACTTCTTCAGCGCGGCGGCGTTGCTCTCGTCAAGGAAGCCCGCGTGCATCGTGAGGACCGGAGCCTTCAGTTCGGCGGAGAGCTTCGCGCCCGCGACGATGATCTTCTTGTTCGCCTCCCAGACGTCGTCCGGCACGATGCCGCCCGTCTTCTTGATCGACTCGAGCGTGGAGTAGTCCTCCTGCGGGAAGCCGATCATCGTGGCGGAGAGCTTCCACTCGCCGGAGGCGAGACGCGCCTTCACGCGATCGAGCGCAGCCTTGCCCTCGGCCGCGCCGTGGCGCGAGCCGCCCTCAAGGAACGGCTGAAGCGCGAGATGGATACGTTTGAGGCCGAGCTTCTTCATCTCGGCAGCCACGGCGTCGAGCGGCTTCTGGAAGCTCCAGCTGCACACGCCGAGGTTTTCGGCCGTTACGTAGGCGCCGCCTGCGCAACAGCATCGCGTGCAACAGCCCGGCAAGGCGGATGCCGCAGCGGCAAACACGCTGGTTTGAAGAAAGTCTCTTCTGTCAATCATCTAAAATGCTCCGTTTTGGGTGGTGAAAACGTATACATTCTCTCACAAATGCGGCTCTTCCGCAAGCACAAAACGCAAGCGAAACATCTGCGATCATGGTATTCTCATTTGACAGGCTGCTTCTTTCCTTTTCCAGCCTGATGTTTCGCTGAAAAGACCTTGCCCTGCCAGCCTGGGAGTCCGGGAAAGGGT
>CACWIW010000094.1 GCA_902761035.1 uncultured bacterium | reverse complement strand
ATGAAGAGCAAGTAGTGCCGAATGCCGAGCTCGGAAATCTCGGAAATTCCGGTGCCAAGGCTCCTGATTATGCGGCTTCTGAGATGCCGCCTGTGGCGGGCGAGATGGCTGCGAAGGCCAGGACAACCGAGACAACCAGGACAACCGAGACAACTGCGGCAAGCACGACCCTCCCCCTAGAGGGCTTGGTGGAGAGGCCGGTGGTAGCCGAGAAGGTCGAGAGGCCTGTAGTGGCTGAGGTGCCTGTGTCGGTCACCGATGAAGAGCAAGTAGTGCCGAATGCCGAGCTCGGAAATCTCGGAAATTCCGGTGCCAAGGCTCCTGATTATGCGGCTTCAGCAGTTCCGCCTGTGGCGGGCGAGGTGGCTGCGAAGGCCGGGACGAACGGGACGAACGGGACAACCAGGACAACCGAGACAACCGAGACAACTGCGGCAAGCACAACCCTCCCCCTGGAGGGCTTGGTGGAGAGGCCGGTGGTGGCCGAGAAGGTCGAGAGGCCTGTAGTGGCTGAGGTGCCTGTGGCGGTCGAGCGGGTTGTGACGCCTGCGGTAGCTGAGGTGCCTGTGGCGGTCGAGCGGGTTGTGACGCCTGTGGTGGCTGAGGCACCTGTGGAGGTCGAGCGGGTTGTGACGCCTGTGGTGGCTGAGGAGCCTGTGGCGGTCGAGCGGGTTGTGACGCCTGTAGTGGCTGAGGTGCCTGTGGCGGTCGAGCGGGTTGTGACGCCTGCGGTGGCTGAGGTGCCGGTGGCGGTCGAGAAGGTCGAGCGGGTCGAGAGGCCTGTGGTGGCTGAGGTGCCTGCGGTGGTCGAGCGGGTTGAGAGGCCTGTGGTGACTAAGGTGCCTGTGGCGGTCGAGCGGGTTGTGACGCCTGCGGTGGCTGAGGTGCCGGTGGCGGTCGAGCGGGTTGTGACGCCTGTGGTGGGCGAGGCACCTGTGGCGGTCGAGCGGGTTGTGAGGCCTGTGGTGGGCGAGGCACCGGTGGTGGTCGAGCGGGTTGTGACGCCTGTTGTGGCTGAGGCACCTGTGGCGGTCGAGCGAGTTGTGACGCCTGTTGTGGCTGAGGCACCTGTGGCGGTCGAGCGGGTTGTGACGCCCGTGGTGGCTGAGGTGCCTGTGGCGGTTGAGCGGGTTGTGACGCCCGTGGTGGCTGAGGCGCCTGTGGCGGTCACCGATGAAGAGCAAGTAGTGCCGAATGCAGAGCTCGGAAATCTCGGAAAATCCGGTGCCAAGGCTCCTGATTATGCGGCTTCTGAGATGCCGCCTGTGGCGGGCGAGATGGCTGCGAAGGCCGGGACAACCGGGACAACCGAGACAACCAGGACAACCGAGACGACTGCGGCAAGTGCGACCATTCCGCTGGAGGGCGTTGCGGAGAGACCGGTGGTGGTCGAGAAGGTCGAGAGGCCTGTGGTGACTGAGGCACCTGTGGCGGTCGAGCGAGTTGTGACGCCTGTTGTGGCTGAGGCACCTGTGGCGGTCGAGCGAGTTGTGACGCCTGTGGTGGCTGAGGCACCTGTGGCGGTCGAGCGGGTTGTGACGCCCGTGGTGGCTGAGGCACCTGTGGTGGTTGAGAAGGTCGAGCGGGTTGTGACGCCTGTAGTGGCTGAGGTGCCTGTGGCGGTCGAGCGGGTCGAGAGGCCTGTGGTGGCTGAGGCACCGGTGGCGGTCGAGCGGGTGGTGACGCCTGTGGTGGCTGAGGCACCGGTGGTGGTCGAGCGGGTCGAGAGGCCTGTGGTGACTGAGGCACCTGTGGCGGTCACCGATGAAGAGCAAGTAGTGCCGAATGCCGAGCTCGGAAATCTTGTGAATTCCGGTGCCAAGGTTCCTGATTATGTGGCTTCTGAGATGCCGCCTGTGGCGGGCGAGATGGCTGCGAAGGCCGGGACAACCGAGACAACCAGGACAACCGAGACGACTGCGGCAAGCGCGACCATTCCGCTGGAGGGCGTTGCGGAGAGGCCGGTGGTGGTCGAAAAGGTCGAGAGGCCTGTGGTGGTTGAGGTGCCTTTGGCGGTCGCGGCAAGCACGACCCTCCCGCTGGAGGGCGTTGCAGAGAAGCCTGTTGCGGTCGCGGCAAGCACGACCATTCCGCTGGAGGGTGTTGCAGAGAAGCCTGTTGCGGTCGCGGCAAGCACGACCCTCCCGCTGGAGGGTGTTGCAGAGAAACCTGTGGCGGTCGCGGCAAGCACGACCATTCCGCTGGAGGGTGCTGCAGAGAAGCCTTTGGCGGTCGCGGCAAGCACGACCCTCCCGCTAGAGGGCGTGGCGGAGAAGCCGGTGGTAGTCGAGAAGGTTGTGACGCCTGTGGTGGTTGAGGTTCCTGTGGCGGTTGCGGCAAGCACGACCGTACAGCAGGTCGTGGCAAGCTCGACTATCCCACTGGAGGGTGATGCGCGAAAGTTGCCGAAGGACAATGGTGTTCGTGTAGCGGATGATGTCGTTGTGCGGAGCGAAGCTACTTCTTCAGATGATGCCGAACCGCAGGTTATTGACTTAAGGAATGTTTTAATCCAGCCGTCGCAGGGCGGCGTCGATGGCGTGGCTATCGAGAAGAGGGTATTCACTCCAGCACAGGTACTTGTCGATGCTGCGGCCGCCGTGGCGGATACGATCACGGTGTCACCGGAGGTGTTGCGCGGCGCGAGCGAGATCGAGGTGCAGCTGCGTTCCGACGTGCTGGAAGGCACGGTCATCCGCATATCCACCACGGAGGCGGGAAAGATGAACATCCAGTTCACGCCCGCGACGGCGGAAGTGGCGGCGCTGCTTGAGAAATGTACGCCGCAGCTCGTGGCCTACCTGTCCGAGCGCGTACACGGTTTCAGTGTTTCGGTCAATGTGAAGCGCGACGACAAGTTGAAAGGGTGATGAATGTGAAACCGATTGAACTACTTCAACAATTGGATGAATTCAAGGCGTTGACGCCTGCGGACATCCTTTCGCATCCGGCCTGGAGCGTTCCGGTGACGTGGAACGAAGCCCCTGCGGCGCTGCACGCGGATGCGGTGGTTACTTCCGAGACCATCAACCTCGCGGTGCGTCTTGGAAACGAGGACTGCGTGCTGGGGCTCGTGCCGTCCGAAGCCTTCCCCGAGCTGTCGGAGCTCTTCCCTGCGCGTGCCGAGGTGCCGCCGCCGATCATGCTCGCCGTAGTCGAGAAGGAGGCTGGGCCGCTTTTCCAGATGCTTGAAAACGCCTTGCGCAGGGAACTTTCCGTGCAAGGCCTCGCCGAAACCCCCGCCGAAGGAGCGCGCACATTTCAGGTCGCGGTGGCGGACGACCCGTCCGCATCCACCCCCTCCTTCACCCTTGCGCTCACCGATGCGCTGGTCCGCGAGCTGGGCGACCTGCGGTACCTGAATGCCGAGCATCCTTCGATAGCCGAAAACAAGGTCGCGATGGAGGTGGCATACGCGGAGTTCGACCTCTCCGCCGACGAGCTCGCCGGCCTCGCGCCGGGAGACTACCTGCTTCTGCCGGAGATGTCGACGGAGAAGCCGGGGCGCGTGTGCCGTCCCGGCACGCTGCCGTCGGACCGTCTGCGGATAGTGGCCTCCGAACTTGCGAACGTGCCGTTCGCAACCGCGCTGCAGGAAGACCTTCGCTGCGCGCCGGTCGGCACGGACGACCTCGTGCTCATGCTGGGCGAGCGCCGCATTGCCTCCGGGCGACTCTCGAAACTGGGCGAACAGCCCGCCTTTGCAGTGGAGGCGATATGCTGAACACAGACCCGTTCGCGCTGATAGTCCTCTTCGTGGGGATGTCGCTCCTGCCGTTCGTGGCGATGGTGTCGACATGCTACCTTAAGATCGTGGTCGTGATGTCGCTCATCCGCAACGCGCTGGGCGTGCAGTCCATTCCGCCGAACATGGTCATCAACGCCCTCGCGCTGATCCTCACGTTCTACGTGATGTCGCCGATCGCGTCGAAGAGCTGGGACATACTTCAGGAGGGTCTGAGGAACAACAAGCCGGAGGTCATCTACAGGACGGACCTGGCGTCGCAAGCCGCCGAGCCGTTCCGCGAGTTCCTGTCGAAGAACACGGCCGACCAGCACCGCGCCTTCTTCGTGCGCACGGCAGAGAGGCTGTGGGCGAAGGAGGAGGTGGACGAGTCCGGCAACACGGTGAAGGTGCCGGCGAAGGTGGACGAGCAGAGTTTCTTCATCCTCGTGCCGAGCTTCTGCGTGTCGGAGCTGACGCGCGCGTTCCAGATCGGCTTCCTCGTGTACCTTCCGTTCATCGCGATCGACATCATCGTTTCCAACATCCTGCTCGCCATGGGCATGATGATGGTGTCGCCGGTCACGATCTCGCTGCCGTTCAAGCTGCTGCTGTTCGTCATGGTAAACGGATGGGCGCGCCTCGTACAGGGACTGGTCCAGTCATACGTCCATTAAGGAGTCCGCCGCCATGTACGAAGCCCAGCTCCTAGACTACGCGCAGACGACGCTGATCCTCGTCCTGAAGCTCTCGATGATCCCGATCGTCGTGGCTACGGTGATCGGCCTCCTCGTGTCGCTGCTCCAGGCGCTGACGCAGATACAGGAGCAGACGCTCGGCTTCGCCGTGAAGCTCATCGCGATCTCGCTGACCATCATGCTGGCGGCCCACTGGATGGGCGGCGAGCTGCTGTTGTTCACCAACGACATCTTCATCAACTTCCCGTTTGTGGCGCGGTAGGGAGAAGGCCATGACCATCGAAGAGCACTACAACGCAATCGCACCGAAGCTGACGAGCTACCTCGTGGGCGTGGGGACGGACTACCACGCGGCCTGCGACATCGTGCAGGAGACGTTCCTCCGCCTCTGGAAGAAGCGCGACGAGCTCACGGACGACCCCGCCCAGGTGAGCGGCTACGTCTACACGATCGCCCGCCACCTGCGGGCCGACCGTCTCCGCCGGCAGTCGCGCGAGACGCTGCAGGAGGAGATCACGGACGAGGACGCCGGCGCCGTGATGCCGTCCGACACGGGCGCCACCGACGCCGCCTACCTCCGCCGCCGCCTGAACGACGCGCTTGCGCAGTTGCCGCCGCTCGTGCGCGAGGCGTTCTCGCTGTTCCAGATTTCCGAGCTGTCCGTGCGCGAGATCGCCCGCATCACGGGCGCGACCGAGAACCTCGTGAAGGTCCGCGTACACCGCGCGAAGATGAAACTCCGCGAGCTGCTCGCTGACGTGGCGTAGGTGTCCAGAATTTCCTTCTCCTTTTTCCCCTTGCGCGCGGGTGAGCGCTGGGGTATAATATGAACCGTCCTAGAAACCAACCGAGGCATCCATAATGGCGACATTCCAGTTTATCGCAAAAAACAGCGCGGGCCAGGAGCAGCGCGGAACGATTGAGGCGGGCGACCGCGCAGGCGCGATCGCGGCCATCCGCGCGCAGAACTTGATGCCCACCGCACTGGGCGAGGTGAAGGGCGGCAGTGCGCCGGTGCCCGCGAAGTCCGCGAAGAAGCCCGCGAAGGCCCCAGCGGCCTCCGGGAAGAAGAAGGGCTTCGGGCAGATAGAGATCAAGCTGCCGGCGTTCATGCGCGGCCGCGTGAAGCCGAAGGACCTCACTACCTTCACCCGCCAGCTCGCCACGCTGGTGAACGCGGGCCTGCCGCTCATGCGCTGCATCGAGGTGATGAAGAAGCAGAAGATGGCCCCTGCGATGAAGGACTGCCTCGACGGCATCTCGGAGGGCATCGCCGGCGGCGCCACGTTCTCGGAGTCGCTCACGGCCTACCCGAAGATCTTCGACAACCTCTACATCAACATGGTGAAGGCCGGCGAGGCGGGCGGCGTATTGGAAGTGGTGCTGAACCGTCTGGCGGAGTTCGCCGAGAAGGCCCAGAAGATCAAGAACAAGGTGAAGGGCGCCATGATCTACCCGGCGGTGGTTCTCACGGCCGCCATCGGCATCACGGCGTTCCTGCTCCTCACGGTGATCCCGAAGTTCAAGCAGGTGTTCGACGACCTCCTGGGCGGCGCGGAGCTGCCGCCCATCACGCAGTTCGTCATGGGCCTCGCCGACTTCGTGGAGAACAACGGCCTCATGGTGGGCGCGGGGGTCGTGGCCCTGGTGGTCGCCAAGAAGCTGATTGCGAAGACGGAGAAGGGCGCGTACGTGTTCGACAAGATCAGGCTCAAGCTGCCGGTCATAGGCTCGCTCGTTAGCCGCACGGCGATCGGCCAGTTCTCCCGCACGCTCGGCACGCTGCTCTCGTCCGGCGTGCCCATCCTCCAGGCGCTCGTGATCGTGCGCGACACCACTGCGAACCGCGTTGTGCGCCGCGCTGTGCAGACCGTACACGACGCGGTGAAGGAGGGCGAGTCGATGACGGACCCGCTCGCGTCGTCCGGCGTGTTCCCGCCTATGGTCGTCTCGATGGTGCAGGTGGGCGAGGAGACGGGCGCGCTGCCGGACATGCTCACGCGCATCGCGAACACGTACGACGACGAGGTGGACAACGCGGTTGCTGGCCTCACGTCGGCGATCGAACCGGCGCTGATCATCTTCCTCGCAGTGGTCGTGGGTACGATTGTCATCGCCATGTTCCTCCCGATGATCAAGATCATCTCCACAGTGTCCGCCGCCGGCTAAAAGAGGTGCGCATGAAGAAGAGAGGTTTCACGCTGATCGAGCTCCTGATCGTGACGGTGGTGATCGTCACGCTCATGGGGCTCGTGTTCCGCCTGGCGGGTTCGGGCAGCGATTCCTGGGCGCGCGCGGAAACGATCTCGCGCCTGCAGAAGCTCTCCAATGCGCTGAGCGGCTACTACGCGGCGTTCGGAAGCTATCCGCCAGTGCCGCTCCAGGGACGCAGCCGCGACATCTACACGCAAGTGGACTCCCACGAATCGATGGGGTACGGTATCCAGTATTCGCCCGAGCACCGCAACGAATCACTCAACAAGAACCAGATCGAGGCGGCCTGCCGCGCACAGCCGGTCGCCGCCATCTGCCCCTACCGTCCGGGCGGGGCCGAGGACATCACCATACAGACGTTGTGCCAGGTGTTGCATCTCCCGAAAGTATACAAAGCCATCGACCACTACGGCCCGTTCACAAATAAGGACTCCCCGAACTGGTCCGAAAACCAGGTATTCATGTTCGGGCTCATGTCTTTCCTGCTTCCCCGCTACCAGTTCATGCTTGACGGGGAGGATAACATCTACACGGACCATCCAGATGGCCCGTGGGAGTCGAACAACCGTATCCCGATTCTTATGAACGGGGAGCGCAAGAACGACTGGGGTGAGTTGCGGGGAGAACTTGGGGTGAAAAGCACGCAGAGCGAAACAAGCTCCGTTTCCGACCCAAGATACAGGGTAATGCTCGAGAACCTGCCGTCGCAGGCCGTCTGTGCCCGATGGATGCCAAACTTTGCGGGCATAGTGATCACCACCCCTGTCGCCAGCCACACGACGTTCTTCGGCGTGGATACGAACGACCCCCACGAATACAACCAGGGGGCCTCTAAGTGGTGCATCATCGGTCCGGGCACCGCCGGCGGCGAGCCCATCTACGCCCAGATGAAGAAAACGGTTGCCGACGGATGGGGCGAGGAGTTCTACTACTACTCGCCGCCGCCCTACCAGAGCTATCAGCTCTGGTCGTCAGGTCCGAACAAACGCACTTACCCGCCGTGGATGGAGAAGGTGTCGGGCAAGGAGAAGACAATCAACAGCTGGATCGCCGACGACATCAAGGTTGGCGACAAGTAAGGAAGGAAATCGGAACATGAAAAAGAGACAATCAGGCTTTACGCTTATCGAGATGCTGGTCGTAATCGGCATCATCGGCATTCTCGCCGCCGCGCTGTTCGGCGGCTACCGCTACGCGGTGAGGTCGGCACGCAAGGCGAAGGCGGTGGAGGCCGTGGCGAACGCCAAGGACGCGCTTGAGATGCTTTACCAAAAGGCAGAGGGCTGGCCGCCAGCCCTGTTCAGATCGGCCAAGGGAGAACAGGGGTTCCGCCTGATGGACGAGAACGTCGCGAAGGTGCTCTCCAAATACGGACTCCTCGGCGTTGACATCAAGGGCGGCGTCCTGCGCGGCGTGGACCGGTGCGGAATCGCGGATCCGTGGGCGCAGGCGGTACTCAAGCGCGACACCTCATCCAGCGGGGCCTCGCTCCTAACGCGCCCGGTGCCGTCCGGCGGCACTGTCCAGGACCACCTGATCTACTTTGCCGTGGATGAGGACGACGACGGGTTCGTCACGAGCGACGAGGGCGCACCGGTGAAAAAGATACGCGCTAAGGCCATTGCCTGGTGCGCCGGGGAGGACGGCGGCCTTGGCGACTGCAGCTCCGTCGCCGCGAAGAATGCACCCGCCAACGGGCGCACCATCACGAACGCTGACAATGTTTACAGCTGGCAGCGCGGGCAGGAGGAACGATGAAGAGAAAGGGATTTACAATCATAGAGCTGCTGATGGTGGTCGCAATCATGGCGACCCTCCTTGGCATCATCACCACGGCGGTGTTCGCTTCCATCCGCCAGGCGCGCGACCGGCGTACGCAGGCGATGAAGCAGACCATTCAGAACGGCATTGCCGCATACCGGCAGCTGAAGGACAGGTGGCCCGGGGATCTGGAGGAGCTGGCCAAGGATCCGCCGCAGTCCCGCGGTACCGTCATCACCCTTAACACTGCGGAATACGACAGTGTCGTGCAGGATCTGCTCAAGGTTTCCGTGGGCAAAAACGTGAAAAACCGCGTGATGGACCCTGTCGGTTTGCTGATTATGGGGAAATCCGGAACTGACGGCAAGTCGAGCGGAGTGGAATTCCGCGCTGCCGCGCAGAAGAACGGCCCATACGCGAAGCGCATGTCCACAAGCGAGATGACCCTTGTGTACCAAGGCGGGAACGGAAAGGCACGCCGCTATAAGATCGTCTATAACACCGAAGCCGACTCGGTAACAGTAACGCAATGACAACGCAATCTGGAGTCCAGTAATGATATTGACGCACACGCAACAGGGACGCCGCGCAGCGTTCACGCTCGTGGAGCTGCTGGTCGTCATTGGCCTCATGGCGGTGCTGGCCACGATTTCCGTGGCCGGATACAGCGCAGCAACCCGCGGTATGGCCGACCGCGGCACGATCCAGACTACGGTGTCCATCCTGCGCGTCGCCCAGCAGACGTGCCAGATGGACCGTGTGCCTACGAAGGTGATGTTCTTCAACCAGAGGCTGTTCGACGACAACGATCCCGATACGCCCCCGCTCTTTCAGGGTACGGCGATCGCCATCAAGCAGGCGGGGCGCATTACGCTTCCCGTCATGAACAAACTGCTGATAGACGAATTCGCCGACTGGAACCAGTCTTATCCCCAATCTGGTTCGGCATCGGCACCGAATATGCGGATATTTCAGATGAAGAGCGGCGGCGGGGGCGGCCTCAACGGCTGCAGCACTCTGGTGAGGCCATACGTATCGTCGTATGAACTGAGCGACGACTTCATGATCCAGGCGGACGCGACGTTTAAAGAGTGGTGCAATAAACACGGACATGAGGATAATGACAAGGTCTGGGGCTTTATGATGGAAGGCGGGAAGCAGGAGTGGAGCGTAGGAGACGCCTACGGCGTCGAAATCGCCCGCATAGACTTGCCAAGGGGCTACATCTTCGGCAGCTCGACGCCGAATGGGGAAGGATACAAAGACGCATCCGATGCCGAGGTACACTTCGAACCATCCGGAGCTTCGGCAGCCGGAGGCGTTTCTGTTTCAATTTCAGGGGTACGTCCCGCCAAAAACGGGAAATTCCGTGTGGACCCCGTCGGTAAGGTCACGGGGAGCATGTTGGACGACAAGTAACATCGAGGCGACGCAATGAGAAGAATCATCGGACATTTTCGCAGGGCGCGCGCGGCCTTCACGCTGATGGAGGTCAACCTCGCCGTCTTCATCATGGCAGTTGGCGTGCTCGCCATGGTATCGCTCTACCCGCTCGGTTTCCGCGAAAGCCAGCAGTCGCGCGACGACGTACACGCAGCCATTACCGCGAACGAGGTGCTTGGGCAGCTCACGGCGGCGCTCTCCTCGCGCAACATCAAGTGGGAGACGTGGAGGAAATGCATTGACGCGGCCGTTGACGAGTCCAATAAAGGCGGTGCCGGTGCCGGCTGGTTTTCCTATTTTGAAAAAAAAGGGGGAAATTCTTATCAGGTTAGGAGACGTGGCAGCGTGAATGACCACGCGAAGTCGGTTTTTGGCAAGCTTGTTGACGCCGTGGAGGGCGCAACGACGAAACCCTCGTGGGAGCCGGACAGCAAATACGCATACGGAATCGTGGCACAGTGGGGCAAGCGCATCGTCGCGACCAGCGGGCAGAACAGGAGGTGCGAGGCGATGAACGACTACTCGCGCGTCTCGATCAGCTTCCGCATGTCGCGCCGCCCGGGCGCACTCATGGCCGCGCCGATCTACTACACGGAAGTCCACTTCCAGGGCGATTATGGCGATTAAGGGAGCACGAAATGACTACACGGCGAATTTCAGAATCGGGTTTCACCCTTTTGGAGGTGCTGGTGGCATCCATGCTGATGGGCATGCTCATCACGATCCTTACGATGGTGTTCAACTCTTCCTCCATTGCATGGAGTACGGGCAAGGCCGGCGTGGCGGAGATGGACGACGTGCGCAATAAGATGGCCTCGGCAGGTCTGGTGGCGGACAACGCCCTTCCTGGCGTTGAAGTGGACAACAGAAGTACATGGGGTTATCTGGTGAGCCCCTGGGACTCGAAAGGGAAACTCCGCGAACGGGCCGTTGAGAAGAACCCCGTTGAAGGGGCGTCGCTGCCAATGCCGACCTTCAGCTCAGGCCCGGGACCGTGGGTGTATGGAAAAGACAAGCTATGGGTCGATTTTTCGCCGGGGGACATAAGCATCTCGGGCAAGGCGAAGACCTTCGTAGTAGGCGTGTGGTCCTACGGACCGGACGGCGCGGAGAACTCCGGCGACGACATCAGCACTTGGCCGGACATGGACTAGAGGAGGCAGCGATGGAAAATACGAAGAGAAAACGCGGCTTCACTCTTGTCGAGCTGATCACTGTAATCGCGATGCTCCTCCTCCTGATGGGGGCGGTCACGTCATCCGTATCCGGTGCCCGCCGCCGAGCCAAGATACAGCAGGCAATTTCCGAGGCACAGGAACTGACCAACGCCATTCTGGCATACGAGAACTTCGCCAACCCCGGCGAGGCGTCTCCGTTGGAGAGCAAGGCCACGGGACAGGGATGGAAGGAGGCAGGGGAGAGCGACCTGTCGTTCGTCCTTGGAAAGGAGGCCATGCCGAACGGCCGGGAGGGCAACGTGCCCGTGTTGTTCAACGGCGCCGTACGCGGCGGAAAAATTCGCGATCCATGGGGAAATCCATACCGGTTCCGGATCATGTCATCGGACGTGGATCAAGACGACCAAGCGGGAAATGTGTCTGATTCAGCCTTCATGCTCCCGAACATCAACCGCATTCCAGCGAGCGAGGTGAATTGATGAACAGACATTCCCAAAAGGGCAGCGCCCTCCTGATCGTCCTCGGCTTCCTCTCGTTCATGGTGGTGAGCGCCGTTGCGTTCGCCATCTGGATGCGCACCGAGCGCCTGCCTTCAAGTGCCCTCCGCCGAACGGTCATGAATCGCTACCTCGTGAAGGCCGCGCTTGCGCAGGCGATGAGCCGCGTGGACGACGCTATCCGCTCGCACGCCTACCCGGGCGTCTGGAACACTAACGCCCAGGACACCGTATACCGCGACCAGAACGGCTGCGCCTACGACTGGTGGGAGTCGCGCGTGTTCATGCCGCCGGACCAGGAGGGGAAAACAAAGGCCAACGACCCGTATTCCCGCTACGCGCCGAGCTCGAAGACCGTTTCCGTGCTGAACCTCGAGGCCCTCGGTTACCTGCCTCCGTCCATCGTAAATGACGTGCGTCTGCTCGCCCGCTCTTCGTGGGCGGCCAAGTGGGACTATTTCAACTTCGACGCAGGACGCTACGCCTTCTGCGCGGTGAACGTCTCCGACATGCTCGACATCAACAAGATCGCGGTCGCCGCGCCCCGCACGTCGGCATCCGCCTCGCGCGCCCTGAAATCTGGAGAGGCCCCGCCGGCATCGCGGTTTTCGCTTGCCTATCTTTTGCGTTCCGGAGAATCGAATTTTTCATCGGAGCCGACTGGCTTGGACTCGTTTGAAGAGCGTATCCACAAAAGTCTGCCAGGATGGAAATCGGCCCCGCTTGTTTCGTTGATGGACTACAATCTCGTTTTGGGGCGTGAGAGATTTGGGATGCTGTGGTCGCCGTTTTACTATCTTGTCAGCGGAAATAACAAAAGCGGAAATTTTTACAATGGCAACGGGGAGACTATGTATGCCAAGGGGGCGAGGCGACAGCCTTTCATAACGGACACCTGGTTCCCCGCGAGCGACAGCGAGAAAGGCCTGAGGGTGTACGACATTGCGCTGCATCAGCCGTTTGACAACACCGAGAGGGCTTCCTTGAAAGACGTTGAGAGGAAGATGAAAGTCGACAACCAGTTTTGGGTGAAGATGTACCGCGAAGGGTATGTCTTCAGCAGGTTGGATCCCATGATGCTGTCTGACTACCTCGACGTTGACAACGTGCCCCTTTCGCTCGCCATGCCGTGCGTGGAGCGCGTGCCCATGATCACGACGCTTGGCCCTAACAATGGCCTGAAGGTGGAGTTTACTTCAGACGGCAACCCGAGCAAGACGGAAACAGCCGACAATGAAAAACGTGAGTACTACGATGTCAAGATCAAGGTGACGCCTCCGCGGCTTTCCTCCGGGCTGATATTTCCGTTCAAGGGCGGGAGCGGGGATGATTCGCGGAAATTTACGGTGGAGACCGTCATGCGTCTTGTGTTCGTGGACGAAGGAAAGGAACCCAAACCGGATACTCCGTTGATTAACAAATTGCGCATTTCCAAGGAGTTTACGGATAATTTCCGCCCCAAGGACGAGTCTGAATGGAAGGCGAACGACGACAAGCAGTTTATGTTGCCGTCCGACAGCGAACAATCCTGCCTGCTTCTCAACTTGTTTGGCTCTCTCGAAGTGAAAGCAGACGTGACGGAGGACGTGCAGAACGTGCGTGACATGGTGGACGGCGACGAAAAAATGCATCTGCTTGGAACGCCGGAGCCGCGGGAGGCGACGATTCTGCAAAAGGTCAAAATTACCAAGCAAGTGCCTGATGGATCCGGTGGTACGAAAGACAGCTCGCAACCGCCTACATATCGTTACCAGATCGTCCTGAAACCGTTCGACCAGAAAGGGGCTGTTGTGGATATTAATACAGAACTGATGGAAGAGGCGGACTTCAATACACTCTGCGCTCTCCATAATATCCGCCCCTATCTCCTAACGTGGACGCGCGTGAAGGACGGCGAAGGCAAGACTGTGGACATGGTGCCGGCAACATATCAAGACGATGCCTTGAACGGTATTTCCAACGAAGACGCACCTCCTGCGGTATCTGAGGTTCTTGGTAACGACAACGATGACAATCTGCCAATTCTGCACTTCCCCAGCAAGATGATATTAAAGTATACTGATGCTAGTGCTTCGACCCCGCCTGCAGATAACGAGTGGCTGTACAAGTCGTGCTACGCCGTTGATCCGCGCTACAATTGGGCTCCCGAGAATTGGTGGTTCTCTGAAGATGATAGTCCAACGGTCAAAAAGTGGTATGAAGCCGTTTTCAAGGACGGCGGTATCCTTGATACGCTGGTAAAAAATGAGTTTGGTGTCATCACTGACAATCCGCGTGGCGACCGCGCGCGCGACCCGTTCCTGTTCGTCTCGAACAACGGTTATCTCCAGTCCATCGGTGAACTGGCTTTTCTGCCGCATGTCTCTGAGATCGATAACACAACGGAATCTGGGTTTGTACTGCATACTGCGTACAACGGCGATTTGCGCATGGTTAAGGGTGATAATTATGATGAATTAAAGACGATGCCGTGCGCGCGCGCGGCTTGGAGATCCTACCAGACCTACCGCACGAATCCAAATGCCTTCGAGTTCGGGGCGAATTTGTATCGCCGCGGACTAGTCAATGCTCCCCAGGGGTTCTATGTGAACCCATTCACCCAGGAGCGCGAAGTGATGCTTGCGGCAGTTGCGCAAACGCCGCTCAACTACTGGGTGACTGGTACTAACAATACGGGTGCGGTACAGGGCAAGGACAAGAAGGAAAAGTTGAAGATCTCAGATACGTTCGATGCCAACACTCAATATCATGCCGATACCATTGCCGAATACATGATGCACCGTTTTGACGATCTGTCGCGCATGATAAAGTTCACAAGCAATCCCAGTGGCAAAAATCAGTCATACATGATTCAGAAAGTATGGGAGGACCTGTTCGATGCGTTGGACTGGGCTGGCCGCCTTAAGGAGGGTACAACGGTTAAGGATGTCTACGAAGAACTGAACGACTATCTGCAGGGCGGAGGAGGCGTTTCGAATTACAAGGACATGTACACAAAAGAGAATGGGTACGGAGCTCTCAACAGCGTTGTGACAGGAAGTAATCGCCCTGTCATTGAGCTTGATGTGAGTCGGGCGGTTCACGCGGATGAATATGCGGATCCTCTATACTATTTCCGCGGGCGGCAGCAGCCAGACAATAAAAACCCCAGGGCCAATTCCTACGTATGCGATGTTGACCGCATGTTCCTCCACAGTTACTGGCGCGATTGCTTCGCGAACAAGCAGCAGCTTTTCCTCATCTTCGTGCGCGCGGAGGCCACGGCACTCGGCGGAGCGGGCGAGGGCACGCCGGCCCAGCAGGGCGGCCGCGCCGTAGCACTCGTATGGCGCGATCCCGGGGCACCGTCGGGCAGCGACGTGTGGGAGTCTGAAAGCAGCGGTTTTACTGAAAATGACGTGAAGCGTCATCCGCACAAGATGCGCGTTCTATTCTACCGTCAGCTTGATTAACAGCATTTTCTGTTGAATTTACCGATGAAACTTACAGAAGAACAGTTGAAGTCAGTTGCCGCCTGGTTCGCAGGCGGTGCATCGCTGGATGAAATCCAGAAACGCCTTGTAGCAGAGTTTGGCGTGCATCTCACGTATTTCGACCTGCGCATGTTGGTGGCCGATCTGCCCCAGCCGGAGGAGGCTGATGCTGCTAGTGAATCTAGTGATTCTAGCAGTTCTAGCGAGTCTAGTGAGTCTAGCGAGTCTAGTGATTCTAGTGATTCTAGCGAGTCTAGCGAGGGCGAGCCTCAGGCGGCCAATGTCGCAGTAACGGTTGACGCTTTGATGATTCCCGGTACTATGGCTTCGGGCGACGTCACTTTCAGCGACGGCGTGAAGGGCAAGTGGTACCTCGATCAGATGGGGCGCCTCGGCCTGGGCGGTGATCTGCCCCAGGGGTACCGTCCGTCGCCGGCGGACGGCGCAATGTTCCAGGCACGCCTCATGGAGGCGCTCCGTGCCAAGGGGCTATGTTAGGTTTTTAGAGAGAAAGGAAGTGAAAGAGATGAAAAACGCAGAATCGCATGCCCGCCGTGCGGGTTTCACGATGGTGGAAATAATCGTGGTAATGGGCATCATCGCCATCCTCGTGGCCGTGATGTTGCCGATGCTGAGCGGTAATCGAGATAGTGCCTTGGCCGTACAGTGCAAGAACAACATGCGGAACCTCGCCCAGGGCGTGCTGTCCCGCGCGCAGGCGAATTCTTACGGGCATTTCCCTTCAGCTGGTTATTATCGTTACATTGATGGCGTTGATGTGAAGAAGAAGAAGCCCATATACGTTCCACATCGCCCGTGGCTCAGCAACAAGGGCAGCATTGCGAACTTGAACAATAAGCTGTCCGGCGATACATACTCAGGCTCGGTCGTGTCGTTTGCGGATTCTGAAGAAGACGTCCGCATTGCAATCACAAACGGCGTCATCTGGAATGCCGTAGGTACGGCATACGAGGTCTATCGCTGCCCGGTTCACGCAAGCAACTTCAAGAAGGCGAAGGGCCGTCTGCCAGGATGGAGCTACATGATGAACCAGCAGTTCGGCTATGACTCCAGCGGGGAAGGTGTTCGTGGTTTCGTTGGGCGTAGCTTTAGCGCCAACATTGGCTCTCACAGCCCCGACAAAGTGCTTCTTTTCGCCGAGGTACAGGGTGCGAAGGTCGAGGACAAGGCGCACGGCATTTCGCTCAAGGCAGTGGTGGACAGAGACGAAAAGAAGACAGATGGGGTATTGGAATACGATTTGGAGTACATTGGCTTCACGCACTCGCTTGGCAAGGGCAGGTACGGCGGGAACGTCGCCTTCGCCGACGGGCATGTGGACACCATTATGATGCCCACGGATAAATCCTACATAAAGGATCTCACGCGCTACCTCTGCCAGGGCTACGACGTGCCGCACGACGGCAGCAAGCCCAAAACGCCGCCAGATGCGTAATTATACGAACGGGTGAAATCCCGCCGTTCCGGCGCACATGGCATCATTGTGGATAAAGGCGCTACGCGTCAGCCAGTGGACGAAGAACGCCGTAGTGTTCGCGGCGTGGTTCTTCGCCGTTGCTGACAAGTCTCAGGCCGCGCTCGCGCGGGGGTGGCGTCCGTTCGCGCTCGTATGCGCGATGGCGTTGTCCTTCTCGTTCGTATCGAGCGCGTTCTACCTCCTTAACGACGTGGGCGACTACGAGGCGGACCGCCGCCATCCCGTGAAGCGGAACAGGCCGGTGGCGGCCGACCTGATCTCGAAGATCGACGCCGTGCGCGCGGCGCTTGCGCTCTTCGCCTTCGGCCTTGCGTTTCCATGCTACCTGGTGTTCCGGCATCCCGACCGCACATGGGGCTTTGCGGTGCTGCTCGTCTACACCGTGATGCAGTGCGCCTACTCGGGATTCCTGAAGCGCGTGCCCTACGTGGACGTGGCGGTGATCGCCGCCGGGTTCGTCCTGCGGGCCGTAGCGGGTGCGGCGGCTATGAACGTGCGCATATCGCCGTGGCTGCTCGCGTGCGCGTTCTCGCTGTCGCTGTTCCTCGCTCTCTGCAAGCGGCGGCACGAGATGCAGACCGCTAGCGATTCGCGTCCCGCGCTCAAGGGATACCACCCGATCGTCCTGGACGCGCTCATCCTCCTTGCCGCAGTCGGCACGCTCGCGGTGTACACGTGCTACACTCTCTCCGGGGACACCGTAGCGCGTTTCGGCACGCGCGGACTAAGCGCAACAGCCGTGTTCGTGGCGCTCGGCATCGCAAGATACCTGTGGCTAGTCTACGGGAAGGGCGATACGGGGCGTCCTGAGAGGGTGTTGCTGACGGACCGTATCCTCTGGTGCATCCTCGCCGGATACGGATTTACTGCCCTCGTAGCGGTCCTTCTCGCCCGCGCTCCGTCGGCGTGAACAATTTGTGGTATAATATACGCTTTCCAAGGAAACAGAAGAGATAAAGATGAACAAGCTGACAGCAGACGAACTTCGCGAGACGTATTTGAGCTTCTTCGAGTCGAAGGGGCACGCGCGCATCCAAGGCGCGAGCGTGATTCCCGAGAACGACCCGACGGTGCTCTTCACCACTGCGGGCATGCACCCGCTAGTGCCGTACCTGATGGGACAGATGCCGCATCCCGCCGGCACGCGCCTCACCGACGTGCAGAAGTGCATCCGCACGGGCGACATCGACGCCGTGGGCGACTCGGCGCACCTCACGTTC
>CACWIW010000093.1 GCA_902761035.1 uncultured bacterium | reverse complement strand
TTCGACTTCATGGCGTTCGACCCCATCGAGTCGATGGCGTATGCGACCGCGTGCTGGTCGCGGGCGGTCAGCGTGTAGGACGCGCCTTTCTCCGAGACGCCGAACCCCGCGCCGCCCTTGCGGACGGGCTTGTCGGCGTTCGTCGGCTTGTTCTTGTCCATGTCGATTGCCACCACCCCGCCTGCGGGCGCGACGACGAGCGGGTTGTTGTTCGCCGCCTGCGCGTTGTGCGTCGCGCCCATCGTCGGCGCGACGTCCACCTCCGTCGTCCGCGCGTCGGTCTGGTGGTTCTCGAAGCACACAGCGCTGTGGAATCCCGGCGACGATCCGTTCACGAGAGCGCACGCGACCTCCTCGGTCTCGCTCTTGACGCCGCCCGGCTCGTACGGGTCGAAGCTGCGCGGCGAGATCACGTATCCGCCCGACTTCTCGGCCTGCCCCGTGAGGCGGGCCTCGAGGTCGCGGGCGGTCAGGGCGGGCATCACGTCTCCGCCGTTTGAGTTCGTTGAAACCGGGCGATCTGCGCCTTCAGCGCCGCCGCCAGTCTCGTCGGCAAATCCTTGCCCCGTGACGCGGCTCGGCGGAGAATCCCCGCGCACGCCTTGAGGCTCAAACAGTACTTCCGCAGGTGCCCGCCAACAGTCTCCAGTATGTCCGAAAGTCCGCATACCGACGAGCCAGACCCTGCGCCTCCGCTGGGGGACGGCCCTGGGCAGCCCGTCCACTCGCACGTATTGAGCGTCCAGAACCCTGTAGGCAACAGAATACCCGCATTCCCCAATCGACCTGACGAAGTGCGCGAAGTCGCGCCCTCCGTTGGAGGTGAGAACTCCCGGCACGTTCTCCCAAACGACCCATCGAGGTTGTAGCTCTCGACAAAGTCGCGCAAAGTGGAAGGCAAGGGAGCTGCGGGTCCCGCTGCCCTCCGCCATGCCCGCCCGCTTGCCCGCGACCGAGACGTCCTGGCACGGCGTCCCGCCGGCGAGGCATCCGAGCCTCCCGTCAAGTTCAACGTCAACTGCTCCATTCGTGATCCTCCATTTTTCGTCGCCGATCATCTCGGCCCTGATCTGAGTCATGTCCCCGAGGTTCGGAACCTCTGGGTACCGGTGCTCGCTGAAGAACACCGGCCTCCAGCCGCCGAGCGGCGCGACCGCCGCGCTCATGCACTCGATTCCGCTGCATACGGTCGCGTATGTCAGCTCGCCTTTTGCTGTTGGCATTTATGCCTCCTTGAAAATTACGTCAAAAGAAAGAAAGTCTGCCCTGGAGCCCCGCTCCTTCCCGCGCCCCGAGTTTTTAGTGGCTTTAGGGAGGAACCGTGGCCGGGTGGGACATTACGGCACACCCGCCGGGCGGGGCGTCTTTTTTCCGCCGCCGCCCCCGCGTTGGGCGTTGACTTGCCCCCGCCGGTTGTGGCATAATGTCCCGCGCCGGCCACGCCGGGGTTATTTTGGGATTCCTTTCCCAAGGTTTTCGTCCCCCGTCGCGGCCGGCGCTTTTTCATCCGCCCGACCCGGCTGATTTGTTTCCCGCCGAACAAATCAGAATCGGCGGCCGGGTCGTTCTGTTTTGATTTGATTTTTTTAACGCCCCTAAAGGGGGGCGAAAAAATCAAATCAAAATCAGTTCAGAACGCCCTTGGTGAATTCTGATTTGGTTGATTTGTTTTTGCCGGAAAAATCAATCAGAATCGCCATCTGAATCGTCGTCCGAACCTTCCATCCGGGAGTCTCCTTTCACGATGAATTTTGCGGCGTGCTGCCCCTCCGGCGGATGGGCCAGCCGTTCGCACTTCACATATCCCTCGGCGATTGCGCTCTCGACCGCGAGCTTCGCCGTCTTCTGCGTGATGCCGTAGAACGTCCGCACCGCCTCGATGAACCCGCCCTTGACCATCGGCGGATCGTCCCTGACCACCTCGGCGAGACGCCGCGCAAGGGCGGACGGATCGGGGTCGTTCGCGCTCGACGGGCGCTCCTCCTTCTTGCCGTCCAGGTCTTCCGGGTTGAGGGAATCGTCCCTGTCCCAGAGAGGCCAGTTCCAGCGCAGGCAGACCGCCCCAACGGACGGAAAGGAGCGCACCACCGACTCCATGACGACGCATCCCTGCTCCTTGTGCCGGCGAAGGATGACGTGCGTGTCGGACGCGCGGCTCTGCGAGCCTGCCCCCGCGCCCACGTCGGTCACCGCCTTGAGCGACTGGTTCCCCTTGCTCGTGTGGTGGATAAGCACGAAGGCGCAGTCGAGGGCGGCGGCGTACTTGTCGATGAGGTTGTAGATTCCCGCGACCGTCCCGTTGTCGTTCTCGTCCGTCCCCTTGGGCATCGCCCTGTAGAAGGCGTCGATGATGATCAGCCTGAACCCGTAGGGCTTGAGCGTCTCGATCTGGTTAGCCAGGTCCTCGATGTTTCCGAGCCGCCCTCGCTGGTTGTCCACGTATATCTCGTTCTGCACCTTCTTGAGGTCAACCCCACGCGCCGCCACGACCTTCGGGATTCTGTTCGCGGAGGTCTCCGGGTGCAGCTCGTTGTCGATGATGAGGACTTTCCCTTTCTCGCACGGGAATCCGAACCACGGCGTCCCCGTTGCGACCGAGAGCGCGAGGTCGGTGACGAGCCACGACTTTCCCGTCTTGGGCGGCGCGATGATGTTCATCGTCTCGCCCCTGCGCAGGAAGCCGTGTATCAGCACGGGCTTCATCTTCGGGTATCTCTCCACCAGCTCCCCGAGGGGCAGGAACTTCGGCGCGCCGTCCTGCGCCTCCGCCCGAACCTGCCCGGCGGCCGACGCCGCGAGTCCGCTGAAATCCACGGGCCTCTCCGGCATGGACTGCCCGTAGCCCTTGCCCAGCAGCTCCCGCGCCGCCCGCGTGTAGTCCCCGCCGCACTCCAGCGTCGCATAGACCTGGAAGCGGTTGTAGCCCCGCTCGCTCTCGAAAGGGGCGGCGTTCGAGGAGAACACGTAGAACACGTTGCCGTCGAACGTGGCCGAGTGTCCGCCTGACTCCTTGCCGGGACGCCTCCACAGCTCGTTTCCGTCTGGCTTGCTGCCGAGAAACTGCCAGCCGTGCGCCTCCAGGATCGGGCGGATTTCGCCTCTCACGCAGAAGTCGTCGCCCGGCCTCGTGAGGAAATCGCCGCCGTCGCCCGACACGGCCCCCGTGTGCGCTCCGACGGGCTGGGCGGGCCGGCCGCCCGTCCCGTCGCGCGGAACGCCGCACGGGGCGGATTTCGGGGCTTCCCGCGCCTCGTTGAGTTCGCGCGCCGCCGAGAGCAGTTGCCCTCGTTCCTCTTCCGACAGCGTCGGAATGTGTGCAAACTCGCCCTGTATCGCAGTATATCCGGGCGTGGGCGTACAGAGGAAAAGCCCTCCTTCCCCGCGAGTTTCGATCAAAGTCGCGAGTTTCGCGTTCCTCTCTCCTCTCGCCAGCTTCAGGTTGCCATCTATCTTCGCCGCGGACCTGTACAGGACATGGTACCCGCCCGACGGCGTGGTCTCCACGACGAGCCGCGCGAAGAGGCCGGGATCGACCTTCGCCTTCCAGCCCTCGTACAGCTCGCCGTGGTTGTCGAAGTCCATGCACTCGAGGTTGCCCGACACCGATCCGGCGACGATGCACACCCCGTCGGGGTGGTTTCCGAACCACGCCCTGACCTCGTATCCGCTCGGCAGCCTCCCCGCCCACGTCTTCCACGCGCCGACCGACGGGCGCTTCTCCGCCCTGATTGCGGGAAGGACGCTCAGCCCTGCGGCGAGATACGCCATAGCCGTCTCGACCGTGATCATCTCCCGCCCTCCCGTTCGGCCTCGTGCAAAGCCCGCTCGCAGATAAGCGTGAACTGGTCCTGTGCCTTCATGCCGGAATGTCGCGCAACGAACATGAGCAGCAGGAACAGTACGGCAGCGCCGACGGCCATGCCTGCGGCGCGGCAGACAATCCGCCGCCGCCGCTCCAGCCTCTCCCACTCGTCCATGATTCGTCTCCTTTCTAAAATGGGAGGTCGTCGAAGTCCTCGTACTCCTCCGAGTTGTCGTTCTGGCCGCTGGCCAGGCTGTTCTCCGGGAAGTCGCCGAACTCGTAGCCGACGACCTCCGGGTAACGCTTCCCGGCGACGCGCTTCACCGTGATGCGCCTCACCGTCCGCAGCATTCCCATGAAGTCCGCCTCGCACACGTCCTCGGCCCTGTCGGGGACGGGGCACTCGGCCGACGCCCTCGCGGCCCACCACTTCTCGAACTTCGAGCGGGCGAAGCCCGTGTGCTCGGGGCATACCCATTCCGAGAAGCTGCAGCTGTAGGCGTCGTACAGCGACCCCGCGAGAGCGTTGCATCTGTAGGTGACGCGGACCGTCTGCGGTGCGCCCTCCGGGGCGTCGCGCTTCGTCCACACCTGGAAGAGCACGTCCGTGACGTCGTGCGTCTCAAGCGTGGTCTCGCCGGACAGTATCGCCGCGTTGTCCGCGTGCGCCTCGTGCGTCCTCCGCTCCGCCTCCTGTCGTGGGAACTGGTAGCCGCACTCCTTGCACAGCATGACGGATAGCGGGACGAGCGTCCTGCACTGGGGACATATCTTCACGAGCGGCCCCGTCTCGCTGTTCGCCCTCGCGGGCTCGCGGACGTTCACGGCGTCGATCGGCCCGAAGCGCTCCACGTTCTTCCCGTAGTCGAGGACGAGGCATTCCGTCTTGCCCGTCTCGGGCGAGAGGCGGAAGCCTCGACCGACCATCTGGACGTACAGACCCGCGCTCGCGGTCGGGCGCAGGAGCGCGATGGTGTCGAGGCGGCGGATGTTAGTCCCCGTCGTCATCACCGACACGTTGCAGCAGTACTTCAGGGGCGGCAGTGTGCCGCCGAAGAGGTCGGCGGGGATCTCCTCGCCCTTGAGGCGGCGGATGATCTCGTCGCGCTCCAGGTCGGGCGTGTCGCCCGTCACGACGGCGCACTCCTCGCCGGAGTACTCGGTGACGAGCCTCGCCACCTTGCTGCAATGCTCCACCGACGTGCAGAAGATGAGGCAGGCCTTGCGGTCACGGGTCTTCTCAACGATCTCGCGGCAGGCCGTGGCGACGAGGCGGTCTTCGCCCATCGCCTTCTCCACGTCCTCCGCCACGAACTCGCCGGCGCGGATGTGCAGGTGGTCGAGGTCGGCGTTGGCGACGCCCGCCTTCGCCGTGATCTTCGACAGCCATCCCGCATCGATCAGGTCCTTGACGTTCGCCTCGTAGCAAACCTCGTTGAAGAGGTTTTCGGGGCGGCAGATGAGCC
Source organism: uncultured bacterium (assembly GCA_902761035.1). GTDB lineage: Bacteria > Verrucomicrobiota > Kiritimatiellia > RFP12 > UBA1067 > RUG572. The sequence continues at coordinate 29,223 of CACWIW010000093.1, read as the reverse complement.
CGCCCTGCGTCCTGAAGGGCGTGGCCGTCCAGCCGACCATGCGAACGTTCGGGTTCCTCGCCTTAGCGGCGTTGAGGAACGTCTGGTAGCGCCCCTCGCCGTCCGGCGGCACCATGTGGACTTCGTCGACCATGACGAGGTCGAAAGGCTCGAAGAGGTCGATCTTGTTGTAGATTGACTGGATGCCAGCCACGATGACCGGCTCCTTCGTGTCGCGCCTGCCAAGTCCGGCGGAATACACGCCGACGGGCAGGTCGGGACAAAGCCCCTTGAGCTCCTTGCTGTTCTGGTCCACAAGTTCCTTGACGTGGGCAAGGACCAGCACCCGCCCGTGCCACGCGTTGACCGCGTCGGCGGCGACCGACGCTATGCAGATCGACTTGCCTCCGGCCGTCGGGATGACGACGCACGGGTTGCCGTCCTTCCGGCGGAGGTAGTCGTACAGCGCGGCCTTCGCGTCAGACTGGTAGTCTCTCAGTTCGAGCATGTGCGCTTTCCGTTCTTGTTTTCGGTTTCGTTGATTTCCTCGAGTTCGATGTACACGAGCCCCTCCGGCGGCACGGGCGCTTCCATCCTGATGTCGATGCGCTTGATCTGCGAGTCGTCCTCCATGAGGCCCGCGTGTACGAGCGAGTCGAGGGTGCATTTGAGGACGTTGTCGAGATCGCGTTTGCGCGCGTCGGGCGGGTAGAACTCGCCGGTCAGCTTCACGCCGCCGGCGAGTTTCGGGAACGCCCCGGCGAGGCGGGAGACGCACATCCTGCGGAAACGCCGGCCCTCGCGGCTGATAAGCACACGGGGGCCGACATGCCTGTAATAGCGGTTCACGCTCGGAGGCCAGGGCAGCTCGAACTTCACGGCCTCGCCCACGGCGCGGCCCCTCCTGCGGCGGAGCCGCCGGCCTGCTGCGGGGCGGCAGCGTTCTTCTTCGGCTTGTACGACTTGATGACGTTGCGGGTCGGGTCGTTCTTGTCGAGCGCGACCGTGATAATCATCGGGAGGTTGTGGAGCTGCACCGTGTCACTGAGCTGCTCCACGCCGACGGCGCGGCAGATCGCCGAGAGCTGTTCGCGCCCGATACGCTGCGCGTCGGGGCTGGTGCGATGCTCGAACGTGACCCACGAGAACACCTTGCGTCCCCTGCAGTCGCCGGAGATGATCTCGAACTCGAAGTTGAAGCCCATGCCGTTGCCGGACTTCATGGGCTTTGCCTCGGAGTTGGCGATGACGGCCTCGTAGGTCCCCGCAGGGAGGGCGTCGAACGAGGAAGGCTGGACTTCAGCCGCGTTGAAAGATATGGTTGCCATAGTTGTGTTTTCCTTTCCTGGTTACTTGGTTGCGTTGTTGCCGAGGCACTCCACGAACGCCGTCCACGAGAGGGCGAGTTCCGTCGGAAGCCCGTAGCGGTTCTTGGCGATGCAGGCCGGAGATCCGTTCGTGCGCAGGATGCGCTCGCCTCCGTCCGCGCCCACTGGGGCGGCCTTGCCCGTCGTCGAGTCGACGCGCATCCGGCGCGTTGCAAAGAGGACGGCGTCCACCCACTCGCAGACGAGCGAGCACGCGGCCTTGTGGAGACGCGGCGTGTAGCGGTCGTAGGAGGCGTGCTCCGGGTCCTCGAACCGCTCCACCTTCGAGTGGGCGATGAGGACGACCGCCATGTTCCGCTTGGCGCGGATCTCGTTCAGGAGCGAGATGACCTGACGCCAGTACGTGAGGGCATGGGTGTAGCCTTTTCCGTATCCGCCGTCCGCCTTCTCGATGCACTTCACGCCGTAGTCCGCGCACACGCGGTCCCAGATGAGGCGCTCCGTCCAGTCGAGAGAGTCGAGGCACAACGTCTGGAAGTCGTGTTCCTCGTCGCGTATGGCCTTGAGCTGCGTGAGAAGCTCATCGAACGACCCGACGAGCGGAAGCCTCGCGCAGTCGATCTCGGAGAGGCCGTCCTCGGTCTGGACGAACACGGCCTTCGGGGCGTTCGCCGCGAAGGTCGACTTTCCCACGCCCTCCGATCCGTAGATCATGAGTCGCGGCGGAACGGGCTGTTTCCCGATGATGACATTCTGTAGCAATGCCATTTTCTTTTTCCTTTCGATAGGTTTGTTTTTTTTGTGTGTACAAGAAAGCCCACCGGCTTGCCGCCGATGGGCTTTAAGAAGAGTTGAATTGAAGATTCCGCTTGTTGGGGTTCGGGGGAGATCGGTCTTCCCCGTCCGTTTGTCAGATCGTGTCGAAGATGCGAAGCTCCTCGTACCCGGTCGGCCACTCGTTCCGGCGGCGGCACTCCTTCAGGAGCGACATCGCCGTCTGGTTGGTGGCCGCTGACTGGTCGAGCAGCCCGTCGGTGAGCTTCCACACGCCGCAGCGGTAGGGCTCGCGTTTCTCGATTCCGATGATGTACGTGTCGGGCGCGACGCCGCCGGAAGCCGCCTTGAACACCTCGCGGTAGAACGCGAGCTGCTCCGGGTATCCGTACTTGCGGGCGTCCCGCTCGAAGAAGGAGAGGTTGTCGCAGGTCTTGAGGTCGACGATGACCGGCCTGCCCTCGAAATCGTGGTTGAACCAATCCATTCTTATCTGGCAGGGTTCGCCGTCCAGGGCGATGCGCACTGTGCCTTCCGCGCGTCCATGTTCAAGGAGCGCGTTGGCGACGGGGTGCAGGACGACGCTTTGCTGGAGCTTCAGCATCCAGCCGAAGTCCTCGCTCGAGACGATGGGACGCTTCTGCGCCGCCAGCCACTCGCGGTACGCCTTGGTGGTCTTGCCGAACGGCTCGCCCGTCTTGGGGTTCGTCGGCCCCGAGCTGATGAGGTAATCCGCATCGAACTTCGCCCGTCCTTCGAGGATGAGCGTGTGCAGGGCGCGCCCGGTCTGGTACGCCGCCGTGTCCGTCGGCTCGATCTCGCCGGACAACTTCTTCTTGTAGAGGCGCGGACACGCCCGGAAGTCGCCGAGCAGATGGCTCGACAGGAACTCGCCGCGCCGTGCGGCCTCATGGTATTCGTCGGCCGGAATGTCGACGATGAATGGGTATCTGTGCATAGTTTTGTTTTCCTTTCTCGGAGGCCTCATTTGCCCCCAACGGCACATTTACGGTTTTTGCAGCAGTCAGTTTCGGGTATTTTTTTGGAAATTAATGCAAGCGAAGGATGAACCAAAGCGGTTTCGGTTCTTAAATGCTGTTTTTGATTAATAATAGTTGTTTTTGATAACTTGTCTATATTTTGAGGCATGGACAGGGACGGACAACGAAGTATTTCAAAATCTTGCAAAGGTCTTGCAAGGCCTTTGCAAACCCTTTGCAAGGCCGTTGCCGCAAAAAAGGCAACTTGTTTATAGGCTGTTTACATCTTATGATATGTTGCCCGCAATACTTTACCCTACTTTACCCAACTTTTATCAATCCACACTCTTGCAACCCTAATACAGAGTATGATATAATATACGCCATCAACGACACAAACCAGGAGAAAACAAAATGGGACTGTTAGACCATGCCAGTATGGTGGACGCAAAGAGGTTTGAGGTAATCGCTCATGCCTCCGTCATGCGTTCTGGGCGACTGCGCTTTGCGACGGACGCGATGGAGATGATGGACTTGCAAGGTGTGAAAAGCATCATTCTCTTCTCACTGTGTAACCGCCCCGACGCCAGTGATGAGATCGAGTACGGTGCGGTCACCTGTCCGGAAGAAGACGCTCGCGGCTTTGCGGTCAAGGCGAGCGGCCCGTACCGCTACATCAGTTTGAAAAACTTTTTGATTCAGGAAGGCATCAACTTCAAGGAATACTCCATCACCTTCGAGGTCACTGATGCCGACGAGCAATGGGAGGGTAAACCGGTCTATCGCCTCACCATGCGCCAGACCCCCAAGGCATCCGTTGTCCAGGAAACCCTCCCAGGTCTGGTCGACAAAGAAGCTGTGTCTGTGGCAGATAACCTTCCGTTCTGATATTCTCCCATGCGCAGCGACAGTTACAGATTCGCCGATGAGGATGCCCGCTGGCTTCCTCTTGACGAAGCTGTACTCGCAGTGCGCAAATGTCTCCACTCTTTCATCGCCGGACTCGCAAGGAGCCGTGCTTGGCTCATTGGCGAAGCCGACGAGAGACCCGACCGCCTCATGTCGCAGCTCTTCGCGCTCGTCTGCAACAATGAGTGCAGGGCGTTCGAGGAACTATGTGACCGTGTGAATGAGTGCGCCCCAGGCTCAATCGGCACGGAGCGTGTGCGTGGCATTCTTGACCTCGGCACGATTCTCGCGGAAAGTGCGGAAGACCTCCTCCCCGATGATGACGATTCATGCAACGACCTTCGCAACGCGATGACCTCCCTTTTTACGCTTGCCTGCAACACCCCGTCGAAGATGCCGAGAGAGACTTTCAAGTGCAAGGTAGAGAAGACGCGATCCGACATCTGTGATGGATTCAAGTCGCTCTCAAACGGGTTTCGGAAACTGGAACGCAGGCGCGAACGTGGGCAGATCGGTGATGCGCCGAAAAAGGTGGAATTGTCCGATGCATCCCTCGCTAAAATCGATGCTATCCACCAGCATAGTGTGGATGCCGTTTCGGAACGTTTCGATCAGACGGAAGATGCCATGCACCACGAAGCGGCAGAACTCCGCCATGAGATCGGGCGTATCAGGAAAGGCGGAAAGGCGAAGAAGAAGTGGGGCATCGAGGAGCAGAAGGCGTGTCACAAACTCTGGGAGAGCAACAAGCACAATCCGTACATCAAGGAACAGATGGAACACGATGGACGCATCCAGCGTTCTGACGTGTTTACCCATTGCAGGCGCGAACTGGCGAAATACCACGTCGAAAGCGCAGAGGAGTTCACGCAGATTCTTGAACAATATCGAAAGAGGTGTAAGAAGCCATGAGTTACGACGACGAACAAACGTATGATACCGAACGCGACAGGAAACTTAACACAATAAGCAATCGCATACTTGTGCGCAGGCCTGTGGTAGATAAGGATTACATGGCTGTAACTAGACATGATCCGTTTTATATCTTCAAGAAATCGCCCGTGGAATTGTTCTCGGTCGTATGTAAGTATCTTGTTGCGGGCATGAGGATTGCCGTCAAGATCAAAGATAATGATTTGCCCAGTCGCATCTGGATTGTGGAAGTCCTTGAGGCTTTAGCCAATCTCTACGTAGGGGATGCACAGAATACAGTCGTGTCAGCCGCCGACAGCAAAAGGATGGCAAAGGCGTTTGCCCCAATCGTGCCGCTTTTCAGCAAATGGGGAACAGGGCGTAACAACTATGATGACAATGTGGATTTTCAGACCGGTTTCACGCCGCGTTCCTTTGCAGGGGAACTTGATCATCTCTTCATTTGGCTTTACGACAGGCTCCGCAAGAAGGGACACAATACGGTGTCGGCGGTGCATCCGATCTTGTTCATGCCTGCCAGCAAGGAGGAGAGCGGCGAGACGTCGTATTCGTTCCTGTCCGGCAAGTTCCAGACACTGCTGACGCATTGTACCATCTACAGGGAACAGCACAGGATACCGACAGAAATTGACAAGATGTTTGCGACAGAGATGAAGAAGCCCGCCGAAGAACGGTTCTTCAACGTTGATGATGAACATGACAAAGAGCTTTATGAAGATGGGAGCGACACCGCGGCGACAGAACGTAGTCGGCTAAAGGCTTATTTGAAGTACCGACAGGAGGCGTATTACCTTCATTTGACCAGAATTGGAAGATACAAAAATGGCTTTGAACTTGTACGTGATGGTCTTGCCAAGTGTCTTCGAGACGTAAAAAATGCAACCCCTCACGCGGTCTATGGCTATAGTTGTGTAGACTGGGCGGAGCGTTTTCTATTTGAGTCAGAAGAACTGCCCCGCCCATGGTTTGAGCTACTTTATGATGTCCTACGCATGAAGTCGTGCATATCTTATCGCAATTTCTGCGTCGACTCCTTCGTTGATGCGGAAAAGACACTTGAAGCCGGCTATCACGACGATAAAGAATGGCCGTACTTTGACGTTTACGAGAACATACCGGAACACGACATCTGCATAGATGTGTGGAGAATGTTCTCGGAACACATCGAAATGTTGACGGCGTTGGCGTTTTGCGTTCGGTCAACCGTGTATTCAAAGCTTGCTAGGGCATTGGAATTGTACGAATCGTACGGCAGAATGTTTTTATCATCTGACAGAAAGGATCATCTCAAGATGATTCTCGACACCATAAGAGAGACTGCCAGTAGACTTGCGATGGAAGTGCGCCTCTACAAAAGCGGTAAGGCCATCCTGGCACCATGCGACAAAGCCACCGAAGACTTGAAAGCGCAGCTTGCTGACCACGATAGGAAAATGGACTCAGAATTCGATGCCGCACAGCGTGATTCCGCCGAGATATTGGCGCAGGAGAGGGAGAATCAGGAGATACTAAACGACACGACAGCCAAGGTCAATCATGGTTTGAAGATGATTGGAAAGTTCAAGAAACATGGTGATCCCGGCGGGCCGTTTAGCTTTGATGACCAGAAGAAGTGTTTTGAGTTTTGGATTGCCGATCGGAAGGATCCAATGCTTGTTAACGGACTCAAGGTATCGAAGATCGACTCCTTCAAGAATAGAAAAAAAGAGCTTGATCGGATTGGCGTAAAAAGTGTCAAGACATACATTAGGCTGATTGAGTGTTACCGAAAGCGCACAGGCGAGAGGATTCTGAAGAAGAAACAGTCAAACGGAAAACGGAACAGGAAACGGAAAAAGGCCTCCAAGAAGCAGAAACGTACACCAGGAAAACGGAACAAGAAATAGAAAAACGGAATTTTTTATTGTCAAGAGGGTAAGCGAAGATTTTTTCACGACCTTGTAGATCGCCCGACGGAATTACCGCCGGGCGATTTTCATTATGTCTTTATTTGACAGGGTGAAAGTCAGCTAAAGTTCACCGCCCCATTTACGGAAAATAAAACAGAATCCTAGCAAAACGGAATTCCGTTTTTATTCCTTTATTCCCAATAAAATCTGTACTTGTCAAGCCCACATCAGCGGGTTCGGCAAGTACTATGAAAAAACAAACAAAAGCAAACCATCGGCCGTCGGCAGCGATCTCGCTGCTGGCGGGGAAACAGAAAAAGAACAAGGCTGGCGGCGCAAGCGTCGCCAAGCCCAAAGCGAAGAAGCCTCGCGGACATTTCGTTCCGATCCTAATTCGCTACCGCACGTATCTGCGGTACGGCTCCGGAGTCAAACTCCTCTCTGAACGTTTCGAGGAATCCCGTAAGTGGGTTCCTGCGACAAGGAAAGCGAGGGTGCGCTAATGACTTCGGAACCCCTCGGCAAACCTACTCGTCGGCGTGTCGCAAAAGCCGCTGCGGAGAAAGAAGAACGTCTCGTTCGTATCCGTACTGAGATACGTACTGGGAATGGCACATACTTCTCTCCCTGGCGCGTCCTAAAGGACGATCCCAAGAAAGGAATCTACGACCTCACCAACTGGAATCGCACTTACCATGCATTCATCAATCGTCACACCTCTGGTAAGCGTTACCCGTCTCGCTACCGCCAGACTAGAAATGTCTGGTACGCCAAAAAGCCTGACGGATCATCGTACACTCCGTTCCCGCCCATGACCGATGCCGTGCAGAAGGAGTTTGACGACTTCTTCGAGACCCAACGTGGTCTATATCTCCGCTTCATCGACATCAAGATCCGTGAAAAGGCTTTACGCGATGACCTGAAGCAGGACGCGCTTGAAGCCATCTATGACGGTGTCCGCACTGCTTACTTCAAGTACGATTCCGAACACCCACCGAAGTTTCGCCCAGAGAACTGCGCCAAGCCGAAGTCGGCGTCACGTGAAACGTACTTCGCTCGCATCGCGAGAAACACGCTCTCGGACTTCATCGACTTCGTTAACGCCGAGAAACGCGGGGGCGGAGTGACGCATCTATCGATCTCCTCCAAGCCTGACGGCGAAACATCTTCTGATGAGGTAAGTGCTGAATGCCTTGCGGATGACCGCCAAGACACCGTCCGCGACATGGAGTTCAGGATCGACGTCGAGATTCTGCGCAGCCATCTGCCTTCGCATCTCCGTATCGTGCTGGACATGCTTCTTGAGGAGTGGCCTCACGCCTTGATCCGCCAGCGGCTCGCCGTCTCGCACGACATATACCTCCGCCGGTATCTGAGTCCGATTCAGAAACTGGCCGCAGAGTTTGACTTCGAGCCTTCTAGCGACGACACATTCATCGACAAAATGTACGTCTTCCGCCGTAAACTGCGCAAGATGCGGCGCGAACGCGACCGTAAGAGAGGGAGGTAAGCCGACGATGAAAAACCTCGAAATACCCAGTTGCTATCCGACTGTGATTACGGCATCATGTGACCCGAAACGCATGAAAGGCCAAATGAAAGACGATATTCGACAGGAGATCGACCGGCTCACGGCGCTCGACCACGAGACGCTGAAGAATGAATATCTCTCCCGTTTCGGCGGCACGGCGACCTTCGGCGACGTATTCATGCGTCGCCGTCTCGCCCAGCAATTGCAGGAAGACAGATTCGGCGGACTTACTCCGACGGAAATCGAGATGCTATCGCGGGTCGTTCGCAAAGACGCCCGTGCAAACCCCCGTGCGTCGCACAAGGCCAATCCAGCCGTGCGCGGCGTCACCTACACGCGGATGTACAAGGGTAAGCTCGTTTGCGTGAAGGTGGCGGGGTACAACCAGTTTGAATACGAGGGAAGGCTCTACCCTTCCCTCACCGCCTGCGTGAAGGAGATCACCGGGACTCACTATTCGGGGCGCAAGTTCTTCAGGCTGGGAGGTGCGCCATGCAACAAATAACACGATGCGCGATCTACACGCGAAAGAGCGTGGAAGAAGGACTTGAACAGGAGTTCAACACCCTCGACGCCCAGCGGATGGCCTGCGAATCGTACATTGCAGCAAAGCGCCTTGAAGGCTGGGTATGCCTTGAGACGCATTACGATGACGGCGGGTACTCCGGTGGCAATCTGAAGCGCCCCGCGTTTCAGAGGATGATGGATGATGTCAGAGCGGACAAAATCGACATGATTGTCTGCTACAAGATCGACCGTCTTTCGCGTTCGCTCCTCGACTTCACCCAGGTGTTCAACGAACTGGAGAAACACCATGTTTCGTTCTCATGCGTCACGCAGGAACTGAACACCTCTACCTCGATGGGGCGGATGTGCATGAACCTGCTTATGACCTTTGCGCAGTTCGAGCGGGAACTTGCCTCCGAGCGTACCTCGGACAAGATGGCCGCGACAAGGCGCAAGGGGCTCTGGCCGGGCGGGACTGTTCCCTACGGCTACAAACGCATCGACAAACGTCTCGTGGTCGACCCTGAAACAGCGCCTAACGTTGTCAAGATATTCGAGTGGTACCTTGAACTTGGAACGCCCAAACTCGTCGCAAAGCGCCTTGCAGAGAACGGCATCATGCGCTTTCCGGAGAAAAACAAACCCTTCGACACCGTCATGGTTGCGACCGCGCTCCGCAACTGCGTGTATGTTGGGCGCGTACCGCTGAAGAGCGAGTCCTTCAAGGGCGTTCACGAGCCTATCGTCAGCAAGGAACTATGGGACAAGGTTGCTGCACGGCTCAAGACCGTCGAGGTCAAGCCAAAGGCGGAGCGGCGCGTTTCCTCCCCGGCACTACTGACGGGCCTCGTCCGTTGCGGACAATGCGGCGATGCGCTCTCATACACCTGGACGAGTAAGAGCCGCAACGGAACACGCTACGGCTATTATACATGCCGCAAGGACATGAGGAGGGGCGTATCGACCTGCACGGTTAAGTCCGTTCCCGCTCAACTGATTGAACCGCTCGTGGAGACGGAAGCAATCAAGTTTCTGAGGACACCGACGATGCTCCGCACGCTCGCAGGCGAAAGATGCATTTCGCCGTTCGAGATGCGGCGGCAGCTCGAATCTCCAGAAGCGTTCTGGACATCCCTCACCCCAGTCGCCAAGCGCGATCTGCTGGCAGGGATCATCGAATCCGTGACGGTCTACGAATCATCCGTCGATATCAAGTTCAAAGTCAAAGGCGACAAACGCCTCATGGAGGAATTCAAACATGAACATAATGGAAACTGAGGACGGGAATGCCCTTGTATCGATTCCAATCCGATTCCAGACGGTCTGCGGCCGTCGGCGGCTTGTTGTAGCAGGTCAAGGAGAGGTGAATGACATCAACCTTGACGAATCGGGGACGCTCATTCGGCTATTCGCTCGCGCCCGAGAATGGACGCGGCTTCTTGAAACCGGGGCGTTTGGCGATATAAAGGAACTTGCGGAGAGTCTGAAAATGGACCGCCCCTACGTGGTTCGGGTTCTACGCCTCGCCAACCTTTCACCCAAAATTCTCCGAGCGGTCATAGCAAAGACGCTGCCGGATGATTTTTCCACCGAAAGGCTTTTCAACATCAAGAGCGATCTGTGGAGCGAGCAGGAGCGGGAGATTGGCTTGGCATAGCCCGTCAACCCAAGCAGATCGTCCCAAGGCATGGCCTTCCGGCCAGGCCTTTTTTGTACTGTGTGCATTTGCACACTTTTGCGGTGTGAAGTTCTCTTTTTGCCTCAAATTCCCTATGACAAAATGTCCGTACCCCAGATAGGTACTTTGCATAGGAAATGGAAGAAAGAGGCGTTTTTCCTTGAAACTGTCGTGTTGACTAAAGTCACGCGGCGGAGATACTTCGCGGGCAGAATCGCCGCCAAAAAGCCACGTAGCGCGGTCGTTGCCACACACGAGAGAGAACTCGGCAAGGTCAAAATCAGCCCGACAATTGGGCTTTATACGCTAATCCATAAAAAACAAAAACTCGGAGTTCTCTCCGAGTTAGACATGGAATGGTGGCCAAGGCCGGGATCGAACCGGCGACACACGGATTTTCAGTCCGTTGCTCTACCAACTGAGCTACCTAGCCACGACCAGTTAGTTGTGAATGGTAGGAGCAGAGGGATTCGAACCCACGACCCAGTGATTAAGAGTCACTTGCTCTACCAACTGAGCTATGCATGGAGCGAGCTAAGGGACTCGAACCCTCGACAACCACCTTGGCAAGGTGGCACTCTACCAACTGAGTTAAGCTCGCACTTGGTGTCGTGAAAACGGCGTATAGTATATCAGACCTTCGCCGTCCGCGCAAGGGGGAAAATGAAAAAAATTCGGCGGCGCTATTTCGCGGACATCCAGTCGAGTACGCCCTGCGCTACAGCTGCGGCGACTTTCTTCTGGCGCTCCGGATCCCAGCTCGCCTCTTCGCCTTCTGGAAGGTTGATAAAGTCGACTTCAATGAGACAGCTCGGCACGGCCGGGTTGCGGCACACAGCGAACGACTTCGTCTGCGGCCCGGCGTCCTTGATGTCCGGCAGTACGGCGGCGATGCGCTTCTGCACGGCCGATGCAAGCGCAAGCCCGCGCGCGTTCGAGGCGTATGTGGTGGTGTGGCGCACCTCGCGCGGGTCACGGTGTGCCGGACTCGCATTGTGGTGTACGCTTATGAAGGCGTCCACGTGTTCGTCGTATGCGAGTTTCGGACGCGAATAGAGCGAGGGGAAGGAATCGTCGTCGCGCGTCATCATCACCTGGAAACCGGCTTTCTTGAGCGCGTCGCGGATCGCTCGCGCCTGACTGAGGTTCACGTCCTTCTCGCACCATCCGTGCGGCGTGCGTGCGCCGGTATCGTGTCCGCCGTGTCCGGGATCCACGAGTATGCATACGGCGGACAGCGGTACGCCGCGCGGCGGAGCAGATGGGAACCCAACGGTCGGGTCGGGCGCCGGCTGGTCGGCCGACGGCACCGGGACGAGCGGCGTCTTCACGAGCGACGCTGGCGGCAGGAAACCGATCTTGCCGTCGATCCACACGGCTATCCAGTCAGTGCCCTTCACCTCCGCGCCGCGAAGGGTGAACTGCGGCGGCAGGTAGTAAAGCGCGTCGCCGTCGTCGGGAACCGGACGCACCCGGTTCATGAACAGCGTGCCGCGCGTGCGCCACGCGACGGGCTTGCCAAGGCGCGGGTCGTCGTCCGACGTGACGGGCTTGAAAGGTTTCCAACTGCCCGGTTTGGGCGGCTCCGCCACCACGAAATGGCGCGCGAGGCGCTGCTTACCGCAGGTAAGGTGCAGGGTATTCGTACCGGGAGTGACAGGCACCATCGCTAGGAACGCCCCCGTGCGCCACACATCCGTCGTGGCGCCGTTCACGGTGAGGGGCGTGTTGGTGCAGCTCTCCGACACTGCGCCGATTACGTAAGTACGTTCTGCGGCGGGAATTTTCTGGCCCTCTGCGGGGAAGGCCACGGAGAGTGCGGCGGAGACCAACGGGATGCCGGCGGCGAACACGCGTCAGTTCCTCTCGTTGCGAAGCGCTGGGTCGAGGATGTCGCGCAGTTCGTCCGCAAGGTGGTTGAACACCAGAACGAGTATGAAGATGGCGCACGTGACGGCCGTCATCTCCCACCAGATTCCCTGCCAGAGACGCAGACGCGCGTTGTTGATCATCACGCCCCAGCTCGGCTCGCCCTGCACGCCGATGCCGAGGAAGCTGATGAACACCTCGGTGGCTACCGATCCTGGGAAGCGAATCGAGAACTGGATGAGGATGAGGTGGGCCACGTTCGGCAGGATGTGCCGGAACATGATGCGCAGGTGCGAGTAGCCCAAGACGCGCGCCGCCTGCACGTAGGCGCGGTCGCGGTGCTTCATCACCTCCGCGCGGATCGTGCGGCAGACGCCGACCCATGTCGTAAAGCCTATGCCGAGCAGGATGCCGAGGATGCCCTTGCCGGCGATAAGCGAGATCGCGAGGATGAAGAGAAGTCCCGGCATCGACGCCACCGTTGCACAGAGCCACACGACAACGGAGTCCACCTTCCCGCCGAAATAGCCGCCGAGGAGACCCAGCAGCACGCCGAGGGGAATCGCGATGAGGGACGTGCCGATGCCCACCTGGAAGGAAATCCACGCGCCCTGCACGAGACGCGCCGACACGTCGCGCCCGAGGTTATCCGTGCCCATCCAGTGCTCCGCCGACGGCGGCTGGTAGCGCGCGTTCACGTTCACGACGTTGTACGCCGGCGTCTCGTCCGCAAGCCGTGCGCGAAGCGACCGCACGCCGCCCCAGGCCGCGCAGAGGAAATAAGCGGCGATTACGAAAAGGCAGAGTTTTCCGCCTACGCTAAGTCTGTTCCAAAGTGCCTTCATACTAGCCTAGCCTCACTCTCGGGTCCAGCGCCGCGTAGGCGAGGTCGGTGACAAGGTTGACGACCTGGTAGAGGAGCGCGCCGAGCAGCACCACGGCGCGCACGACCGCAAGGTCGGCGGAGTTGATTGCGTTGAGGGACACGCTTCCCAGCCCGGGGATTCCGAAGAACGTCTCGAGGAGGAGCGATCCCGTGAAGAGGTACGGGATTGACAGCGACACGAAAGTGATGATCGGGATGAGCGAATTGCGCAGCACGTGCTTCACGAGGATCGTCGTGCGGGAAAGTCCCTTCGCGCGCGCGGTACGCACGTACGGCTTGTAAATCTCGTCCAGCACCGCTGTGCGGAAGAAGCGGATATCCACGCCGAGCGAGGACAGCACGCCGATCATCGCGGGCAACACTATGTAGAATGCGCTCTCGTACCCCCATATCGGGAAGATGCGCCACTTGTACGCGAGGAAGAACTGACCCGCCAGCACCCACACGACGTAGTTGACGCTCATAAGCACGGTGCTCATCACGAGCACGCTCTTGTCGAACGCGCTGCCGCGCAGCGCCGCGCAGCCGAGCGCAAGCGCGAGCCCCACGAGCGTGCCGCAGATGAGCATTGGCACCGTAAGTGACAGCGACGGCAACACCCCTCGCTTCAGGACGTCGATCACCGGCTCGCGGTGTTCGGTGGACATGCCGAACTCGCCCTTCGCGACGTTCTTCACGAAGTTGAAGAACTGCGAGTCGAACAACGACTCGTCTTTCCGCGTATTAAGGATGAGGGGCTTGTCGTAACCGTAGCGCTTATTGAACGCCTCGATGGACGCCTTAGTCGCGTTCTTCCCCAGCACGACCTGGGCGGACGAACCGCCCACGACGTTGAAGAGCACGAAAGTGAGCAACAGGATTCCAATGGTCGTCGGAATCAGTTCTAGCAATCGTCTGGCAGCGTATCGAAACATAATGTCAAGCCTCAACAGCCTTTCTCAGGGAATCAGCAACGGCGGCAGGATCACAGGCGTCGAGGCGCGCGAGAACGCGCGACCAGCGGTAGGCGCCGGATCCGGCCGTATCGTAGGGACGGTGGACGAAAAGGTTGTCGAATGAGCTGCGGCGAGCGCGGTAGGCGGCCTGCGTAGCCGCGAGCTTCCGCTCGAAGCCCGTCAAGTACGCCTTCGCGAACGCGGCGAAGTCGGCCACGAACGCGCGGCGGCGGCGCACCACGTTCGCGTACGGCCCCACGAGCTCGTCGAAGCTTTCCTTGTACTTCACGAAGGAGCCCGCGTGGTCCGTCACCACGATGCGCGTCGGCAGACCGTCCTCGCCCGGCTGCAGCACCTCGAAGTTCCGGTCGAACATGCTCTCGCCCGTCTCGGTGGCGGCGCGGCCCACGACCATGTCGAGCGCGGCAGCCTCGCCCATGAGGTAAGCGAACGCCAGCGCGAACGCCGGGTTGCGGAAGCGCTCGGGCGGCACCTTGTCGGACGCGACGCCGGTCACGTAGCCGCGCGCGTAGTAGTAGGCGCGCACGGGCGTGCCGTTGTACTGGTTCAGGCCGTGGTACTTCTCCGTGACCTGCCCGAAGCCCACCCGGTGGGGCAGGTTCATGCCGAGCTGGCGGCAAGCGAGACGGCGATCGAGGATGTAGTCGGCGTACTCGTTCGCCTCAACGATCGCGCGCAGGAGGTCCTTGCCCTCGTCAAGGTGCTCGGCGATGCCCCACTTCTGGAAGCGGACCACGATCACGCGCGCGCGCTCCTCGTCGATGGCCTTGAACTGGACGATATACACGTTGCCTCGCCGGTGTCCCTCCACCGGATAGCGGGCGAGCGAGCGGGCGATGCGGCCCACGTTCACGTACTCCACCTTGCCGCAGAGACGCAGGAGGTTGAAGATGATCGAGCGCACGCGCGAGTCGCACAGTTCGAGGAGTTCGGTGTCCTCCGTGCGCGCGGCCTCGTCGAAGAGCGAGTCGAACAGAAGTTCGCCGTTCTCGATGCGCGCGCCCGGCAACCACTCGATCTGGCGGTAGAACTCGGGGCTGATGCCCTGGATGAGCTCCTGGTCGCCGATCTCCGTCTGGTTCGGACGGCGCGCGAGCGCCGCGCTCATCTCGTTGCGCCAGACGAAGTTCGCGGTCGTCTCCTCGCGGAGGTTCGCGGGCAGCGCGAGACGCCACTTCTGCATGGCCGCGTCCACGGCCGCGCGCAGCGCCGCGTCGTCGAGCGCCTCCGGCTTTATGTCGCGGAACGCCTCCGTGACGTCCGGCGGAAGCGACGGCGGGAAGAGCGCGATCTCCGGCTGGCCGAGGCGGTTGCGTCCGGCAAGGCCCTTCACGACCTCCTCCACCTGCGCGCGGAACGCGTCCGGCGCGAAGGCGGAGACGGTCGCGTAGCCGCCCGCCGTGAGGTAGCGCGTGCCCGTCTGGCCGTTGTAGAAGTAGACGCTCGCGTTCTGGATCGACACGCGGGCGCTTTCGATCGCCCGGTCGATTTCCTCGGGGCTCGCCGGACGGCGCGCCATGCGCCAGTTCTCGCCGCGCGCGCGCAGCGCGTCGCGCACGTTGGCGGCGTGCGTGTTGAGGAAGCGGATTTTTCGCTTCGAGACAAAAGCCTGCAGTGCCTCGTCCGCCTTGAACGCGAGGTCCATGCGCGATGGGTCGGGACGTATGAGCACGTAGTCGTCAGTAAAGAGTAGGTCGGCGGAGTCCGCGAGCTCCGCCGCCTCCTCCGCCTCCGTGAGGGGTGGCTGTCCGGCGGCCGTGCGGGCGTCGTTGAGCGCGCGAATCCAGGCCATGCGCTGCATCGCGTGGATGCCGCGCTGCGTCACGAGGCCGGGCGTGCGAAAGAAAATGGTACCGATACGGCTCTTGAGCGAACCGTCTGGGTTCTTCGCAAATATAGGTTCTCCAAGTATCGTCATTTCTGCTTCTTCTCCGAACGCCGTACATTATACCATATCTGCGGCGTGTGTGTAACAACTCATTTTAACGGCATTTCACAGCGCGGGTTCCATCGTCTACTGCTACACTTTCATAAAAGCCTTCTTGCTCCTGAGCCAGAGGAGGAAGGCCCAGAGGATCATGTAGAGACCAAGCCCGCTCACGACCTCTGCCCACGCGCCGCAGTGTTTACTGATACCGGAAAGATAGAATCTCCAGACAACATGCAGGATTCCTGTCATGTGGAGCGAATAGGCGAGGATGGCGTTCTTCCCCACGGGATCGAAAATCTCCGCCCACCGACGGAACTTGAACACATCGATGAAGACATGGAACAGGCACAGCATCGCGAACGAGTAGGCCGACGTGACGAGGATGAACGACGTCGTGGAGAGGTTCTTGATGACGGGATCGCCGAGACAGCCCGCGAACAGCCAGCCCAAAAGGCCGCACCCCGCCGCGTAAGCAGCAAGTAAGGCTGGCGTGTGCCACACGGGACGCTCCGCGCGGCTTTTGAGAAACGCCCCGGCGATGATGCCGAGGAGCGCAAGGGCAGTGGACGACGGAATCTGGAAGATCGACTGCGGCTCGGTCTTCCAGCCCTTGATCATGTAGTTCGGATAGAAGGCCCTGTCCCAGTATCCGATGATGTTCCACTCCGGCGCGTATGTGCTGGCGCCGGCCGGTGCGTTAGGCGCGATGTTGAAATGCAGAAGCGCATAGTAACCCACGAGCAGAACCGCCGCCACGGATACAAGTACCCACTTCTTGCGCACGAACACGTACAACGTCGCGGCGAGTCCCCAGCTGAGCGCCAGGAACTGAAGAACGCCCATCACCCTGAAATACGTCTTGAAGTTCAAGATGCCGTAGAACGATAGCCCGATGAGGAACAGGAGCGCAGTCCGGATGAATATCTTCAGCAGGATGCGCCATTTGGGACGCCCCTTTGCCTCCTGCGACGCGAGGGAGAACGGCCAAGAGACGCCCATCAGGAAGAGGAAGAGCGGCAGGATGGTGTCGTGTTGCGTGAGGCCCTCCCACCGTACATGGCGCATCTGCTCCGCGAACCAGCCCCTGGGACTGCCAAACACCTCACAGAAGCCAAGGATCATCGCCGAGCCGCCGGTGAGGAAGAACATGTCGAAGCCCCTCAGCGCATCGAGCGATGCAAGCCGCTCCGTCCGCGGGACTTCTTTTGACGCGGGTTCTACTGTAGCTTCACAACGTGCCATAGGTTCAAAGGACCGTGATTACCGTAAAGCCGCACTCTTCAGGAAGCTGCGGATTCATTGCGGGGAGAAAATCGCTCCTGATGCGCCCTGATGCCAAAAGATGCCGGACGTTACGGATGACAGTTGACTTGCTCAGACCAAGTTCCTTCGCAACGACATCCCATCGCGGGAACAGATTATGCGTTTGGGGATTCATGTGCTGCTTGAGCACCGCATAAACCTCCTCGGCGTGCGTGTCAGAGACGATTTTGCAACCGATTTTGTAGGTTCCCATATTCGTATTCTTCCTTTGCTTTGCCTTTGAACTGCTTTACTACTTGTTATTACTTGAGGCGCTAACTGTGACACCTAGGTGTCATAGTGTCTGACACCTAGGTGTCACACCCCCTGACATCTAGGTGTCACAACCTCTGACATCTAGGTGTCACGGCCTTTTCGTCCGAAGCGGCCATGTCCTCGCACAGCAAATCAAGTGTCGTGCATCACCACGCGCTACATACCGCCTGTACATAGTCGATGGCTGAGGGCATACTACCCCAGACGGTGGGTATTTTACACTATCCCTTGTTTTCATGTCAAGATGGGAATTTTAAAATGCGAATTTTAAAATATCACTCGCCGACGACCTTGCGCGAGAGTCCCTTGCGGACAACCTGCGTGAACATCTTCATCACAGGAAACGTCCGTATTCGGCTCGGGCGGCGTCGGTCCAATCGGGACCCATAAGCGCGTTCGCCTCGGGGATGTTCGTGCAGCGCATCGTCACGGGGTCGAACGTGAGGCGGCGTCCGGGGAAGCGCGTGGCGATCATGCCCATGAAGCCCATGATCGTGAACTTGCCGCCCATCTCGAACGGCGTGTTCGCGGGACGCTTCTGCTGGACGGCCTGGAGGAACTCGGCCCAGTGGTCTTTATAGCGCGGGTACTTCTTCGGCGGCAGATGCGGCTTGATGGCCTTCATGTGCGAATGGGGGATCACACGCAGACCGGAGGCGCCCGTCGCGCCGAACATCAGCGTCTCCTTCTCGCACACGAGGTAGCCGCCGCACCAGCGCGACTTCACCGTGTCAAACGGCAGTTCGGGCTCGTAGGCGGTGGGACGCGGCGCGCGACGCATGCATTCGTACCAGTGGTAGATGAACGGCCCCCGGTTCCCCTTCGCGGGGAACTCGAACTTATAGTGCGCCGCATGCGGGAACGTGAGCGGCGTCTTCTTCGGGTCGAAGCCGCGTTCGTCGTCCATCGTCACGGCCGTGGGCATGTCGAGGTCGAGCGCGGTGGCGACGGGTCCGATCAGGTGGCAGCTCCAGTCGCCGAGACAGCCCTCGCCGTACATCGCCCACGAGCGCCAGCGTCCCCTCGGCACGAGTCCCTTGATGTACGGACGGCGCTTCACGGGTCCCTGCCACAATTCCCAGTCCAGTCCCTTGGGCGGTTCTGCCGGCTGGTTGGCCCATTCCGGCGGCTCCATGTAGTAGCCGTTCGGTCCGCAACAGTAGATGTGGGCCTCCAGGGCCTTGCCGAAGATTCCGCTCTCCATCCACTCGCGCAGAAGCGGCGTGCCTGGTTCGGAGTTGCCGTGGTGGCTCACCTGCGTGATGATCTTCTTCTCGCGCGCGAGGCGCATCATCGCAAGCGTCTCGTCGATCGTGTGGGCAAGCGGCTTCGCGCAATAGACGGGCACGTTGTACTTGCTCGCCTCGAAGAACGCGACGGCGTGCGAATGGTCGGGCGTCATGATCGAGACGGCGTCGTACTGCCCCGCGCACTCGGCGAGCATCTTCCGGTAGTCGGCGTAGATCTTCGCCTGCGGCTGCTCCTTGCGCACCCATTCGAGGTTGGGGGCATAGACATCGGCCGCGCACGAAATCTCGCAGAGGCCCGAACGCAGGAAACTGTGCAGGTCGGTGTGTCCGCGTCCGCCCGTGCCGATCGCCGCGATGCGCACCTTCGGCAAGGCGGCTCCTTGCTGTTGTACGCTTGCTGTCTTCGCGGCGCCGAAAACTGTCCCCGCGCCCACGGCGGCCGCGCCGCCAGCGATGAATTCTCTTCTTGTCGTATTCATTTGTTTTTCTCCTGTTTATTTTTTCAGCAGCGGCCAAGGCGCTGGAGGAACTTGAACGACTCGGTGATCGGCACGAGGGAGTCGAGGTTGACCTCGCACTCGGCGATCCACCACTTCACGCCGTCGGCGTCCGCGGCGGCGGAGACCTTGGGCCAATCGACACCCTTTGCGTTCACCGGGGGATGTCCGAGGATGCCGTCGAAGGTATCCATGCGCTTGCGGCGGCCATTGTCCTCCTTTGCGTGCATCGTGATGGAGCGGTGGGGATACTTGCGCCACTGCTCGCAGGGATCGCGTCCGGTGCAGGCAGTCCAGCCGACGTCCTGCTCCATGCATACCTCCTTGCGCGTGTGCGAGAAGAAGTAGTCGAAGTAGGTCGTGCCGTCCTTCATCGTGATGTCGAACTCCGGCGTGTGGTTATGGAGTCCGATCTTGCAGCCGTACTTCGCGGCCGTCTCGGAGGCGACGTTGTAGTATTCGACATGGCGCTTCATGAACTCGTCCACGTCCTCGCCCTTCCGCGGGAAGTTCCCGGCACCGGCGCAGATGAGCAGGTTGTTACCGAATCCGAGGTGGTACTCGCACGCCGCCTTGATGCGGTCCGGACCGAAGTCGCGCTTGTGCACGTGCGCGCCGCAGACGGTCAAGCCGTTTGCGGCGAGCGTCCGCTTCAGCTCCGCCGCGCTTTTGCCGAAGCACATGTTGAACTCGACCGCCTTGTAGCCGATCTTCGCGACCTCGGCAAGGGCCTTGTCGAGGCCGTTCTTATGGATGTACGTACCGATGGAGTAGAGCTGCACGGCGATTGCCTTGCCGCCTTTTCCCTGTCCGAAAGCCGGCGCGGCGCAGGCCGCTCCCAGCGCGGTAATGAATTCTCTTCTTTTCATGTTCTTGCTCCTGTTCTTTAATATCTCACGGACATTACGCCGTCCTACAACGCAGGTTCGTGGCGTCCTTTCATGGGACCGTTGGGATGGCGTTGGCACTTGGACGACGTGAGCGAGTTAATCGCCGACGACTTCAGACCGCAGTACTTGCATGTGTAGCTTGACTTTTCCCCGCCTTCGTAAAGGGCATGACGCCCAGCGCCGGGGCCGTTCGGATGTCGCTGGCATAGCGATGCGGTGAGGCTCCTTACCGAAGAGGACTTGTAACCGCAGTACTTGCAATAGAAGTGCTGCACCGTTTGGGCGGCAAGCGCGGCAAGCACTGAAAGACACAATGCACCGAAAACAACCAGTACTTTCTTTTTCATATCAACGATTCCTTTCTGTTCCAATTTACGCCCCCTTCCCGCGAGGAACGGGAAAGCGGCACCAGCGCGCAGCCTCTCAAAACTTCTTCGCGCCTGAAAACAGTGGCATTTTACCACATTCCCTTGTAGCATACAAGCCGCAAAATTAGCTGTCAGTTATGATGCGTCAAAGTGGAGACATCTCTTATTTTTCAATGGATACCTCCACTTTGACGCGCCGCACATACCGCAAACCACCACGAGCGCAGTCTACCGATCTCGCTCACCCTACATGACCATTCACAGCTTCTCCCACTTCGCCCAGCGCGGGCAGACCGTCGCGGGCGTGCGCGTATGGCCGTTCAAGGCCATGCACGGCGTAGACACTACATCAACCTTTTATTCCGAAAACTGGTTGCCCTTCATGTGGCCAACTTTGATCTTAATATTTCCGAAGGACTTCATTTCTTCTGGCGAGAACTTACCAAGGGATATTTGAAATGTGCCAAATAACTGCCCTCTTCTGAAAGTAACCTTACCGAAAGAAAATAAATAGGAAGGACTTGCGGCGTAAAAAGGCATGATGAACCCGATTTTTTCAGTACAGGCAAACATCGACAAATCATAACGGCGATGTTCCTCTCGCCTATCCTTTGACAGCGCTATAGACGACTCGGCTATTTCTGTTCCCTGCGCGTCATAGAGCGTAGCTGCAACAGCTATCGAACCTGTATCAAGGCAAGATTTTATGGCATTAAAAGCGTTCTTTTCTAATTGAAAGGCTGTGGCAGTTCCCGTTCTTAAACTCGTCATGATTAAGAATGGGTAAGCTTTTAGATCATAACAGTAGCGAATGGTTTCATCTGGCTTGTAACCCTTATCACCTTCCCCTTTGGCCTGGACTTTGATTGTTTTTATTGCCATCGGTGTGATTTTTTCCACAACCTCGTTGGCGAACTGCGTGTACTTCGCCTGATCTATCCTCACGCGAACATTGACGAACACCTCGCCCGTCTTCGGATCGAGGTCGATTGGCGACTTGCCGTTCTTGCCGGGGATGGCCTCGGCAACGACGCAGTCTTTGTGCTTGGCGAGAACGGCCTTGATCATCGTCTCGGCGTCGGCGAGGTTGTCCTTCGCGGCGGTCATGCGAGCGAAGAGGTCTGCGCCGTCGAGCGCGACATTCACGGCGGACGTGGCGCGGAGCTTTTCCTGCAACTGGCTTTTTTTCACGCTTGCCTTGACCTTGACCGTATAGATGCCGTCGGCTGACTTCTTCGGTTCGCCGATCGCCTTGGAAGACGCGATCATTCCAGCCGAATACGTCAGGATTTCGTCTTCAATCAGCTTGTCGTTCTCCACCAGCGTGGTCGCGTCGACCATAGTGCCGACGACCTGTTCGACCGCCGACCGAAGCGCGGCCTTCTTCGCCTCGCGCACGGTCGTACCATACCCAGTTGCGACCACATCGACAAGTTGATCCTGTCCTTGTGCGAAAACAGCAGACACAATGGCAATTACCGCCATTGCCGATGCGAAACCATGATAGTTCTTAATTCTCATGACAAGGCTCCGTTCTTTTATTCCACACCTAACTTCAACTGTATCTGTGACAACGCCTGTAGCACGATTCCACGATACTCGCTTCTTTCAAGTTTTTGCACTGCCCTATACCCATCCCGAGCCCTGCGATACTCTCCGCAATCCTTCAACACCCCGGAAACGGACAGAAGAGATTCAATGTCCTCGTTTGAAGTATCGGTACGCATTACTGGAATCAAGGCATCCTGTACCTTCAAGCATTGCTCCACCGACTCGTCATAGAGCTGCTGGGCAAATAAGATCTTAGCCACTCTTACCCGAGCCGAATTGTCGTGTGGATTGCTGTCCAGATGATCAAGCAACGCAAGAAGAGGGTCTTCGCCGTCACACTTCGGTTTCACCTTAGCAGTGCAAGCAGCAGTCTTATTAGTCTGGGGTGCGACAACGTTTGGCGAAACCGTTGGAGGCGCATCGGTAATTTTTACGCCGGTCACAGGCACTGCAAAAACATACGTCGCCCAGTCACCGTCAATCTCCTTGGCGATCTGACGGCTTCCACGCAACGTCATCGTCCGATTGGCAACGCCCTTCAGGAGAAAACGTGAGAGGTTGTTCTCCGCCCTCAATTGCGCAGCATCGCGCAGTTGGGGCAGGGCCTTTGCCGGCATGTTCTTGAACAACCGCCGCGCACGTCCGTTGTAAACATAGAAGGAGACACCGTCCTTCGTCACAACCGAGACGTGCGCAGGCTTGAAGAACTCGGGATGGGCCGCCCTGACCTCGGACGACGAACCAAAGTCAGCCGCGCAAACCGCACCAGCAGCAAACAACAAGGCCAACACGGCCACACGCCGAATCATTATAGTCCCTCAGTAGTCGGTCTTGTTGACACGGTGCTCAGGGCGGTTTACAGGCACCGTGGCACCACCAGCCGCAGGGGCCGCTGGAGCAACGGCATCTCCACCGACAACAGGTTTCACTACGGCATTTGCCGTGCCCACCCCAGTCTGCCCCGCATTTTCAGCAGCCCGACGTGCAGCATTCACGCGTGCCTCGTTTTTAGCCTCGTTAATTTTCAGGTCGGCCTGATGATCCTGCATCTTCTTCCCAACCCATGCCGAAGCCTTTGCTGTCTTGGAGGAATACACCATCGTAATTTGAATCATCCCACCAGTTCCGCCTTCAGATGGAACCTTCTTGGACTCGACAACGACCAGTCCATTGATTATACCTTTGGAGCTAGACTTAATCTGACTGGAAACGGTTTCCATATCTTCCATTGAAGGATGCTCTTCTTGAACCTTACCGTCACCAGACATCGTGAGGCTGTTTTTCTGCAACTGCTCCACACCATCTGAAGACTCAACTTTCGTTGAAATGAACTTGACAAGGTTTTTCTCCGCATTCAAGCGAGCAACCTTACGGGCAGCTAATTCCGCCTTGGGATTTACAAATTGATACACACCCGTCCCACGAGTGAATATCTGGTACGACCCGTCTTTGCCTGTTACGATGCAAACTCCATCGTCATCAAGCAGTAGCTCATTGACGGCATCTTGCCGAGCGATTTCCCTTGGCAAAGCCGCAGGTGCGGCGTTTTGGGCAACCATCGTGGCGGCAAGGCCACAGGCTGCCAGCATAATCAGTTTTTTCATTGTCTTTTCCTTTTTGTTTGGTTGCACGTCTACCGACATGGCAGACGGATATTGTTAGTAAATGGGTTTGGTCAGTCAGCCAGTTCAATCTTGATGGAAGTGACCTTGTCGAGTTGGTCCTTTCCAAGTATGAAGTCGCGCCATTGGATGAGGTTTTCGCCCACGCAGCCGACGAACGGCGTGGCGTACACCATGAATGCGTTCGAGAATTCGCCGAATTTCACGTTTTCGAGCACGTCATTCGGAATCTGCCACGGGTAGGTGCCCTGCTCTACTCCGTCCTTGTCGAGAAGGACGATGTTGTAGTTCGTGGTCTTGCTTGGTCTCCTTCTTTCCCCGACCAATCTCCTACGCCATGTATTGAGGATTTCAATGGCGGACTTATCAAGTTCGTACATTGTCACCTTGCCGTCCGACCCATCGGCATTGAGTGATGTAATCAGCGCAAAATAGACAACCTTCTTCTTTATGGCAAGGTTGAACTCTTCACATGAAAGATCGACGTTCTTCCACCTGAACGATTCGCCAATCTTGGTACAACAGTTATCATAACGAAATGTCAATGCCCAGTTTTCACCTCCCCACAAAATGGAATAGACGTGGACGGGGTCGAAGAGTGCCACAAAATAATTTCTACGAAACATCGAACCACATGCATGCGTGTCGCCGCGTGTAAGGTCGCTCATTTCCAAATATTTCTTCAACCTTTCAGCTCCACCCCCATTTCGAATCTGTCGCCTCAATCCCGACACCATTTCCACGAGGCGAACCTCCTTGGGTGGAGTAAGGGATATCTGATCCAACACGCTCTTGAGGCGGGGGACGAACTCGGCAAAATATTTTGCCCGGTCAAGTTTCACCTCACAGAGATAGCGTACGGTCACTGAATCATCCCCGAGGGTTGTAGCATTGCGGTTGCCCCTTCGGCCTCTGGCTGGAGCCTTAACCTCCGTGATGACCTTCTGCGTCTCGGGACGGATGCTGGCGACCATGAGAGACTTCATGGGATTGAGACCGTCCAATGCGTTTTTCAGAAGCGCGGCAGCGTCTTCGGCGCGCTTTTCCTTGGTGACGAGCTGCGCGTGGACGTCCCTGAGGCTGGCGCTGTCGATCGTGACCGTCTGCGCGGGCATGATACCGGAGAGTTTTGCGGCTAGGGCACGTTTCTTCACCGTTGCGATGATGCGCAACTGAACGAGTCCGCCGTCGATTTTCTCTTCGCTCAGCTCGCGGTAATTCGTAATGTAGGCATTTGACTGGGTAAGCACCTGGTCTTTCACAATTTCATTGTTGCTGGCCACGGTTTCCGCATCTACGTAGAGCCCCACTGCATGCTCAATGGCGTCGCGGTAGGCGTCCTTGAGCGCAGCGGCCTTGTCCAGCCCCACACCGCGCCCCTGAACCTTGACTGTATCCGCGTCCAACGCCATCGGCAGCCCTGTCGTTCCTGCATTGCCGAGCGGCACGACGCTCACGGTCTGCGCGGCTCCGCCCATTGCCGCCACAGCCACAACTAGGGCGGCGACAGCTCCTATTCTGCTCGTCATCTTCATACTTTTTTCCTCAATACCCGCCTGCCAACCAATAAGCAGACGGTGGTTGTTGGTAAACGGGTTAATTAGTCGACCGGTTCGATCTTGATTGAAGCGACCTTAGCGAGCTGGTCCTTTTCAAGGATGAAGTCACGCCACTGGATGAGGTTTTCGCCAAAGCAGCCGACGAACGGCGTGGCGTACACCATGCCCGCGTTCGGAATCTCGGCGAACTTCACGTTCATCAGCATGCCGTTTGGAATCTGCCACGGATAGACACCGATCTCCTCGCCGTCCTTGTCGAGAAGGACGATGTTGTAGTTGGTTGTATTCTGCTCCAAGTATCGTCCATCTTTCTTATCAATCAGCCCCTTTCGCCATTCGTTCAGCATCTCAATCACGGACTTGTCCAGCTCGTAGAGGGTCACCTTTCCATTTGAACAGTTTGCATTGAGAGAGGTGATCAACGCGAAATAGACTTTGTCTTTGCGGTAATTCTCGTCGAATCCCTCGTAAGTAAGTTTCATGTCCTTCCACGAAAATGAGCCTACCGTCTTCGGACGGTACTGATAGTGGCAAAAACGCCAAACCCAGTTGTCACCCTGCCACGAAATGGAGTAGACATGAACCGGATCAAGAAAATAGCTATTGCCATTGGAATACGATCCAAAGAGCTCTCTTCCGGCGTATGAATCGATATAGTTAGAATTTTTTATTGACCCTGTTGTCCGATATTCTTGTAACGCCTCCGACCGTTGACGACAGCCAAATTCACCGCTTGGCATCAGTTCCGTAAGACGGATTTCCTTAGGTTTCGTAACGGAAATCTGATCCAGGACTTTCTTGAGATGGGGCACGAACTCTGCAAAGTACTTCGCACGGTCAAGCTTCACTTCGAAGAGATAGCGCAACATCACCTGGTTGGCAGGAAGTGGCTCATTGTTGACCTTGACCGCTTCGCCCGTCAGAATCTTCTGCGTCTCGGGGCGGATGTTGGCGACCATGAGAGACTTCATGGGATCGAGGCCTTCCAATGCGCTTTTCAGGAGCGCAGCCGCGTCTTCGGCGCGCTTCTCCTTGGTGACGAGCTGCGCGTGGACGTTCTGAAGACCGGAGTTGTCAATCCTGACCGTCTGCGCAGGCATCACGTCGGTGAGCTTGGAGGTGAGCGCCTGCTTCTTAACGGTTGCGAGGATGCGCAGCTGCACAAGCCCGCCATTGAGCTGCTTGAGGCCGAGCTCACGATAGTCCGTAATGTAGGCATTCGAGTGCGTCAGGACCTGATCCGTCACGATCTGGTCATTGTTGGCAACGGTCTCGGCGTCCACGTAGAGCCCCACGGCGCGTTCGATGGCGTCACGGTAGGCGTCTTTGAGGGCGTCGTCCCTGTTTACGCCCACGCCGCGCCCTTGGACCTTGACGGTGTCGCCCCCCGCCTGAGGAGCTTCCGAAGCCCCCTGTTGCCCGAAGTTGACGCTGATCGTCTGCTGAGCAGAGGCCGTACCTAGGCACATTGCTACGGACACCGCCGCAGCCACCTTCATCATCTTGACTGTCATACTCTTCCTTTTTGCTTTTCTTGTTTAGCGTCCACCGAACGATTACCAGTCTTTCGACAGAAAGCAGTGGTAGTCTACCACATTCCCTTGGGGCATACAAGCCGCAAAATGGTAATACGCAGAAATCAAGGGAAGTGTGACAGTGAGTCGTTGCTCACTCAAAAACAAGCAGAAACGCCCCTTCAATCCAACCAAAGGGAGAGGCGGAAGCCAACGTCAGAGTGACAGTTGCGACTGGGAGATACGAAGTAACATCTTGATGAACCTATTATAGGTTCGTCCCAAGGCTCGCCACATAATGCCCTTCCGCTCTTGACGACTTTTCCGGAGGGATGCTCCCCGTCCTTTCCCCAGAAATCGTACTTTTGCGACAGGCACATTTCCATGACATTCCCATACATGTCATAAAGCCCCCAGGGATTTGGCGGATACATTCCCACGATTGTAGTGGCCTCAAAGAATCCGCCTTTGCCGTCAGGCTTGCGTTTTTTTTCTTTTTCCACAAAGTTAGGTTCTTTATAGCCTTTTAGCTTCTGATTCACGGCACATCTTCCAAGCTTGTATCTGTGGCTAATAGAATCGTTCCAAAATCTATCTCTATTGAATTTTGAACCATCGTAACGATCAGTTGTAGTTCCGGCCCTGCAGGCATACTCCCACTGTGCCTGAGTGGGAAGGTCAAAACCGGCAATCCCCGTTTTGGCACGGATTCGCCCGATAAAGGTGTTGGGCGCAACGGTCTTCACTTCTGGCCAGTTATACACGTCGGCCGGGCCGCGGAGTTTCTCCCAGGAGATCGTATCCAGCGGACGCATTTCACCGGAAAATCTGGACGGTTTCTCGCCTGTCACCAACGCATATTGCTTCTGCGTCACCTCGAATACGCCTAAGTAAAACGGCTTTTTGAAGGTGACGCGGTGCGATCCGTCACCCTGGTTCCATCCCATGATGAATGCCCCCGGTTCTATGCGGCGCAAGACGAGTTTTCTCGTCTTGTATTCATTAGCCCAGCCACCGCTAGGCTCGGCAGAGAGGTAAGATATGGGATATTTGCGGGCGTCCGGCCCGGCGGAAAGGTCTATCACGCAAAACATTTTGCCCCTGTCCTTCATCGCCATGGCAGCTTGCTGCGCACTTTCTGTTTTTCCTGAATCCTGCGATTGCTGCGTCAGGGGCTCCGCCTCTGCGATACGTTTTTCGGCAAGAGCCTTTTTCAGCCCAGTCGCAAGGCCGTCGTCTATTGCCTTGCGATAGAGCGCCGCCGCGTGGATGCGGTACGGGTATGTGTCCTTCGCCTTGAAGTTCCACCAGTAGTCAGCCGCCTTCAGGGTATTGAAGTCCTTTGCGTCGTCAGGGTTGCGTTCGTAGATCGCCGCCTTCACTTCAAGAACGGCAAACACCTTGAGCGCCCTTGTCCAGTCGCCATAGCGCACGTATGCGTCGGCGAGTTCGCGCAGAACGGCGGGGTCTCGATGCTTTTCCCTAAGCTTGACCTTGCAGGCTGCAATGTCTTTTACAGCGGCGACTTGTTCTGATGCAGTGCGCAGGATCCCCCTCAGGCGTTGCGCCTCGCCTCTGCCAGCATTAGCAAGGGCCATTGACGCAAGCTCCTCCACATCTGATGGCGAGATGTCGCTTATGTGTGTACCAATCGTCTCCAGAATGTCGGCAGCCTTGTCAAATTCCTTGGCAATCGAGTAATAATAGACCGCTCCCTTGATGAGTACGAGTTTCGCAGCCTCCTGTTCTGCCTGATTCGCCAAGCCCTCCGCCGCGTCGCCGACCTCCTTGGCGGACTTCTTGCCGGACTTATAGGACTTCACATGTTCGGACATCAATTCATTCACAAGCGGCTGCACTTGCCTGATCTCTTCTTTTGTCGGCATTGCCCAAACCATTGAGGCAGCAACGGCGACAGCCGTTACGACAAATCTACGGACGCCTGTCGAGGACGACCTTGGCGTTTGTTCGTTAAGCTTTAGCTTCATTGCCATTATCTGTATCCTTTTTGCGCTTATATGACCGACTCCCCGCAACAAACGAAAAGGCGGCGCCCGTGCGCGTTCTGTCGAGGCGACTGGTATGCCCTAGGGAATCGCGCGCGGGACGCCGCCTGATGGCGCTGTCCTTTGCTGTGCCTTCCCTTATCGAACGATTACCAGTCTTTCGACAGAAAGCAGCGGTAGTGTACCACATTCCCTTGGGGCATACAAGCCGCAAAATGTTTATACGCAAGAATCCGAGG
>CACWIW010000092.1 GCA_902761035.1 uncultured bacterium | reverse complement strand
CCAAACATCTGGAAACTCACAGTCATTCCCAAAGCTCGTACCTCATATCTTCGCCACGATGTCGGGGATGTTGGACTTGTCCATTGACGAGAAGGCGAAACATTTCTTGCCGAGGTGGTTCAGCGACGCGCCCACGTGGATGAGCACCGTCTTGTCGATTACGAGGAAGCGGTCGTGGAACTTGTCGGAAGTCCTGACCGTAAGCGAGTTTCCGTACTGGGCATTGAACCGCGACACATCGACGGCATGGAGCAGCTTGTTCCGGGAGTTCTTCACCACGAGTACCGACACGCCCTGCCGCTTCTGCGCGACGATCTGCCGCCGTTCGGTCGCATCAATGCGGGCAAGGAGTGGCGCGATGGACGCAAGGGCACGACGCATAGCGACAAATGCCCGCATGATTTGAATGTTTGCGGCGATTGCACGGGGGGATCGAAGGACACCGCTTAACATTGCGACCCCATTTTCGGTAAAAGCGTATGGCATGTATTTCAAGTGTTGCCCACGCCCTCCGTTTAAGATGCCAATTTGGCATCTTAAACATTCTTCATGGCTTAACTGAAACATGAAGTCATCAGGGAATCGTTCAAGATTGCGTTTAACCTGTCGATTGAGTTGTCCCACTTCTACTCCATAAAGCGCCGCAAGGTCGCGGTCAAGCAAAACCTGGACGCCGCGAACCGTAAGGATTCGCGAGCGTATGGCGTCAACACACATTGGCTCAATGACCGCCCCTGTGGACGACGGCGTCGCATGGCTGGAAACGTCTCGCGCCACAGAGGCTTCGACCGCACCGACATCTCGATCTGTCTTTTTCTTCACTGCATTGTTCGCTTTCAGTCCTGACGCGCAAGATTATACCAAACCGCGGCGCGGAAGTTGCAACGCAACCGTATAGGAAATGTCTAATTCTTGTCTAAGTTTTGTATCAGAAATGTCTCGAAACCGATACAACCGGCATCCTTTGTGCCCCCAGGGGAAGCGGCGTCTCGCCGCTTCCCTCGGAGGATGGTCGCGCTTGTCGCGACCACAGGAAGCGACCAGTGTCGCTTCCCCGAAATGGCACATGCGAGCAACGCCACGAGACACAAGTCCAGCGTCCACAGGCCGATCCACATCAACCCGTTCCTAATCGCTCCTATGGTTTCAACTACACTCATCACCGTTCGCGGCTATTTTATCATATTTCCCGATTGGTGAACGGCACGATTTGGCGAAAACAGGTCTGACCGGTTTTCGCCCCAGAGAAAAAAGACAGCCCGAACCGTGATATTACGGCGCGGGCTGCGATATTACGCTGCGGAACGAGGTAGGTTTCGTTTTAGATTTAGCTTTTGTTTTTAGCCGTGCAGAACGTGTAGTTGCGCGCGGGCTACTTGACGATTATCATGAGGCCTGAGCGCCTGACGATGTAGCCGCTTCCGCCTTCGGCGAGCTTCGCCTTGTACCCGCCTGCTCCGAACGTGAACGTCGGCTCGCCCGTCATCTCACCTTCCACTGCGACGACCGCCTTGCGCGACGCGCTTGCCGCTGCAGGGTCGGCGACATGGACGGGAAGCCCCGCAAGGTCCTTGTCCCCCGCGAACGTCACGGACGACGCGCCGTTCAGCGTCACGCCCGCCGAAAGCGTCACCGCGCCGAGCGTGATGTCGCTTCCGTCTGCAATCGCAAGCACGGTCGAGACCGTTCCGTTCGTAATCGTGCCCTCGCCCGACACCGTGCCGAGGCTTCTCGTTGCACCGCCCAGGCTCACCGTAGCGCCATCCGCGATCGACACAACCACGCCGTCCGTCGCAAGGATCGTCGTGCCCGCCTGCGCGTCGAGAGCGAGCGTCCCCGTGTGCGTGCCGCCGAGCGTCCAGTCGCCATGCCCCGCCTTGCGCACGACCACGTCGCCGTCGAGCGTTCCCGTGAACGCCTGCACCGATTCGTTCGTGAGCGTAACCGTGCCGGAGAATGCGAGCGTTCCCTCGCCCGCGAGACGGCAGAGGACGGGTGCCGCCCCGTCCGCGAGCGTCAGCGTCGCATTCGTCGCCACAACCACGTCCGCGCCAGCCTTCAGCGCATCGGCGCGTGAGAGCGTGAGCGCTCCGCCGCCCGCGACGACGTAGGAGAGGTTCGGGCTTGCGCCCTCGAGCGTGAACGAGCCGAGGTCGTACTTCGCGAGAGTATCGGCAGTCCACGCGCTCTTGAACGCGCAGGACTGCGCCTCTACGAATCCCGCCGCGACGCCCTTCCCGTCGTTCTCCGCGCCGACGGTCAGCGCGCCGTTCGCGACGATGCCGCCCACCGTCAGATCCTGCGACGGCAGCGCGGTGCTTGTCGCTGCCGTGAAGAGCGCCGTGTTGCCCGCGCCGTTCGCCGCGTCCCAGAGCGTCCCTTCGCGCGGTTCGCCCGCGAGGTCGCTCCAGTTCGTCGCATCCTCCCCCCATGCGCCGCTTGCTCCTCCCGCCCACACGTTGTGCGCGGAATCCGCCACGGCCCCAAGGTCACGCACCTGCATGCCGTTGATCTGCACGCTGCGGTGTGCGATATTGCTGTGATGTCCCGACAACATGGATATCGTCTTTGTCGCAGCCGTCGCCGTGAAGATACCCGTCGCCACGTCGCCGCGTTCCGGACTGAACAGACCTTCGTTCTTGTATTCGACCCTCGCCACGCCGTCGAGCGTCATGTATCGATCCCCTGTAGTCGCAGCTGATCGCCCATCGTGCGCCCACAACTGCACAAGGTAGCGGTGTCCGGGCGTCAACCGCTTCAGCGTCAGCGTCGATGGCGTGGCATCGGAGGTGCCGCCGCCGGGATAGGTTGCGGACTGGATCATCAGCTTATAGCCGGCGGACATGTCGTTGTCCGTAATTCCAAACGTACTCCCGTTTGAGTTTCCGCTAGAGGGGAACGCGATGTCGAAATCATCCGTTGACGCACTTGCGGACGGGCGTTTCCATCCCTTGAACGTCACGCCGTTGACCTCCGCATCCGTCGTGTCTGACGTGAAGTTGTACGCGTAGAGCAGTTCGCCGTCGAGGCGCACATCGTCGTCGCGCTTCGTGATGGAGCTGACTCGCCAGTGCGTCGCCGCGCCGGAATCGAGGCGGCGCAATTGGATGGCGTTTATCTGCGGATTGCCTTTGGTCACCTTGGTCGTCGGCGTGTAGAGCGAGGTGATTTTCAGCGATTTCGACAGGCCTTCCGCCGTGAACACGCCTGTGATGTGCTGACCGTACGTGCCGCTTGCGACGGCGAAGGCCATGCGCTTACCCCCGTCGATCTCCTGCCAGCGGTACGGTCCGATATTCGTCCGCGTGTCGTTGACCCACAGCTGCACGAGATAGCGTCCGCCCGGCGCAAGACCTTCCAGCGTCACGGTCGCGGTGCCATTTGCGGACGGATACGTCGCGCCGCCCATGAGGCGGTGGTAGTCGTCTGAAAGCGTCTGCGCGATGTCCTTGTTGAACTCGTTGACATTGCGATACGTCATGAATTCCGTGGTCATGCGCACGTCGCGGTAGATCGTCGTGCTGTTCGTGGACGTAAGCGGCACGAACACGACGTTGTTCACGATGGCGGTCGCCGCCGTCCAGCCCGCCGCGAACACGCACTCGCCGTCGAGGCGCACGTCGTCGTCGTCCGTGATGTTCTTCACGTCCTCCCACGCAATCAGCCCCGGCGTGACGTCGCGCAGCTGGAGGGAGGCGAACTGTGAAGCGCCCGACGCGTTGCTGGTATCGATGCATCCGACGATGGTGAAGCTCTGCGAGTCTCCAGTTGCGGTGAACGCGCCCGTGATATGCTGGCCGAATCCGTTGGACGTGCGAAGCCGGAGAACCTCTGTGCCATCGACCTTGATGTAGCGGACGTTGCCGGGATTGGCACGGCTGTCGTTCGTCCACAGCTGGACGATGTAGGCGTGCCCCTGAATCAGGTTCTTCAGCGTGACCGTGTTTGTAACGGTCCCTCCGGTGGCGGAGGTGGAGTACACTCCCGCCCTTATCAACTGGAGATATCCCTCGCTCGCGCCTGCCGGTACGGTCGTCGCGAAGTAGTTGCTGTCGATGTACTGCGATGCGACATTAAGACCGACGTCGGCCATCGTCGCAACGCCGTCGGGAAAACCATTCTTGTTGACGCCGGCGGCGAACGGAACGCCGTTCACGGTGGCGGCCTTGTTCGCGTATGCGTAGCGCAGCACGCCGTCGGTGCGCACGTCGGCGTCGCCGACGATGTCCTTCGCGTGTTCCCAACGGATGCCGTCGGCATTCGCAACAAACGGAAGAATTGCACCTGCCGCGATCGCCGCCGCTGAGACGACGGCTTTCCATGTATGTTTTCTCATGTTGTTGTTTTCCTTTCGGTTAGTGGATGATTGGTTTTGCGCCTTTGCTTTGGCCGTTGCTTTTGTCCGTGTAGAACATGTAGAACGTGTAGTTGGCAGCGGGCTACTTGACGATGAGCATGAAACCAACCGAATAGACGACATAACCGCCGCTGGCTATCTGCTTCACCTTGTAGCCGTTTGCACCCAACGTGAACACAGGCTCCCCCGTCATTGTCCCTTCCGCCGAAACCACAACTTTACGCGATGCACTGGCGGCGGCGGGATTTGCAATGTGAAACGCCATACCATCGATGTTCGCATTGCCCGCGAACGTCACCGAAGACGCGCCGTTGAGCGTGACCCCGCCCGGCAACGACGATGCCGCAAGCGTGATGTCGCTGCCATCAGAGACTACGAACGCACCCGACACCGTACCGGCGGAAACGTCAATCCGTCCCTTCGAGCCGGACGCCACCAGCGGCGCAGTCCACGTTCCACTGGAGACGAGACGCGCCGTGAAGCCTTCTGGCACCAACATCTCGCCGCCGCTCTGCGACACGCTCGCGAACTCGACGTCCTTACGCACTTCAAGCACGCCGCCGCGAAGAGATGTTGCTCCGTAATGCGCACCAACTGCATACGGCCCCGTCCAGGTGTTACGCGCAATCACCTTGCTGCTGCCGATATCTCGCCAACCGATCTTTTCCCAAGTCTCGCCATCGTCGCTTCCAAGAAGACAGAACTTCGCAGGATCGCGCGTGTCACTTGAAAGATTAGTATACTGCACATACCCACGATCATTGGCAGTCGCCCAGGCGTAGGCAGTAACCGGCTGCGGATCGGCGAAATCAAGCTGAAGCCAGCATTTCGACATGTCGGAATACGTGGAACCGTTGGCAGTGTACCATTTTGTGGTGACATCGCCGTCAACCGCCAGCGACGGGGACTGTCCACCGTTTGAATCCATACCCTCGCCAAAGGAGAATCCAGAACGAAGCGAGGTTACGTCCACATTGCCGTTGAGAAGACGAAATTCGGATATCTGCACACCATTTCGCTTTCCACCCATACAGTCATCAATCTTGAAACGCCAGTGGCGGAAGCTTGGCGTCGCATCAAGAAGCTTCAGCACACCACTCTCCACTACTAGGGGTGCGTCGCACAGGGCGTAGCCGGTGTACTGGACCTCACCGCCACCCGTCTTGAGCAGTCCTGCACCACCCATCCACGCAATGCGTCCGCTGTAGGCTGAATTGTTTCCTGACTCCGCACACAGCACCACGTAATCGCCGCTGGAGGAAAGCCCCTTCACGGTTCCGTTGCCAGAAAGCGAATGTGTGAACACCGTTCCCTGCAACTCAAGCGTTCCATGAATCACGAGACTGCCAGTGACGCCAGACACGGACTCGCTCGAAACAATGCGCATCGTGCGATTAGTCGGAATCTTCATCGTCCCCGAAAGCAGCGAGACCCCAGATATGGCGATGTCAGACTGCGCCTCAAACACCCCGCCCTCAAGCCTCACGCGGCCTATGTTTCGCAGCGCGTAATACGGACCCGTCCACGATCTGCGCGTGATGTTCTTTGCGCCTATGTCGCGCGAGTCAAGTTCCGTCCATGTTTCGCCGTCGTCACTGCCAAGCAGTCGAAATACCATTGGGTCTCGCTTGTCGTTATTATTCTGTCCCAACCAGCGATCCTCGGCGGTCGCCCAGTCGTATGCGGTAATGGGCTGAGGCTCTGCGAAGTCAAGCTGTATCCAGCATTTCGACATGTCGGAACTGCTTGAACCGTTGCCCGTGTACCACTTTGTGGTGACATCGCCGTCAACCGCCAGCGACGGGGACTGTCCACCGCCTGAATCCATACCCTCGCCAAAGGAGAATCCGGAACGTAGTGATGTCACATCCACATTGCCATTCAAAAGACGGAACTCTGAAATCTGCAGTCCGTTTCGATTGCCCATGCAGTTGTCAATCTTGAATCGGTAGTGGCGAAAGCGGTAAACGGACGCCTCCGTTACCGAATACGTTTCACCCGTGCCGACGACAATCTCAGGCTCGCCGTCAGCATTCGCCGCCATCGGGATTACCGCGCTTGCGGTGATTGCCGCCGCTGAGACGACGGCTCTCCAGGTTTGTTTTTTCATGTTGTTGTTTTCCTTTTGATAAGTGGTTTTGGTTTGACAGGATTTCGCCTTTGCTTTGGCCGTTGCTTTTGTCCGTGTAGAACATGTAGAACGTGTAGTTGCGCGCGGGCTACTTGACGATTACAATGAAACCCTTGGGGTAGCGACGAATCTCCACGCCCGGGGCGCTCTTCACGAAGACGTTTTCGTACCTTGAAATCGTAAGATTCTCCGTCAGCCCCGTCGGATCCACGCTGATCGTCGCCTCTACCGGCACGGCGGCGAGGATGCTGTTTGCCTTCGCCTGCGTCGTCACGGGGAACATCAGCACGAGCGAATTGGGCTCAAGCCCCGTGAACATCTCCGCAGTCAGCGTCCCAGCAGACAGCGCAAGGCCGTTCGGGACATCCACAACCGTGTTCCATCCAAAGTATTTCTTGAAGAGCGGCGCCGACTCGATGACCTTCAGGAGCGCGGCCTCCGTCTTCGGCTTGGCAACGATCCTTCCAGCATCGTCGTCAACAGTGAAGTCGAGATTCGTCGAAGCACCGTAGTAGATGACTTCGCTGTTACCACCGATTACAAGCGTGTCCCAATATCCGTTTGCAGGAACGAACACCTTGCAGCCCGTCACGTTATAAAGCAACCGGTCAGAGGCCGTGCTTGGGTTTGGATTCGTCGCTTTAGTGTTCGGCCCGAAGAATACGACTTTCATTGAAGTGTCACGATCAGCAAATTGCTGCATATTCATACTCGTATAATTCTGTGTTCCTGAGGTGACCGTATCAGGGCCAAGACATAAAACGCCTTCGAGCCTCGTACTCCGGGCAAACGCCCGATAGCTCCCGATTGTCGCCGATTTAGCCACCCTCGCCACGCCGGTGAAAGGTGTTGAGTAGTACGTACCCTTTTTGTATGACGTAACATTCGAGATGTCAGGAAACGGCTGTACGGGCATTGACGAGAAAGTATAGCCATAGATGGTTGTGACGCCTCCGAGCGTTCCTATGCGGACACTTGTCGAACTCAAGCACGCCCTGCCGAGCGTCTTGACCGCACTTGGAATGTTTATCGTCCCACTCAATCCAGTGCAACCGTTAAACGCCTGCGATCCCAAGGCCGTGACCGTGTAATTATTTCCATTGGCGGTAAACGTCCAAGGAATCAGCGATGCGTCAATCTGCGTTGCGGCAGGTATCACGCGGTCACTGTCGACCGGATCGCTTATGTTCACATCAAAGGTGTCGTCTGGAACCGCTCCCAACGAGACGGTCTTCTTCGTGGCATCCGTGACGGTGTACGTCCATGTCACGCCGTTTGTCGTTACCGTGTCGGCATTCACCACGGTCGGAATTGTCGCAATCACGAGCACCAGCGGGGAGATTACGGAAAGGATTGTTTCTGCTTTCATGGCTTTCATTCCTTTTAAGATGATTTCAAACACTATCTGGATCTGAGTACGAGGATTGCAAAACCGCCATTGGCTCTGCGACGGACAGTCATGCCGGGGACATTCTTCACGAACACGTTCTCACGGTCTGTGACAACCATGTTCTCCGTCAGCCCAGTAGGATCGATACCGACCATCACATCGGACGGTACGGCGGCGAGGACGTCGTTGAGCTGCGCCTGCGTCTTCACGGCGAAGTTCAGCATGAGCGAACCGGCCTTCACGCCCGCGTTCGCGAACATGCCGGGCGTAAGCGTCCCGACCGTCACATCAATGGCGTTCGTCGTCTCCACCTTCATGTCCCATCCGAAATGCGTCTTGAAGAGCGGCGCTGCCACAAGCGCCTTCACAAGCGCCTCCTCCGTGGTCGGCGTGGCAACGACCTTTCCTACGGCATCGTCAACGGAAAAGTCAAGATTCGTCGAAGCGCCGTAGTAGATGATTTCATTGTTCGAACCGCCTGTTACTAGTCCGTCCCAGTTCCCATTTGCCGGTACGTACACCTTGCAACCCGTGACACTGTTCAGCATATTACCGTTAGACAAGCTCGATCCTTTGGTACGTGGCCCCATGAAAATTACCTTCATGTTAGTCGCACCGTCAGCCATCTGGTCCACATTGAATGTCTTGGTTGAGTCAACCGCAAGGATGGCCTCAACTCCTTTGGCATTCATAAAAGACCTCCATGAAACGATTGTATTGGGATCAGAAAACCTCACCGTGCCAGTGAACGTTGCGCCATAGAATACGCCCTTGCCAAACGTTGCCACGTTGGGCATGGCGGGAAACGGCTGAGCTGGCAGACTGCCGAAACCATACCCATACACGGTCGTGAGACCGTTGAACGATGCGATGCGGACCTTGGTCGAGGAGAAGCACGACCTGCCAAGTGTCTTGACGGCACTGGGGAAGGACACCACCCCAGTCAACTTTGTGCAGCCGTTAAAAGCCGACGAAGACAAAGCCGTAACCGTATAGGTTTCACCATCGACATCGAACGTCCACGGAATCAACGAGGCGTCAATCGCGGTATTGGCGGGCATCGCGCGATTGGAGTCAGTTGCTGCCGTAGTCGAATCGAACCCGGAGATTTCACCAAGCGTGACAGTCTTTTTTGTCGCGTCGTTGACAACATATCTCCATGTCACTCCGTTGGTTATTACCGTGTCGGCGTTCGCCGCCATCGGGATTGTCGCGATTGCCGCGATTGCCGCCGCCGAGACTGCGGCTTTCCATGCTTGTTTTCTCATGTTGTTTTCCTTTTGATGATTGGTTTTGGTTTGACAGGATTTCGCCTTTGCTTTGGCCGTTGCTTTTGTCCGTGTAGAACATGTAGAACGTGTAGTTGACACGCCCTCCTACCGTACAATCACCATAAAGCCGCCGATTGTGAGGTATCCGTCGGACGTCTGCCTTGGGCGGCGGCCGTTCAGGCGGATTTTCGCGCATGTCGCGTCGTCGAGCGCAGCATTCACCTTCACAGCCTTTGCCCCCGTGCCGTCCGCACAATTGATCGCAAGTGTCTGGTCGTCCGCGACAGTGAGGTTCGCCATCGTCAGCGACGCGCCCGCGCCGAGCGCAAGCGTCGAGTTCGCCGTCACGGCGACGTTCGCCGTCGTGTTCGCCGTCCCCGCCGCGCACGCGAGAGTCCCGCCCTCAAGCGAGAACGGCACATCCGGCGAAACGGCGTCATTCACACCGAGCAGCAGCGTGCCGGCCGTCACGCGGACGGCATTGTTGGATGCGAGAATCGATCCCTGTATTTCCATCGTGCCCGCGCCGGACTTGACGAATCCCCCGTTGCGGTAGCTGCCATCGTTTACAATGCTGCCACTAAAGATGAAGTCGGAGGCTTCGCCCGCAACGGTGTCGTCCACGTTTATGATCAAGTTGCGCCGAGCAGAGTTCGCGGCAGTCGATGCCGACACGATGCTGAGCTTCGCGTTGCACGTCACAACACCTTCGCCCGTCACGTTCCAAGTGCCGTTCTTCTTGAATCCGATTCGAACAAACGTACCATCCACGGCGGCACTATTCGTCAAGACGAGATCGTTGACGTATTTGCTGTTGTCGTCCGGGTGGAACGTCGCATTGTCAAGGACAATTGACTGAGTCTCAGGATGGAAAGGCCATGGCTTTGTCGTGTAGAGGTGGCTGCCGGGATGCATGGTTATCGCGGACTTTCCGGCGCTGATTCCAGAGGTATAGCTCACTTCAACGTTCACGTTAAGCGATGAGTTGCCATAGCAGTCGGTCGTTCCGGCGGGCAATGCGTTCGCGTGCGCCACATTGAATGCGATGGGGTGCGCCTCGTCGCCCTTGACGACATACGCGCTGTCCGTCATCGTATTCGCGCCGCTCGCGTTCACCTTCACTACCGGCTGCTTTGTACTGAGCCAGTGCGCCCTGATCTGTGTGCTCGTCTTGTTTGAAGTCACGCTGGGATCAGTTGTCTTGAGGTACTTTTTACCGTAGTAGCTTGACGCGTTTGTATATGTGTAAACGGTACGCACCCATCTGACCTCCACTTTGTTGCCGTTTTGGCGGAACTCCAAATCAACCGTCCTGATGAGAGTACCTTCAAGTTGCTGCATCTGACATCCGGCAGATCCGTTGCTGTTCGTCCAGCCGAAGGCAATCGCATCGACGCCCTCGGGATAGGTGCCGGACAGATACGTCCCATAAAGGCGGCCGCTGCGAATCTCGATGTCGTCCAATTCATGCTCGGTCGTGAGCGTCTGCCAGTTGGCACCGTTTGCAAGAATGCCGGACTTGAACTCCTCCTCGGGTTCTCCGCGCCCGTTTGCGTCAAACGTCACCTCTACGCCCTTGCCTGAAACTGCGGGAAGCGTCTGCGCACCGGAGAGCGCGAAGGTCAGCTTGCTTGCACTTCCGCTACGCGGCCCGATGTCGATTCTCTTGGGCTGGTAGTACGATGCAGCCGTGACGCCGGAAAGGAGCGACGCCGTACCGTTCTCGTACTTGAACATCCGCTGCCCAAGCTTGTTCTGGTTCTTGAAGTATCCAGAGGTGAGCTTCCGCCCCGTGATGTCGTTGCCGACCTGCTTAAATTCCATGTAGAAGCCTTTCGTGTGCGTTCCGTCCCACTTCTGCAATTCAAACCGCATGGTGTCGCCGTCACGCTCAATGTTGTATGGGTAGTAAAGGAATCCATCGGTATATGTGACATTAGTACCCGTGCCAACCTTGCCATAGCAGTAAAGAGGCACAAAGTCCTCAACTCTGGCGTTTCGATAGAGCGTTTCGGAAGTCGTGCCGAGGAAGGTACCCCCCGTCCAAGTCAGGTTCGTGACGCCGCAGAACTCGAGCGCACCGGCCGTATCGAAGCCGCCGACGATCACGGACTTGCCGCCCACGTCGCCGCCCTGTCCGGGGACGATCTTCGCGCCGGCGGCGAAGTTGAGCCTGCCGTCGTCGAGCGTCAGCGTCTCGCCCGGATCGGGATTCATGCGCAGTTCCTGTATCGCGCCGCCATCGTTGCGTTCGATGACAATCTTGCCGTCCGAAAGGGTCTCAAGGTACTTCACATGCGACTCCACCTCAAGCGCGGCGATGGAATATGAATGCGTTCCGCGCGCAATGGTTAGCGTCCCACTGCCGAGAATGCGCAGGGAATCAAGTGAAATGTCGCCGTCAAGGGAAAGCGTCGCGTCGCCGGAAAGGACGATAATGGCGCCGCCGGACGTGGGCGCGGACACGCTCGTGCCGCCCGCCTGCCAGTTCGCCTCGCTCCAGGCCGCGCTCGCGTTCGCGCCGAGCGACAGGATTGGGCCGGAGGTGAAATTCGCGAGCAACTGTCCAGCCCTGTCGCTCGCCACCGTCACGGTCGTATCTCCCGCGCCGCCGCCTGTTATCGCCCAGATGTCGCCCGTCCAGCCGGCAAACGAGTATCCCGATGCGGGAACCGCTGTCAGCGTGACGGTTTCTCCTCGCGCGATCCATGCAGAAGTCTCGCCTGAAGCCGCGTCGTCGCCGAACTTCACTACACCCTTGTCCGTATCGGCTGAATAGGCGTAGAATTTCGCGTATAACGTGTCGGCCTCGTACTTGTAGTCGTTGGCGCCGCCGATGCCGTCCGTATAGGTCATCGCCTTCGTTGAATTGGCATTGCCCTCGCCGTGGAACGTTCCCGCAACGACGTTCGTGAAGCCGGCGTTGCCGTCCGCATCGACCGTCGGAGCGAAGAAAGCAGCAGGGACGCCGGAGGTGCAGTCGTCGTCAGCCTCCAACGAATAGAGTTTGACGCGCGAGTTGTTCGCGTAGCTGTTCAGCCACTGGAAGATCATCGTCTCCGTCGAGGATGTCGCCGTGGTGACGGTACCGCTGCTGCCTTTTATGTCTGAGGTGTACGTCGCGCCATTCGCGTAATACACCATGCTCGCGGTGTTGTCCGTGCCATTGACAGTAGCGACGATGCGGCGATTCGCGACGGGGCTAACTGCGGCGTCACCGGGATTCCATTTGTAGATGAAATGGCCTCCGTTCATCGTCCAGGCGATCTTGCCGCTGCCGTTTATGTAGAAGGCGTGCAAATTGCCACCGTTGTTGTTCGCGCCAAACACCACGCCAGCGTCCGTTCCCACAAACTCGAAGTCCGCCACGAACTTGGAGTCTTTTCTGGCGTAGTATGCCGTATAGACGACATTGCTGCCGTACGACTGCGACTGCACGTAGGCGTACGGCTGGAGCGTGTGAGTTTCCGCCCACGACGGCGAGAGTGCCGTCGCGGCGCAGATTGCCGCAATCGCGGCGCGAATCATCTTTGTTTCCATGCCTGTTTCCTTTCTTGTCTTTGCTGCAGATTGGGTGTGTGAAATCATACGCGGCGTCGTTTCCGATGCCGTTCCATGCCTCTTCAATGGCGTCATTTGCGATTTGCCGTTCAACGTCGTTTCCTTAGGAGAAGAGCGCGGCAACTTCCAGCCCGCGATCCTTCACGTTCTTTATGAACAGCCGCGCAAACGCATCGGCGCCGGCGGGGATTGGATGGGTGTAGTCGCCGCTCTTGCCCGCAGAAGCCGCGAAGAGCTTGGCGGACTCATCCTTGCCCAGCTCCACGAGCAGGTCGTGCGTGAGCGCGTTCATGTCCACGAAGTCCGTGCCCAGCTCCACGCTCAGCTCGCGCATCGCCGTGGCGTATTGAGAAAGGCGCGTGCCGTTGTCGAGCTGCGCTTCGTACAGATTGCCGTCGTCGTCGAACGTGCCGCGCACGATGGGCGAAAGCAGGATCGGCTTGCCGCCCAATGCGCGGACCTCCGACACGAACTGCCTCACGTTGTCGCGGAACAAGCCGTCTGGCGCGGCATAGTTTGATCCCGCCTTCTGGTCGTTGTGGCCGAACTGGATGC
The DNA here is from genome assembly GCA_902761035.1 of uncultured bacterium. Taxonomy (GTDB): domain Bacteria; phylum Verrucomicrobiota; class Kiritimatiellia; order RFP12; family UBA1067; genus RUG572. Next base: position 4,949 of record CACWIW010000092.1, on the reverse strand, counting down.
CGACAAAATCCCCCGGCCTGATGGCCGCCAAAAGCGATCCCCAGTATCCGTTCGCCCGGAAGCTCTTGGTCGATGCGCCGCTCTTGGCGTAGTTGTCCACGCTGCAGCCGGAGCGCATGAAATCCTCAAGCGTCGTGCCCCAGCTTGCAAACGGATTCACGACGCGGCCGTAGTCGTCAAGCGTGGAATCGCCCGCGAATAGGATCTTCGCCGTGACGGGTGCAGGCGAAGCCGATTTCCCGCCGGCGATAATGATTACCAGCCCCTTGCTCTTTTCAAGCATCAACTTGTTGTTGCGAACAACCAGTGTCGCATTGTCGTATGGCTTTCCCGCAAACTCAAACTGTTTTGAGCTGGTTCCGGCTGGAAGATTGTCGATGAGCACCGCACTGGCACCTCTGCCCACTCCCGACGCCTTCACCCGCACCTTGCCAGACGCGGGCATCGTGAGGCTCGCGACCTTCAGCGCCGACGTGGCGGAGTTCTCCGCAAGGTCGAAGTCAAGCGTCGAGTTCGCCGCGAGCGTGAGCGCGCCTCCCAGCTCCACAATTCCGTTTGCACTCGTCTGCTCAATCTTGAGCGTCGTGCCGGCGTTGAACGTCATGGGGCCTATGCCAGTCGTCGCCGTGTCGCGTAGAAGGAGTGTGGCGGTGTCCCGCACAGAGAGTTTTCCTGGGTAGCGGTATGTGCCCGTCGCCGAGTTGAACACAAACGTTCCATTCCCGTCAACATACATATTGGCGTTGGCATCGGACGATTCCCCGCCAATGCCTCCCTCGCACGTAACGGTACGCGGCGTCTCGTGGTCGTTGGCGTCCGTCGTGCCGAAATAAACGGTGGACAAGAGGTTCCTGAATGAATAATTGTTGACGTTCAACGGGTTGACTCCGATCGAATAGTCTGCGGACGGATCGATGCGCGCCGAGTTTGTCGCATATCTCACGGCGTAGTAGGCAGCGGCTGCACATCCATCTGCAAAAGTGAAGCCGCCAGATCCCACGACATACTTCACCCCGTATCCGCTATTGTTACCGGCGGTCGTCAGATACAAGGTACTTCCTGAAATCGTGAACTTCCGCACCGTGACGCCGAGCGGTGTGGCGAAAGCGGAGGAGACGCAAATGAATGCCGGTTGTCCTGCTTGCTCAAACTCGTCTGCCTTGACGACCACCGCGCCGCATCCACCAAAGCATCTCGAATCACCGGTGAACTTCAGCTTCCCCGCGACATCAAGCCCGGCGGCTCCGCCGAGGCCGAAGGTGGAGCCGGCGGAATAGGTAAGGTACGCGAGTCGCAACATGTTCGTCGCGGGGGCGTCGGCCGAGCGCAGCATGATGGTGCCGTTGTGCAAAAGCGTCTCGAACCTGCGGTCGTCGCCGAAGTTGGGGATATAGACGTTCTTCTGGCTCGAAACAATCACCCGGAGGTCCGGTGTGTCGCCGTCCTGCGGCACGTAATCATCGACCCACTTTGTGGAATCGCTCATGTCGCCCGCGACATTGCTCTTCCAGATTGCCTTCTTGGATACGACGGCTATGAGCCTGTCGTCCTCAACGTAAAGGGATACAATAGATGCACCATTGCTGTCGTAAACGGCGGTGAACTTGTCTGCCGTAGTGCCGCTTGGCAGGTTCTCCACAAGCAAATACCTGCCAGGAGTAGCATCCGAAAGTTTCACCTTGACCGTCCCCGACGCGGGCAACGTGAGTGTTGCAACCCTCAGCGCCGACGTGGTGGCGTTCGCCGCAAGGACGAACTCCAGCGTCGAATTCGCCGCGAGCGTGAGCGAGTCCTTAAGCGTCACGATTCCCGTCGGGCTCGTCTGCTCCACCTTGAACGTCGTGCCGCTTTCGAAAGCCTTCGTCCCCTTGCCGGGAGCGGCGGTGTCGCGCAGAAGAAGCGTCGCCGTGTCCTTCACCGTCAAGGCGCCGTTGAACTCGTGACTGCCACTCTTGCAGGCGTTAAACACGAGCGTTCCGATTCCATCCACAATCACGTTACGTCCCGAGGTACTATCCGCGCCAATACCGCCGGCGAACGTCACGGTACGGGGCTGCGTGTTGTCGTAGTAGTCGGTCGTGCCGAAGTACGTCGTCGATTCGTGGCACATGAACGCGAGGTTGTCCCCTACCTCACTTTCACGCGCGGGATTGACCGCGAGCGTATAGTCTGCGGACGGATCGATGCGCACTTTGTTTTTTTGGGAATTCTGGTAAAATGCACTGCTCGTCGCGCCGTCGCCGAACGACAGCCCGCCAGCCCCGACAACATAATTCACACCATAGCTTGAAGTATTGCCTGCCGACGAAAGCGACAGATATCCTGAATTGGAAATCGTGAACTTGCCAGTCTTGACGAGAAGCCCGCCGCTGGACGACGACGAATTGCACATAAAGGCGTTCCCGCCGGCATTTTCGATCTCGCCAGCGACGACGGTCGCGGTGCCGCATCCGGCGAAGCAACGCGATCCCGTTGACTTGATCTTGCCCGAAACGTCCAGCACGACTTCACTACTCAACCCGAAAACCGAGCCGGAGGAATAGGTGAGGTATTGAAGGCGCAGCGTCCCTTCACGGAGGACCAACTGATTTTTCGTTCGCCACAATGTCATCGTCTCGAACCTGCGCTCATCCCCGAAATCGCCCACGTACATGCTTGACGGGGATGTCAGGATGCTCATGTCCAGCGTGTCGCCGTCCTGCGGCAAGGCGTCGCCCGTCCAGTTTGACGCCACGTTCATGTAGCCCTGGGCATTGCTCTTCCATGCCACGGTCGCCGCCCACGACGGCAACGCCGTCGCTAAGCATATTACCGCCGCCGGGACGGCAGCTCTCCATGTCTGTTTCCTCATGTTCATTTTCGGGCTTTCTTTGTTGTTACCCTAGCGGGTGGGTTGTTGAGATTTGGTGTGAAACCCGTGCTGTTGTACGCTTGCCGTCGTGCGCGAAAAGACAGCAAGCGTACGACAACAAGGTGTGCACGGCGTCGTTTCCGATGCCGTTCCATGCCTCCACACTGGCGTCATTTGCGATTTGCCTTTCAAAGCCGTTGGTCTCCCCATGGAAGGTTGGAGATATGTTAGCACACCTTCCCATGTTCCGTCAATCCCCCGGCGGGGCTTTGCGGTGTGGCAAGGACGCCCCGGCCTTGCAAGGACGATGGCGCCCTTGCCACATTTTCGTTTACGAATCTAGAAGGTCGTCAAGGGTCAGCGTGTTCTGCGCGACCGAGGCATGCACGCCGGGCTTGATCCCTTCGGCGGCAATGACGGTTATGCGGCAATTGGCCGTCGTCCCGGTGTCGGCGCGGAACGCCTCGCGCCGGTTGAGGAGCTTCGCCTCCTCTTCGGCCGTGATCTCGTAGGGCGTCCTGTAGAACTTCATCTCGCAAAGGTTGACGTTGCCGTCCTGCCGCTCAAGCACCAGGTCGATCTGCGCGCCCTTCTCGCGCTTTGAATCCGCGCGTTTCCGCCAGGAATAGACCTCGCACCCGACGCCGGAGATGCCCAGCGCCCTCTTGATCTGGTCGATGTGGAGAATGCAGACGCGCTCGAAGGACTGCCCCTCCCAGTTGGCGAGGCGAGACCCGCCGACGGAGTTCATCCAGAAGTTCGGATCGCGCACGCTCCCGTTCATGAACGAGAAATGGAAGAGCGTGAAATTGTCGGTCAGCTGGAAGAACGCGTCGCGGTTCTTCTTGTGCCATGCGTTGAACTGGCGGACGAAATCGCAGCGGACAAGCTCCTCCAGCGTCTTCTTCATCGTCCCGCCGTTGGTGATGCCGGTCTTTTCGACCAGCTCCTCGCGCGTCACGCCGGACTTGCACGAGGCCAGTGCCGTGACGATTTTGAGATGCGCCGTGGCGTCGCGGAAGAGCGAGGAATAGAGGTAGCCGAACTCGTCCCGCAGTTTGCCGTGTTCCGAGAAACAAAGCGAATCCACGTTCTGGGCGAAACTCCGGTCCCCTCGAAGAAGGCTCCAGTAGTACGGCACGCCGCCGAAGATCATGTACGCCTGGCAGAGTTCGTGGCGGCTGAGCGTGACGCCGAGGGACGCCGCGTATTCCGAACACTCCTTAAGAGTGAAGGGACGGAGCCATATTCTGTCCGTCAGGCGGTCGTGCAGCCCTCCCTTGTTGTGTACGATGTTCTCGACGATCCACGATGTCGCAGACCCGCAGACGACCATGAATACGTCCTTTTCCTTCCTGACCAGCATCTGGTTGTTCCAGAAGTACTCGAAGGACGACACAAGCTTCGAGCGCGGCGTATCCATCCAGGGCATCTCGTCGATGAACACGACCTTGCGTCCGGCCGGCGCCGCTGCGACCAGCTCCGAAAGCCGCGTAAACGCGTCAAGCCAGCTCGCGAGCCTCGGGCATTTCCGATACCCGTACTGTACAAGCGAAGCGCGAAACGCATCCAGCTGATCGCGCAAGGTCCCGTCGCGAACGCCTGTGTGGTAGAAGGTGAACTGATCCGAAAACTTCTCCCGAATCAGATACGTCTTGCCGATGCGACGCCTTCCGTATACGACGACAAGCTGCGATTCGGGACGCGACAAGTCCCAGTCAAGCGCCTTGATTTCTTCTTTTCTGCCTATCATAAGCCTACCTTCTCGTTGAAGACGGAAGATATCATATCATATTTATGAGATAATTACAATGTTCAGCATACTTTTGTTTTGAACGCTGTAATTATCTTGTCATTTTCGGCACTTAATTATACACCTCACAAACCACCAGGTGATATTTCATCTTGGCGGCGTGGTGGGGCGAGCCGCCCGCCCCACTGATACAACGCGCTGCCAGCACGTTGCCGAAACTGTCTTTGTTTTAGATTCTGCTTTTAGCCGTGTAGCCCGCCGCCCGCGCTTCGCACGGGAAAGTAAATGAGGATAACTTTGATGGATCACGACAAGACTGTGGGAACAGAATCCGCCCCCGCTGGC
>CACWIW010000091.1 GCA_902761035.1 uncultured bacterium | reverse complement strand
ATGGCCGTGGGCAAGATGAAGGACGGCACGGCGTTCCTCTTCGATCCGTCGTGGAGCCGCCTCGAGGAGAAGCTGAAGGTGCCGGGTCCGGGCTGGGAGCGTTTCCCGAAGCGCATGGAAGTGAACGTGACGATCACGGGCGAGAAGGGCATGATCAGCTGCGACTGCTTCGGCCCGAACGTCTACCACAACGGCGCGCCGAACGACCGCTACACCGTGCAGTACACCTACTTCGACGAATGGGTGGGCCTCATTGACGAGTTCGTCGACTGCATCCGCAACCACAAGACGCCGCTCATCAACCTCAAGTGGCACAAGCAGACCATCCAGGCGATGCTCGGCTGCTACGAGTCGATTCAGTCCGGCAAAATCGCGTACGTGGGCAAGGCGAAATAATGAAGACTTCCCTGTACGCTGTTTTCGCGTCTTTCCTGTGCGTCGCCGCCGTTGCTGGCGGCGACGACGGGAGGGACTGGTCCAATATATACCTCGCTTCCTGCCCCAGCGTCAACGCCGACGGCTCGCGGTTCGTGTTCGAGTGGAACGACTCGATCTGGATTGCGCCCACGGCGGGCGGGACGGCCGAGCGCCTCACGCCCGAGGAGGCGCGCGAGGGCTGGCCGGCGTTTTCGCCGGACGGCACCCGCGTGGCCTATCTCTCCTCGCGCAACGGAGGAAACAAGATATTCGTGATGGATTTGGCGACGATGCACGTGCGCCAGGTGTCGCACCACAACGAGCCGACCGCCCTCTCCGGTTGGGCGCCGGACGGCAAGCGTCTCGTCGGCGGCGCGTTGCGCGACCACGCCGGCAGGCCGTCCACGGCCTGGCGCATCGCCTTCTTCTCGCCGGACGGCGGCGAGACGTATCCTTTCGAACACGTCCGTTCGCGCGACGCGGCGCTGTCGCCCGATGGCCGGCTGCTCGCGTTCTCGCGTCGCGGCGACGACATCTACCGCAAGTACCGTTCCGGAAAGACGCCCTGTGATGCAGAGATCTGGCTGTATGACATGCAGACGAAGGAATTCCGTCGTGCGGCGACGAAGTCGGACAACGCCTTCTTCCCGCGGTGGCGTCCGGACGGCAAGGCCTTCTACTACCTCGGCCGTCGGCCGGGTTCGACCGTGGCGGGCGTGCGCGAGTACGTGCTGGCCGACGGCGCCGACCGCGAAGTGATCTCCTTCGGCAACGACGCGGCATTCCACCCGTCGGTTTCGGGAGACGGCCGCACGATGGTGGTGCGGGCCGGCTTCGACTTCTGGCGGTTCGACCCGACGCAAGACCATCCCCAGCCCGTGCGCATCACGCTTCGGCCGAGCGGTATCCAGTCGTCCTCGATTTTCGGTCGTCGTCGTTACTACACATCTGCCTGGAACGCGGAAGGCGGTGGCGACATGACGTTCTGCTCGGACGGCATGGAGGTGGCGTTCACATGCGGTGGCGGGCTCTACGCGATGGACACGGTCGTCAAGAAGCCGCGCCTCGTGGCGGATCGGCGTCTTGCGCGCGTGACGCGGTGTGCGTTCGCGCCTGACGGCTCCTGCCTCTATTACGTGGTGAATCGCGGCGATGGTTCTGATCTCTGCTGTGCGCGCCGCGCGAACGAGAATCTGTCCTGGTGGGAGAATTCGTCGTTCAAGACGGAGACGCTCGTTTCGGATGACGCGGTCCGCATGGGTGTTTACGTTTCGCCGAATGGTACGCGCCTCGCCTGTCCGCGCCAGGACGACTGCCTTGAAGTGCTGACGCTGAAGGACAGGAAGCGGGAAATACGTGCCGAGGCATACGCCGTCCGCTCTGTCGCATGGAGCCCCGACGCGCGCTACCTGGCGCTGGAACTTTCGGACGCGAACGATAACCGCGACGTGTGGATTGTCTCCGCAGAGGGCAACGAAAAGCCGTATAACGTGACGCGGAACTGGAAGTGGGACGGGACGCCGGCGTGGAGTCCGGACGGCAAGCTACTCGCGTGGTCGGGAAACCGTCCGGGAACCGGTACCGGCGGCGACCAGATTTACTACGTCTACCTCGATCCCAAGGACGAGGCTGCGGAAAAGGGGGATGAGGTCAAACGCTCTCGCCGCGATATAAGGCGGCAGCACGAGAAGAAAAAAGCTAAGAAGGAAAGTGCTGAGAAGAAAGGAAAAGCAGAAAAGGAGGAAGATGCTGATGAAAAGAAGGATCCGCCGCGCGTCAACATTGCATTTGACGGGCTGTTTGACCGCGTCCGGTGCACGGGCGTTTCGGGAACGGATCCGTTCTTCTCGCACGATTCGCGCACGCTCGCCTACGTCAGCGGGTCGTCCACGTACACGCTGCACGTCCCGGACCGCATGACGGGCGAGAAGCTGTCGTCCAAGCACGGGCGCAATCCCCACTGGTACGCGAAGGAAAATCGCCTCGCCTGGGTCGTGGACAACAAGCCCGCGCACAAGGACACGGTCTTCAACTTGGAAGTCCGCCGCGAGGACGACATGTGCGATTACCGCGAACTCGCCTTCCGTACGGCCTGGGCGATGCTCCGCGACCGGTTCTACGACAGAAACATGCACGGCGTCAACTGGAAGGCGGTGCGGGACAAATACGTGGAGGCTGCGCGCCATGCCTCCAGCTATTCCGTCATCACGCGCGTCTTCGAACTCATGATGGGCGAGCTGGACGCCTCCCATCTCGGGTTCTGGGAGTCCGAGTCGGCGAACCGCGAATGGGTGCGTCCGCCGAAGCCGCATAACTGGACCGCCTACACGGGGCATCTCGGCGTGCGGTTCGTCCCCGGCACGTTCAAGGTGGCGGAAGTGATCCCCGGCTCGCCGGCCGAGGGGACACTGTCCGTCGGCGACGAAATCCTGTCCGTGAACGGCACGCGTCTCGAGAAGGGCACGCACCTCGCGGAAATCCTGGACCTGCCCGAGAAGGACATGGTCCAGCTCGTCCTCAAGGGACGCGAGGAGGATCCCGTGTACCTCAAGCTGGCGACCTATAGGCAGATACGCGAGCTGATTGCCGAGGAGGAGGTGAAGGCCACGCGCGCCCGCGTGGAGACGGCGACCGGGGGACGCGTCGGCTACCTGGCCATCGGGAAGATGAAGCAGAAGGAATACAAGGTGTTCGAGGAGGAGGTCTATTCGCGCTGCTGGGGCAAGGACGCGCTCATCATCGACGTGCGCGGCAACACGGGCGGCTTCACGGCCGACTTGCTGCTGTCCATTATCTGCGGTAGCGACCACTCGCGCGCCGTCGGGCCGAGCGGGCAGGTGGGCTATCTGTTCGGCTACTGGAACCGTCCCGTGTTCTCGAAACCCGTGGCAGTGCTGGTGAACGAGAACGTGTTCTCCAATGGCGAGATCTTCTCCCACGCGATCAAGACGCTGAAGCGCGGTCCGCTCGTGGGGCGGCGCACGGCCGGCGGCGTGATCGCCACGCGCGACGAGAACCTACTCGACTACGGCACGTTCCGCGTGCCCAGCCGCGGCTGGTTCCTCATGGACGGCAGCGACATGGAGAAGAACGGCGCGAAGCCGGACATCGAGGTGGACCTCACGCCGGCCGACGAGGAGGCCGGGCGCGACCCGCAGCTCGACGCGGCGATCAAGGCGATGCAGGACGCCTTGGCAACTCCGCAGCCTGTGTTTAAGCCCAAGTATGCACGGTAAAGAACGAGAAGGAGACAACATGAAAATCGCAATAGTCGGCGCCGCAGGGCGCATGGGACGAATGCTCGTAAAGCTTTCTAGCGAGGGCAAGGACTTCGAGGTCGTCGCGGAAATTGACGTGGCGGAAGGCTTCGTGCGCGAGTGGCCGGAAGGCACGGAGGCCGTGATTGACTTTTCGTTCCACTCCGCCGTGCCGCCGAGCATTGCGAAGGCCGCAGAGCAGGGCATACCATACGTGATCGGGACGACCGGTCTGACGCCGGAAGAACAGGCCGTCGTGGATGCAGCCGCTACGAAAATCCCGGTGGTCCAGAGCGGTAACTACTCGCTTGGCGTCAATCTGCTCCTGAACCTCGTCAAAACCGCGGCGAAGGTACTTGGCTCCGAGTACGACGTGGAGGTGGTGGAGATGCACCATCGGCACAAGAAGGACGCACCAAGCGGTACCGCACTGATGTTGGCAAAGTCTGCCGCCGAGGGACTTGGAATCGCATTCGACGATGTTGCCGTATACGGGCGCAAGGGCATGGTCGGGGAACGTCCAAAGGGCGAGATCGCCGTACATGCCCTGCGGGGCGGCAGCGTGGTGGGCGACCACACCGTGATGTTCGCGGGCGACGTCGAGCGCGTGGAGATCACGCACAAGGCGCAGAGCCGCGAGGCGTTCGCTGCGGGCGCTTTGCGCGCCGCGCAGTGGGCGGCGAACCGCGCGCCGGGTCTCTACACCATGAGGGACGTTCTTGGATTCAACAAGTAACGTCGGCAACTTCATCTGCAATTTTGCTATACTATTGACCGATGAAAGCGACTAACAAGAAGATTTCCGGGGCGATGCCGCCCGTGATGATCCTCTGCGGCGGCAAGGGGACGCGTCTGCGCGACGTGACGGAGCTGTTGCCAAAGCCGATGGTGCCGATTGGCGAGCAGCCGATTCTGTGGCATATCATGAAGAGTTACGCGGCGTTCGGCTGCAAGCGCTTCATTCTCTGTCTCGGCTACAAGCGCGAGGCGTTTGTGGATTACTTCATGAACTACCATTTGCGCACGAGCGACGCCACGATCACGCTCGGCCATTCGCCGAAGATCAAGTTCCACGAGAAGGTGCCGGAAGGGGACTGGGAGGTCACGCTGGCGGGCACTGGCCTTGAGACCGGCACGGGGGGACGCGTCTTTCAGGCGGCGAGATATCTCAAGCCGACCGACCGCGAGTTCTTCCTCACCTACGGCGATGGCGTGGCGGACGTCGATATCGCCGTGCTCCTGAAAACGCATCGTGCCGCTGGGCGCGAAATCACGGTCTCGGCCGTGCATCCGGCGGCGCGCTTCGGTGAGATGGTGACGGAAGGCGATCGGATCGTCCGGTTCGAGGAAAAGCCGGCTGTCGCGCAGGGATACATCAACGGCGGGTTCATGGTGGTGTCGCGCGGCTTCCTGAAGAAATTCCTCACGGACGATCCGCAGATGTTCTTCGAGCGCGACCCGATGCAGAAGGCGGCAGAGGCGGGCGAGATGACGATCTACCGCCACGAGGGCTTCTGGCAGTGCATGGATACGAGCCGGGAATACCAGCTGCTGAACGAACTGTGGAAAAGCGGAAATGCCCCTTGGACGCGGTGTTGGAACTGAGCCGTGTAGAGCGTGTAGCGAGAGGGTGTAGAATGAATAGCCGTGTAGAACATGTAGAACGTGTAGAAGGATCAGCAGGGATGCGAGAAACTTATAGCGGTCGGAAAGTGCTCGTGACGGGGCATACGGGCTTCAAGGGCTCGTGGCTGTGCGAGTGGTTGCTCGCGCTCGGCGCAGAGGTGCATGGTTATGCCCTTGAGCCGCCCACGCGGCCGAGCCTCTTCAACCAGCTGAAGTTGGCCAAGCGGATGGCCTCACATACGATTGGCGACATGCGCGATCTCGATTTGCTCGTGCGCACGATGCGCCGCGTGAAGCCGGATTTCGTTTTCCACCTCGCGGCGCAGCCGCTCGTGCGGCTTTCGTATGAGAAGCCGGCGGAGACCTTCGAAACGAATGTGATGGGCACGGTCAACGTGCTGGAGGCGGCGAGGCGGATTGGCCATCAAATCTCGGTGGTGTGTATCACCACCGATAAGGTTTACGAGAATAACGAGAAGGGACGTCCGTTCCGGGAAACCGATCCGTTTGGTGGCTACGATCCCTATAGCGCGTCGAAGGGCGCGTGCGAGATTGTGATTTCTTCGTATCGACGTTCCTTCTTCGGCACGTCGGATTCGCCGGTATGGGTGGCGAGCGCGCGGGCGGGCAACGTGATCGGCGGCGGTGACTGGGCGAAGGATCGCATTGTGCCCGATGCCATGCGTGCGCTTACGAAGGGCGAGGTGATTCCCGTGCGGAATAAAATCTCGACGCGCCCGTGGCAGCATGTGCTCGAACCGCTTGGCGGGTATCTCACTCTCGGTGCGGCGCTTGCGAAGCGCGAGCGGTTCGACGAGGTTTGCGGCGGCTTCAACTTCGGTCCGGATCCCAAGGCGAATCGCACGGTGAAGGAGCTGGTGGAGGAAATGCTTAAATGGCGCTCGGGCGCATGGGTGGACAAATCCGATCCGCATGCCGTCCATGAGGCAGGGCTCTTGAATCTCGACATCCGCAAGGCGAGGAAGGTGCTTGGCTGGAAGCCGAGGTGGGGTTTCGAGGAGACCGTGAAGAACACCGTCCAGTGGTACGCCGCCGTGGCCGATGGCCGCAATCCTCTGGCGATTACAAGGGACCAGATCGCGGCTTATGGGTTTTGACTGTCAAGAAAGGAACGTGCGAATGTCAGCAGAAGAGTTGAAAAAGGAAATTCTTGAAAAGACGGCGGAGTACTTCCGCCTCGTGCATGGCGCGAAGGCCGCCGAGCCGTTCACGCCCGGCAAGTCGCGCGTGAACTACGCGGGGCGGGTCTTCGACGAGCGCGAAATGCAGAACCTCGTCGACGCCTCGCTCGAGTTCTGGCTCACCTACGGACACTGGTCGCGCGACTTCGAGAAGGGCCTCGCCGCCTACCTCGGCGTCCGCTTTGCCCTGCTCGTTAACTCCGGCTCGTCGGCAAACCTCCTTGCGTTCATGACGCTGACCTCCCCGCTTCTCGGCGCGCGCCAGGTGAAGCGCGGCGACGAGGTGATCACCGTCGCGGCGGGCTTCCCCACCACCATCGCGCCGATTGTGCAGTACGGTGCCGTGCCGGTGTTCGTCGATGTCGAGCTCGGCACGGCGAACATCGACGCCTCGCAGCTGGAGGCTGCGTGGTCGCCGAAGACGAAGGCCGTGATGCTCGCGCACACGCTCGGTAACCCGTTCAACGTGAAGGCGGTCAAGGCGTTCTGCGCGAAGCACAACCTCTGGCTCATCGAGGACAACTGCGACGCGCTCGGCTCCAAATACGATGGTAAGTTCACCGGCACGTGGGGCGACATCGGCACGTCGAGCTTCTATCCGCCACACCACATGACGATGGGCGAAGGCGGCGCGGTCTATACGGACAATCCGCTTCTCAAGAAAATCGCGCTCTCCATCCGCGACTGGGGACGCGACTGCTGGTGCGAGTCGGGCGTGGACAACACCTGCGGCTGTCGCTTCACGAAGCAGTTTGGCACGCTGCCTGTCGGCTACGACCATAAGTACGTCTATTCGCATTTCGGCTACAACCTGAAGGCGACCGATCTCCAGGCGGCGGTCGGATGCGCCCAGCTTGAGAAATTCCCGTCGTTCGTGGAAAAGCGCAAGGCCAATTTCGCGCGGCTCTATGAAGGGCTGAAGGATTTGCCGCAGTTGCGTCTTTTCGAGAAGTACGAAGAGAGCGATCCGTCGTGGTTTGGATTCTTGATGACGGTGAAGCCCGACGCCGGCTTCACGCGCAACGACCTTGCGAAACACCTTGAGTCCGCGAACATCCAGACGCGCAACCTTTTTGCGGGCAACATCATCCGCCATCCTTGCTTCGAGACGATGCGCGAGGGCATCGACTACCGCGTGGCCGGCTCGCTTGCCAACACCGATACCATCATGAACTCCTCGCTCTGGATCGGCCTCTACCCCGGCATGGGCGACGCGAAGATCGACTACATGATCAAGACGATCAGGGGGTGCTGTGGAAAGTAATGTCGTGCTGCTCGACTGTACCCTCCGTGATGGTGGGTACAACAACGACTGGTGCTTCGGGCATGACACGCTGATCGGCGTGTTTGAGCGCATCGTGAGCGCCGGGGTTGACTTTCTTGAAGTCGGATTCCTGGATCAGCGAAGACCGTTCGATCCCGACCGCAGCATATTCCCGGATACGGCAAGTGTCGCCAAGGTGTTTGGGGGACTTGACCGGGGCCGCACCAAATTGGTCGGCATGATCGACTTCGGAACGTGCGACATATCGCATGTCCAGCCGCGTGCTGAGTCGTGCCTTGACGGAATCAGGGTCATATTCAAGAAGCATCTGCGGGAACCCGCCATGGCCTTCTGCCGCCAGCTCAAGGACATGGGCTACATCGTGTTTTCGCAGCTCGTGTCGATAACAAGCTACACGGACGATGAACTGATGGATCTCATCCGGCTCGTGAACGACGTGAAGCCCCATGCTGTTTCCATCGTCGATACCTACGGCCTCCTGCACAAAGGCAATCTCTTCCACTACTACGAAATGCTCGACCGGCATGTGGATAGAGGCGTCGCCGTCGGTTACCATTCGCACAACAACTTCCAGCTTGCGTACGCCAACTCGATTGAACTCATCAACCGCCACAGGGATAGATCGCGGACGCTGCTCTGCGACGGTTCCCTGTTCGGCATGGGCAAGGGAGCGGGGAACGCGCCGATCGAACTGCTGTGCATGTACATGCGGGACAACTTCGGCAAGGACTACCACGTCAGCCAGCTGCTGGAGGCGATTGACGCGAACATCGTCCCCCTCTACGCAAAGTACCATTGGGGGTATTCGCTGAAGGCGTTCGTTGCGGCGTCCAATGATTGCCATCCGAACTACGTGAGTTACCTCGTCGACAAGAAGACGCTGTCCATCAAGTCGGTCAACGAGATACTGTCGCGGCTTCAGGGCGACAAGAAGCTTCTCTACGACAAGGACTACATCGAACAGCTGTATGTTGACTACCAGAGGCACGGGTGCGACGATTCTGCCGCGTATGAAGGGTTGAGATGTCTGTTGAACGGAAGGAACGTCCTGGTCCTGGGACCGGGGAAGACGATCGTCGACGAGCGATCTTCCATTGTGGAACACATCGCGGCGAAGAATCCATTTGTGATTTCGATCAACTACATCCCCGACGGATTTTCAGTCGACGCGGTTTTCCTGACAAACTCGAAGCGCTACAACCAGCAGGTCTCGGCCATCACCGCGAACGCGGCCTCGATCAAGCTCATTGCCACGTCCAACCTGACGAGGACTAAAGGCGATTTCGACTTCACCCTTGATTACGAGTCGCTGGTCGACCGCAGCGCCGTGTTCATGGACAACTCCTTCATCATGATGCTGAAGGTTCTCTTGAAGGCGGGCGTTCGCGATGTGGCACTTGCCGGGTTCGATGGTTATTCGTCGGACCGCGAGAACTACTACGCATCGAAGATGGAATACGACTTCGTCAAACGCCTTGGGTCGGAGATCAACTCGTATGTTGACAAGGTCCTTCCGGAACTGGGACGGCGCATGTCGCTTAAGTTCTTAACCACGACGGTCTATAGGGCGATATGAAGAAGTCTGCCGTCTTGTTCGATCTTGACGGTACGCTGCTCGACACCACGGACGGCGTGCTGGAGAGTGCTATGTATGCGGCTGTGTCGTTGGGCCGTGAGCCGTTGCCGCACGAGACGATGCTCCGTTTTGTCGGCCCCCCGATACAGGAGTCGTTCATGCGCTACTATGGCATGGACGAGGCCGGAGCGCAGGAGGCCGCGAACCGATTCAGATGCTACTACAAGGAGAACGCCCTGTTCAAGGCAAAGCCGTATCCGGCGCTCATCGAGACGCTGACGGCATTGTCTGGCAACGGCATCGTTCTTGGGGTTGCGACGTACAAGCGCGAAGACTACGCGATTCAGGTTTTGCAGCATTTCGGCATCGCCCCATACTGCAAGTCCATGCACGGCGCAGACAACTTCAACCACCTCACAAAGGCCGACATCGTCGAAATGTGTATCCGGGAGCTGGGTGTTGACAGGAAAGGGGTTGTACTCGTCGGCGATACGGAGCATGATGCCGTCGGTGCCGCCAATGCAGGCGTTGACTTCATCGGGGTGACTTTCGGATTTGGTTTCAAGACGGAATCCGATGTTGGTGGATATCCTAACATTGGCTGCATCGACAGCCTGGAACAGATCGTGGAGCTGATTGTATGAAGAAGAAAGTTTCAGAGTTCATAGCCGATTACCTCGCGGGAAAGGGGGTTACGCACGTCTTCACCGTGACGGGCGGAGGTGCCATGCACCTCAACGACGCCTTGGGACACCATGAACGGCTGACGTGCATCTATAACCACCATGAGCAGGCTTCCGCCATCGCGGCGGAAGGCTACACGAGGATGTCTGGGCGTCTTGCGGCGGTCTGCGTCACGAGCGGGCCCGGCGGCACCAACGCGATTACCGGCGTGCTGGGTGGGTGGCTTGATTCGATCCCGATGTTCGTGGTGTCCGGGCAGGTCAAGCGCGAGACGACGATTCACGCGACGAAAGTCCCGCTCAGGCAGCTTGGCGACCAGGAGTACGACATCGTGTCGAGCGTGCGCCCGATGACGAAGTACGCCGCGATTGTGCTTGATCCGGCGGACATCGCCTACCATCTGGAGAAGGCCTATCATCTCGCGGTCAACGGACGTCCAGGGCCCGTCTGGCTTGATGTTCCGCTCGATGTGCAGGCGGCAATCGTCGATACAGACGGCCTGCGGCATTATGATCCTGAGTCGGACGACGGCGATAAGACTGTACGCTACGACACGTCGCTTACAAATGCCATTGTCGAAAAACTCAAGACGGTCAAGCGTCCGGTGTTGCTGCTTGGCACGGGCGTTCGTCTCGCCGATTGCAGAGACGACGTTCTTCGTTTCGCCGAAACTGCGCGGATCCCGATCGTGACCGCATGGAACGCGCACGACCTCATTTGGGACGACCATGAACTCTACTGCGGAAGACCCGGAACCGTCGGAACCCGTGGTGGCAACTTCATCGTGCAGAACTGTGACCTCCTGCTGGTACTTGGCTGCAGGATGAACATCAGGATGATCAGCTACAACTACAAGGACTTTGCGCGTGGCGCGTATAAGATTGTCGTTGACATAGACGAGAACGAGCTTAAAAAACCCACGGTGAACATCGACATGCCGATATGGGCCGATCTGCGAGATGTCGTGGGCGATCTCCTCAAGGCCGATCTCGCGGCTGTTTGCAGCGAATCGCACGAGAAGTGGATTGCATGGTGCCGTGCCGTCAATGCGAGATTCCCGGCTGTGCTGCCTGAATATCGCGGAGAGGGAACTCCGCTTAATCCGTATGTGTTTGTCTCTGATTTCTTCCAAGGTCTTGATGATGACGATCAAGTTGTGTGCGGCAACGGGAGCGCATGCGTGATTGGTTTTCAGGCTGCGGTCATCAAGCACAACACGAGGCTTTTCACGAATTCGGGCTGTGCGGCGATGGGATACGGTTTCCCTGCCGCGATCGGAGCCTGCGTGGCGAGAGGTGGCAGGCGGGTGATCTGCATCGACGGAGACGGAAGCTTCCAGATGAATCTTCAGGAACTGCAGACCGTCGTTTACAACAGGCTCAACCTCAAGATTCTGTACTTGAACAACAACGGCTACCATTCCATACGCCAGACGCAGCAAAACCTTTTCAAGGGGCGTCCCTTAGTCGGTGTGTGCGACGGCAATGGTCTCAGCTTCCCACAGGCGGAGCGACTTGCATACGCTTACGGCATTCCGTTTATCAGGGTCGCATGCGAGAGCGACGTGCAAAAACTTCTTCAGAAGATGAAGGATGACGGGCCGTTGTTTGCCGAGATCGTCGTTGACGAAAGGCAGTTTTTCGCGCCCAAGGCGGCATCGAAGCGGTTGCCAGACGGTACGATGGTATCTGCGCCACTTGAAGATATGGCGCCGTTTTTGCCAAGGGAAGAGCTGAAAAACTGGTCAATCGCAGATTGACGGCACAGTTCGGGGAGTTGATAATGACTTACGGTGGCGAGATCCAACACTATCGTCTCTTCATCACCGGTGGCACGGGTTTCTTCGGCAAGTCGATGCTCGACTATCGGCTGCGACATCCCGAATGGCCATGGGCGCAGGCCGAATGGGTGATACTTTCTCGCTCGCCCGAGCGCTTTGCGGCATCTTACCCCCGCCTTGCAAACCAATCAGGCGTTTCATTTGCTGCTGGCGATGTGCGCGACTTTGTTTTTCCCGAAGGCCATTTCGATGCGATTATCCACGCAGCCACAAGCGCCGTTACCACGCTTTCGGATGCTGAAATGACGAGCGTGATCATGGACGGCGCGCAACATGTGGCGGATTTCGCGAAGGCCGCTGGCTGCGGCAATATCCTCTTCACGAGCTCGGGCGCGGTGTATGGCCCACGGATTACACCGGCGCGAGAGGATGATGCGTGTGAACCGGTAACGGCCTACGGCAAAGGGAAGCTGGCGGTGGAGCGGTTGTTCATCGATGCCGGATTTGACGTCAAGATTGCCCGTTGTTTTGCCTTCACCGGCCCGCACCTCAATCGCGGCATTCACTTCGCCATCGGAAACTTCATCCAGAACTGCCTTGACGGGAAGCCCATAATCATAAACGGTGATGGCACGCCGCTCCGCAGCTACCTCTATGCCGACGACCTTGTGGAATGGCTTTTTGCAATCCTTGAGCGCGGCGAGAACGGGCGCCCCTACAACGTTGGATCCGATCGCGCGGTGTCGATACGCGAACTCGCCGAAACCGTGCGCGATGCCCTTGGCTCAAAAAGCGAGATCATCGTGAAGGGGATGCCGAAGGCCGGTGAAAAACCATCGGTTTACGTGCCGTCGATTGAACGTGCAAGGGGGGAACTCGGGCTAGATGTCAAGGTCACACTTGAAAATGCCATACGATTCTCCGTTGGATGTAAAGCCGGTTCCACATGAACCAGTTGCAAAAACCTTCTTGCTTTCGCTATTAGGAGTTTAAGAGCTTAGTAGACTTGGGGCAAAACTTCAAAAGGTCTCAATACCTCCAAGACCCCAAAACTCCCAATGCGAAAGGCAATGAACGCGCATTATTGGTAGAGGAAGATTTGCAACTACCTCACATTATTCTGTTCGGCTGTCGCCATGATGCAGCGGCGTGCAATACCTCGCGAAGAAGGGTCGGCAGATGTCAACTACGCTTAAACTTCTCGATCAAATGTCCCACGCAGGGTAACTTAGGACTTCTTCGGCCAGAATACATCAGTGAACTTGGAGGGAATGCCTACCTCGTTCTTCTCAAAACACTCAGCGAGGATCTTCCAGCCGAGGTCAAGGGCGTCGATGAGGTCGATGTTCACGGAGAGGTCCATCATCTCCTTCTCGAACATCGCGCCGTACTTGAGGAGTTTCTGGTCCCACGCGGACATGCGGAAGCCCATGGACTGTTTCTCCACCGTCTCCTTGTAGGAGGCGTAGAGCTTGATCATGGCATCCATGATCGTGCGGTGGTCGTAGCGCGTGGTGTTGTGCTCGCGGAACCAGTCGCGGTCGGAAATCGAAGCGTGTTCCTTTTCGGCCTCAGCCAAAACCTTGTCTTGCTGGAGCGAGCGCGATGTGCCCTTGTTGACCTGCTGCTTGAGACGCGAGAGCGAGCCGAACGGCTCGATGCGTCCGTTGCGGAGGTAGAACTGTCCCTCGGTGATGTAGCCCGTGTTGTCTGGGACGGGGTGGGTCACGTCGTCGCCCGGCATCGTCGTGACGGCGAGGATCGTGATGGAACCGGCACCGTCGAAGTCCACGGCCTTTTCGTAGCGGGAGGCGAGCTGGGAGTAGAGGTCGCCGGGGTAGCCGCGGTTGGAGGGAATCTGCTCCATCGTGATGGCAATCTCCTTCATCGCGTCGGCGAAGGACGTCATGTCGGTGAGCAGCACGAGCACGTCTTTGCCCTTGAGTGCGAACTGCTCGGCGACGGCGAGCGAGACATCCGGCACAAGCATGCACTCCACCGTGGGGTCGGCGGCCGTGTGCACGAACATCACGGTGCGCGAGAGCGCCCCGGAGGTGTCGAGCGTCGCGCGGAACTTGAGGTAGTCGTCGTACTTGAGGCCCATGCCGCCGAGCACGATCACGTCGGACGAGGCCTGCATCGCGATGCGGGCGAGCAGTTCGTTGTACGGCTCGCCGGCGCGTGCGAAGATCGGGAGCTTCTGCGACACGACGAGCGAGTTGAAGAGGTCGATCATCGGGATGTTCGTGCGGACCATGCGGTTCGGCATGATGCGCTTCGAGGGGTTCACGGACGGCTGGCCGATCGGCACCTTGTTGTCCGAGAGCGCCGGACCGCCGTCGCGCGGCTTGCCCGTGCCCGTGAAGGCGCGTCCGAGAAGGGCGTCGCCGAAGGGGATCTTCATCGTCTCGCCGAGGAAGCGCACGCGGGCGGAGGTGTCCACGCCGCGCGCGCCGGCGAATATCTGCAGCGTCACGTTGGGACCGTCGAGCTTGATCACCTGGGCGAGCGACGTGCCCGCGCGGGATTCGATCTCCGCGATCTCATAGTACTTCACGCCTTCCGCGCGGAGCGTGGCGACTGATCCCGACAGTGCGTCGATCTTATGGTAGACTTTGTTGTTGAACATCTCTTCTTCTCCCGAAAACTTCTGCTTATTATAGCCTTTTTGTTCCCGTAACGCAATGGCGAAACTCAATGGTTTCCAGATGGGGCTTCGTACCGCCTTACGCGGAGCCGAGCTCCCAGGCTTTCCGCCAGGGCCCTGCAGCGGGCCTGTTTCTCAATGCTGGTGACCGGATCGTCAACGACAGTCATCACGACCTCCGGCACTACGGCGGCCGCCTCCCTCGTGAACGCGAGAAGGGCTGGATACGCCGCCGCGCCGAACTTCGGGCGGCAGAGGTCTAGGTATTCGGCCGCGTCGTCCGTGTTGAGGCTGATCGATAGGCAGTCGACCTTTCCCGCGAAGAGCTGCGCCGTCGGCCTGCCGTTGACGAGGTCGGAAAGTCCGTTGGTATTGACGCGCACGCGCGGCGCGGCGTCGAGGCGCTTCAAGTGGTCGGCGGCGGCAAGCAGGACGTCCAGTCTTTCGGTTGGTTCGCCGTATCCGCAGAACACGACTTCGCGGAACCGTGCGTAGTCCCATCCGTCAAGGCTCGCCGTGACCTCCTCCAGCGTCGGTTCGCGTTCCAGCCAGAGCGGACCCGAACCGAACACCTCCGGGCCGTTGTTGCGGAGGCAGAACCGACACGCGCACGGACACCTGTTCGTAAGGTTCACATAGACAGACCGTTTGACCTGGTAGGTGATAGTCATGGCACAAGCTCTCCCAGCACTTCCTCGATTGCAAGGCCGTCTTTCGGCGGCAGCCCCATCTCCACCGTGCGCTGCACGGCGCTTGCCGTGAACGCGCTCGCCTTTCGGACGGATTTTTCGAAATCCATGCCGTTGACGGCGTCCGCCAGTATCACGGAGGCGAACACGTCGCCAGTCCCGCTGCGGTCGCCGCCGATTTTCGGCTCGGCGTGGAGCGATGAGGGGCGTCCTCGCTCGTAGATGAAGTTGACGAGCGCGTCGCCGCGCGGGATGCCCGAAACAACCACCTTGCTTCCGTTGCGTTCCGCGAGGCGGGCACAGAGCGCGTCGAGCTCGGCGTCCGTGAAGTCTGTGCGGTACGGCACGTCCGCGAGAAAACACGCTTCCGTGAGGTTGGGCGTCAGGATGTCGGCCTCGTCGAGGAACGAGCGCATCGACTCGGCGCGGTCCTGGTCGTAGGTGGGGTAGAGGCGTCCGTAGTCGCCCATTACCGGATCGACGCATACGATCGTTTTGGGCATCTTGAACGCGGTGATGAAGCGGTGTACGAACGCCACCTGCTCGCGCGAGCCGAGGAAACCCGTCTGGATGGCGTCGAAGCGGAGACCCAGCTTGTGCCACTCTTCCACGTAATTGTCGAGATGCGGCGTGTTGTCCGTCCACGCGAATGAGTCGAAGCCCGTGTGGTTCGTGAAGAAGGCGGTAGGCACGGGGCAACACTGCACCTTCATCGCGGAGAGGATGGGTATGGTCACCGCGAGCGAGCATCGTCCGAAGCTCGTGAAGTCGTTTATGACCGCGGCTTTCCTCTGCCGGTTGTGGTCGGCATGTATGTCTGCTGTTCCCTGCATGGGGCGCATATTTTAACATATCTTGTGGGGCAAAATCCAACGTTTTCCATCGCGTTCCAGCGCAAGCGGGCAGTTTGAGCAGTCGGGGTGGGCCGCGAGGCAGCATTCGCGGTAGATCTGGATGAGGCCCTGTACAAGCAGGCCGTTGCCCGCGTAGAGTGCGGGGTTGTGGTCGCGTCCGAACAGACGGAACGCCATGAGGCGCACAGTCGAGTTGAGGTCCTCGGGGAAAATCCACTCCGGCACGCGCGCGAGGCGCGCCTCGGCGCGCGCGAAGGGGATGAGCACGTTCGTGAGCATCGCGGCGGCGCGTCGTGCGCCAAGGGGACGCGCCGCGCGCAGGATGTCGAGCGCGGCCTGCTGTCCGGGACGCTCGGCGAGGTCGCAGGCGTCGAGTCGACGCAGGAGCGCGGGAAGCTCGCCGGCGAAGAGGCGTGCGGCCTCGTCGATGCGCCGTGCGGGCGAGTTGGATGGGCGCACGTTCGCCGTGCGCCAGGGAACGCGCTGGGCCACGCCGAGGTCGGCCGCGCAGGAAAGCGCGGTGGAGGCGGCGCCGGGGGTGGGCGGCAGCTCACGCCAAGGCAGGGTCTGCGCGAGGGCGCGGAAGGGGGCGGAGTTGTTTTTGTAGCCGAAGGCGGCCATCATCTCCTCGTAGAACGTCTGGGCTCGGTCGCCGTCACGCACAAACAGCGCACAAAACCGACGAGCCTTTCCCTCAAGGCGGCGTTCACCGGCGGCGCGGAGAAGGGCGAGCGCGGCGTCAGGTGCGTGAGCGAACGCGGCCTCGCAGGGACGAGGTGTGTCGGGCAGGCGCGCGTAGGGATAGGCGGTGAGGTCGATTTCGTCAGGGGAGAAGTCGGGCTTCGTGCGGAGGGCGTCCCCGATGCAGATACGCACGCAGCGCGGCGGCAGGCTTCCAACGTCTGCCACTGGGGGCGGACCGGGATGCCATGTGACGTGTGCGACCACATTGGCGTACGCCGGGTCGCCCGCGTGCCCGTGCGCGGTCCAGTCCGCCGCGCGTACATGTATCTCCACGTCGCCGCGGATGCGGCGGCGGTCCAGGCCGATTTCCAGGACGGCGTCCCGGAAATCCGGCCCCGCCTCGAGGTTCCATCGCCCTGGGTCGACCACGCGCACCGGCGCGCCTTCGGCCACGCGCAGGTCTGCGGGACGCAGCGCGCCGTCGTACCAGATGGCCTGGACGTGACGTTCGGATATGATTTCGTCGATTCTATGCATGTGTCCTCCGTTCTTTTATGGACGGCGACAATGATAGCACATAAACCGCGAAGAAAACAGGGGGAAAACTGTCAAAAGAATGCAACAGATTTGTATGCAAATTGTATAGAAATTGTATGGGAATTGTCGCGTGGTGGGACAGGGGAGACTCGAACTCCCAACCCCCGGTTTAGGAAACCAGTGCTCTGTCCAGTTGAGCTACTGTCCCGCGGCGATGAATATGATACCAAATATTCGCTTCACAGGCTAGGGGGGTTTTGGTAAAATCTGCGCCACGGAGAAAACGGCATGAAATTTGTCGAGACAGGCATGATCGTGTGCTGGGCGCTGTGCGCGGCCGGATTGGCTGCGTATGCGGCGTCAGTTGCGCGCCAGATCACGTACGTTACGCTTGCTGACGGACGCAAGGCCGAGCGGCGGCTGCCGCTCGTCGTGCGACTGCTGTTGCCGCTCGTGCCGAACCTCCGTCACATTGCCTCTGGGCGGCAGTTCGAGTCCGCCCGTGAGAAGGCGGACGCGATGATTGTGTCCGGCGGGCTGGAGGGTCTGCTGACGGGGACAGAGTTTGTTTCGCTCAAGATTCTGATGCCAGTCGTGTGCGGTTCCCTTTGGGCTGCGTTCGTGTTTCTGCTGTCGGGACTGCTGCCCAATTCGTTCATCTCCGACAACCTCGTGCTGTTTATCGGCATGGGGGCTCTCTGGTTCTACATGTACCCACTGATGTGGCTACGCGGCACGGTGAAGCGCCGTCACTTCGCGATCATGCGCGCGCTGCCGTTCGTGCTGGACCTGCTTACGCTCAGCGTGGAGGCGGGCATGGACTTCATGAGCGCCCTCCAGCGCAACTGCGAGCGCCGCAACCTCGACCCGCTGAACGAGGAGCTGATCCGCATGACGCGCGAGATACAGGTGGGCACTCCGCGCCGCACGGCGCTGAGGAACATGTCCGCGCGCGTGCGCCAGCCGGATCTAGGCGGCGTGGTGCACGCCCTCGTGCAGGCGGACGAGCTGGGCGTGCCGATCGG
>CACWIW010000090.1 GCA_902761035.1 uncultured bacterium | reverse complement strand
CAGCTCGACGATGCAGCTGCCGGGTTTCAGGCAGATGCCGTGCGTTCCCTTCATGCGCGTCAAAGGATCGTGGTCGCTCATCCACACCGTCACGCTGCCGTCCTTGCCCTTTTCGATCTCGACGTCGGTGGGCATGAACGTGGCGGGACGGTGGTGCTGCGGCCAGTTGAACTCCACGCCGCCGCTCACCCACGGGCCGGCGAGCCCGACGAGCGCGGGCTTGATCACGTCGTTGCGGTAGAAGAAGTCGTAGTTGCCGTTCTTCTTGTCCTGGGCGATGTAGATGCGCCCGCCGAGCTCCGGCAGAAGTACGAGGCGCACGTACTCGTTCTCGAGCGTCACGGCGTCGTACTTCTTCATCGACGGCGCGTCGTACACCTTGTCGATGAATGGCACGGGATACACCTTCCCGCACGATCCCTGATAGACCCGCTTCTCAAAGAACATCGGGTTCTTCTCCGGCTCGCCCACCGGATATGTCTTGATCGCGATCTTCTCGCGCTTGACCTTCACATTCGACATGTTTTCACCTTTCTCAACTCTCCGTGCCTCTGTATTTCAGCGTTAAGCAAACAGCTCCATTAGGCTTGCGGAAGACTGCGTAAATACTCCGCAAAGAGGTAGTCATATATCATGTAACCCGCTGCGGAACGATAGACCAAGTCCGTTTCAATCAGATTTGGCAATGCCGTTCTCGCCGACGACGGCGCAGCGATGCCATGGCGAGAAAGAAACGCGCCAGAGGTGATCTCGGCTACCTTTCCTTCGGCCGCTATCGCCTTTAGGAGTGTCTTGCCCACATCGGTCTGAGAGGCAAGCAGATCGTGGAATGTCAGCGCACGTTCCTCGACGAGCCCACCAACCGCCGCCGATACGACCTCCTCGGAAGACAACGCCCCGCCATCACCCCACACCCTGTTCAGAACGCTCTGCACGTACCACGTCACGCCGTCGAAGCGACGGTAAAGCACGGCAAACGCATCGGCGGAGAAATCACGCCCCGCTTCCTTGAAGAATCCTTCGGCGAACTTGCAGTAGGAATCGTAGGAAATAACATCAAGGGACATGATATCCGTTGACTGGTAGAACGGACGCCGCGGAGACGTGAACATTTCGCCCATGATGTGATGGCGCGAACCGGCGAATATAAAACCTACGTTCTGCAGAAACTGGATTCTACTTCGCAGAAGAGCCTCCGTACCCTTCTCCGGATATTCAAGTATCTGCTGGAATTCGTCTATGGCAACGACGACCCGCCGATTCTTCGAGGCCAGGTAGTCGAAAATGCCGTTCAGCGTTGCTTCGGTAGAAGACTTGTCAACCGAGAACGAAAACGTGACGCCTCCGTTTCCATCAGGCGTAACTGTCGGACGAATTGCCTTGAAGAACTTCCCGACAGCTGCAAGAGCTTTGTCCGCCACGCTATCCAGCGCACCCAGAACGGCGTTGGCGAACATCTGCGTGAAGTCTTGAAGGTTACTCGTTGCGTAGATGTCGATGTAAACGGTCGCATAGTCCGATGGCAACGAGTTGAACACATTGTGAACAAGTCCAGTCTTGCCATAACGCCGCGGCGCCATGAGCGTGACATTGCGCTCGTTAGTCAAGGCCGAAACAATCTTCCCTGTTTCAGCAACCCGATCGCAGAAATACTCAGGCCCGCGATAACCCCTTGTCACAAATGGATTATTAGGTTTCATGGCGCGAATTATACCAAAATCATCGCATGGCGTAAAGTACGCTACGCAATTTACGCCATCATCTGCCGTTTGGGTTTGAACATTCAATTCTCTACTTGTCCGCCATCAATACGACACGGTCGATCATCAGGTTGTAGCCTGTGATCGCTTCGCATGAAAACTCAATCTTGCCATCGAGAAAATCCTCGCGCACCACCGGTAACTTCGCCCAGTACGCGCCATCCTTAGCGTCTTGGTGTCTGGGAATCGTGAACGGGCGCCCCTCGCACGTACCGCGTCCGGTACGGCTGAGTCTGTTGGGATCGCGGAAGCGTGCCCACAGTGTCCCGTTGACCGGATTCGCCCCCGTCAGCGTCACAGACAATCCCTTACCGTGCCAGAAGGAACCGGTATCGTCGCGCCATATTCCCCAGTTCCCCTTGCCAGAGACCTTGTAACTCCCTTGCTTCATCTCGGCCATGTCCAATGACGGCTTCCACGGGACGCTCTTCCTTTGCACCTCCAAATCAACCGCCGCCGCAATGTAAACCGGCGCGTCGGCAAACTCCGGGGGACGCCGCTTCGCTTCTGGAATCCGAGGCGCGAACGTTTCCTTGAACTTGTCCGCTTCAATCGAAATAGGCGGATTGAAGTCCTGCGACTCCATGTAGGAAAGGATGCTCGCCCGCATCGCGTTCACCTCTGGTTTCGTCCTGTCCGAAAGGTTGAGTCCGCACACCATGAGCCGCCCTTCTCCGACCTTCAGCTCGAAAAGCATTCCCATGAAAGTGGAATAATGCAAGTCGGGAACAGGCTGGACGATTGGCTCAACACACGGTAGGGCGGTCGCCCCGCGACCGCCGCTGCCACACGGGACGCATGCCCCTGCCAAATCCGCGATACCGTGCTTCACGCCGCCCTCGACGAGGTTGTACCATTGCCAATCGGCCCAGTCCTCCGTGGGAAATCCGCGAAGCGCGGGGTGTCCGCTTTGCACCATGTAGCCCAACGATGACAATTCTGCGTCCGCCTGCTTGAAATGCCCCGCCGACCAGTAAACCGGCTTGAAGTGCGACTTCGCGCTCTTCGCACTCTTGCCCGTGTACAGCACCCGCCCGCCCTTGGCAAGTTCCGCAACAGCGTCATCAAAGGAAGCGGTCTCGAGGGCGTGCGGCGGTCGCGGGGCGACCGCCCTACCGCCTTGCTGTTGTACGCTTGCTGTCTTGGCAAACACCCAGAATGGCCACGCGTTCTTGCCAAACTTCAGCACGTACATCTGTCCGGCCATGTCGTCGGTGAGTGGTAAATCCACTTCCCCAACGACGCCGATATCGCCGGGGTTGATGGTCTTGGGGAGGCGGAGTGTACCACTTGCGGCCTTCTTCAACGGGCAAGATGCCCGTTGTCCCAGTATGGAATACTCGAACTCCGTACCTTCCAGAATCGACTTTTCGGTGAGGTTGCGCACGAGAAGCGTTGCCTTGTACGCCTCGCCGACGCTCCAGCAGTACTTCCCGAATCGCGCCAGGTGCGGCATCTCGTTGAAGATGTCCCTGAACGACGGCAGCGCCTTCACGGACGGCTTCAGGTCGTAGAAGCTGTCGCGCCAGCCGATCATCGCCTCAAATTGTCCCGTAAAATCTTGCGCACTCAAAAGCTGCAATCCCGCGCATGACGGCGTGCGCATGAGGGCCTCGACGTTGTCCTTGTACAGACGCCTGGTGAGGAGCGCGGACACCTCGCAGAAACGCGGCCAGAGGTACTTCGTACCCGACTTCTCCGCCACGTTGTGAAAGCGTTCGAGGTTGTACGGACGCAACACGCCGGTATATTTCGAGAGCTCATGTTCCCAGTCGACGTAGATGGGCCACTGTCCCACTTCGTGCGTAACAGTGGGGAGCTTCAATTCCGCATAGCCCTTTTCGTAGTCCCAGTCGGTGAATGGATGCAGCCGCCCCCTGCAACGTCCGCCAAAGTTGCCGACAACATGGATGTCGTCCGCTTCGCTTACACGAAAGAGGACGCCATTTGCAATGCCCAGGTTGGCGGAGGCAAAATACAGCCTGCCCGGGTCAAACGTCTTGCACGCGCCCATCCATTCGCCCATTTTCTTGAAGTCCCCTGACAACTCGTTGCCGATGGCGAGCGAGATGAACGCAGGTGAATTCGCGTGAACCTCGAGAATCGCGCGAAGTTCGCGTTGGATGAATGTGTCCATCATGCCGCCATTCCCGGCCAGATAGTGCTTCATCCATCTGTCCTGCCAGATGCCAGCCTCGACGGCGAAGGACATCCCAAGTTCGTCCGCCGCGTCGAACGCGGCCTTCGGCGGCGTCCACGAATGGAAGCGGATCGTGTTGATGCCGTCCTCGTCGCGCAGTCTGCGGAACGTATCCAGCCACCATGCCTTGGTCGTATTGGGTGCACCCGTGAGCGGGAAGTGGCAGCAGTCGAGATTGCCGCGCATGAACCACTTGATACCGTTGATCCAGATCGCGTGGTCATGCGCCGAGACGCTACGGAAACCGAAGCGAATCTGATGCGTGAAGTCGTTTGCCTCGTCGCGCAGCTCCAGCACATAGAGGTTCGGGTGATGCTCCGACCACGCCTCGGGCTCATGGTCAAGCTTCAGTTCGACGAGGCTAAAGCCTTTGCGGTATGGCGATGGTTTCCTCGCCTTCACACTTTCACATTTCCACACTTCCATACTTCCACACTTCCACAATTTCACATTCCCCAAATTCTCAAACCCCTCCGGCACCTCCACCACCAACTTCCCGTTCGCAGGCCACGAGGCAAACACGCGCGCCTTTCTCAACGCGCTCTGCCGCCTCAGCGCAAACTCGCCGACCACGCCATGCCACACGCTCTGCATCACCGGACCATAGCTGTGCGACCAGCCAGAGAAGTCGTAGCGGTTCGAATTGTCGAGCGTCAGGCGAATCGTGTGACGCCCCGCCTTCGTCAATTTCTGCGGAATCGGATAGACGTGCTCGACTGCGAGCGAATCGCACGAGCCGACGCGCTCGCCGTCAACTTCTAGTTCGGAGTGGAGCATCACACGCTCCATCACCAGTTCAAGCGGATAGCGCGCCTCTTCCTCCGTCAACGTAATCTCGCGCTCGTACACGGCCTTGCCGATGTACTGGTATTCGCGGGTGAGCGCGCCCTTCGAGCGGCGATCTGTGTCCGCCTCCCAGTCGGCGGCGGTCTTGCGCGTACCAAGTTTCGCATCCGCCAGCGTACCGGGCAGGCGCACCACGCCCGCAAGGTCCTTGCCCGTCACGCGCCACTCGCCAGCCAGACTCTTCACCACGTCCGCGCCTGCGGTTACTGCGGTTGCCGCCACGGCCCCGTCCGCATGGACGAGCTGAAGCCCCGCATATTTGACGATTTCCCTCTGCCCGCTGGGGATGACCTGCCCGAAGGACAGCAACCCCGCCATCGCAATATCAAAACCTGTCATTTCTATCTCCTTTTGTTTTCACCCTCACCGCACAATGATCATGAGGCCGCTTGTGGCGTAGAGTCCGTCGTCCTTTGAAACAAAGGAAAGTTGACGCCCTTCGTCAGCGCACCTGAACTTGACCGTACCTATTCCATCAGGCTTCTCATCCCATGAAATCACCTTGCCGCCGGGGAAACGCTTCTCGCCGAGCCTTATGTACACCGTCGTGGCTCCTTCGGCGAATTTCAATGTGTTGTCGCCATTCGTAAACACGGAGACAAGCGGCAGCGCGGTTGTGCGCGAGGAGATGTCAATCGTCGATCCGTCCATCATCGTACAGCCTCGGAAGTAGTCGTGTTCCGATGCTTTGAACGTCCCGTACACCTTCAAAGCCGCCGTACCTTCGTTATAATTTTCTGCGTAGATTGCCTCGTAGTCGCGGATACTCATGTCCGCAAGCAGCCAGAACGCGCAATTGGCCTTCAAATCGACCGTTGATGCGTCCACCGGCTTTCCGGCGACCGTTTTGAGATAGCCGCCATGCGTGACATCTATTGTTCCGTTCGTAATCGTGGCGTTGCACAGGTAGAGCTGGCCGGAGACATACACCGAAAGCGTCTTGCCGCCGAGATCCGTCTTGCCGCCGGATTCGCCGAAGACCATGTTCGAGGCCCTGACGTATGACGTGGCGGAAAGCGTCCCCGCGCCGATGCCGACACGGTTGGTGTCGGCCATCTGGATGGACGAGGTGAGCGTTCCTCCGGCGAGGTCGCACATGTTGCCGTAGCCGTAGTGTCCGCATCCGTCGAACGTCGCGCCGTCCTCCACGGAGACCCTGCCCGCGCCGAAAGCCTTGAACCCGTCGTCAATGTCCACAGTCGCGGCGAGCGGACGCGCCGTGCCGCCCTTCACCACCGTGCCGCCGGAGTAGTTCTGTGGCATCTTCGCGACGAACGTGCCCGAGCCCGTCTTCTCCACGCGGACGTTCGCGCCATAGATCGAGATGGCCGCGTTCACCGCGAAGTCGTCCACCGTCGCGGTCGCGACCTCCAGCACGCCGCCCGCGACGCTGGACGAAATCGCGGCGCTGCCGGAGAGGGAGGAAAGAATTAACCTATGGCCCGCGAGATCAAGCGCACCGCACAATTCCACACCCTTGAGTCCGCTCCAGTCACATTGCGTCGCGACGAGACGCGCGTTCTCTGCGAACACGACGCCCGCGCAGCTGAACGTCGTGTCGGACGGAATCTGCGCCGCGAAGTCGCCCGCGAAAACGACAAGCGTGTCCGCATCCGGCACCTCGCCTCCGTCCCAGTTCCCGCCCTTCGTCACGTCTGCATCGACCGCGCCCGTCCAGCGGGCGACCTTGCACCCGGCGACGGGCAGAAGCGTCACGTTGTCGATGATCGTTGCACTGTCATACTGAGCCCCACCAGGACCCGGCGTCGCGGAACGCGACTGGAAGAACTCGAGCGTGTATTTTCCCGTCGCCGCGAACGTGGTGTAATTGACGTAGTGCTGGAACGCGGCGGAAGTCGCCGGAGTAAACGCCCCCTCGAACACGGGCGTTCCCCCAATTCCCTCGCCCGCGTAGATGCGCACGTGCGCCGTCTCGCCGTAGAGTGAACTGTGATCGCGCCCCGTGTAGTCGAGCGACAGGCGATACGTTCCGGCCGACGGCACGTCAAACACCTGCCAGACGGACTTATCACCGGAGTCGCCCCAGTTGTTGTTGTAATTGTACGTCTGCACCACAAGCGCAGAACGCCCGGCGGGGATTCTCCAGCCGACCCATTGTCCATTTGAATTGAAGCGGGAATAATAGACCACGGCATTCCCCGTAACGTTCCATCCGGTATTAGCCGGGGCAAGTTCGAAGTTGCCGTTCGTAATCAGATTAGCGCTCATGTACCTGAATGCAACGTTGTCGATTGCGATGGCCTTGTCCGTTCCCCCGCTCGTCGCCGTATCAGGTTGGGCCTGGAAAAACTCGAGCGTGTATTCGCCAACGTCTTCGTCTGCAATCGCGACCGTCGCCGCAAAGCGCGTGTAATAGTCTTTCCGTGTCGGCACGACGGAACCCTCGTAAACCGGCGTCGCCGTGCGATCAGTCCCCTTGTAAAGGCGAACGTACATCGTCGCGCCATAGAGGGATCCGCTGTTGCGTCCCGCATAGTCGAACGAGAGCTCATACGTCCCGCCCGCTGCCACGGTGAACGTCTGCCAGCAGACGGCATCCGTCGAGTTCGAATAGGTGGCAGTGTTGAAATGGTACGTCTGCATGAACAGTCCATACATGCCCGCGAGCGGATCGTTGGAAACCCATGATGTGTTGCGCTTCGAGAGGCCGCACGCGCCCGAACCATCCCAGCAGGGACAGGAGAACCCAACCGGAACGTTCCCGCCAGCCTGGTAACCAGGCGTGGAGGAGTTTGCATCCGGGTGAAATGCCACGATAGACTTTTTCCCGTCTGTCGAGAGTGTTGCGGCTTCGAAGCACCCGTTGAAGATGAGGTTGTCCGCATCATCGCGGGCAAAGGTGACGTTATCGACCACGACGCAC
Source organism: uncultured bacterium (assembly GCA_902761035.1). Taxonomy (GTDB): domain Bacteria; phylum Verrucomicrobiota; class Kiritimatiellia; order RFP12; family UBA1067; genus RUG572. Next base: position 10,676 of record CACWIW010000090.1, on the reverse strand, counting down.
TTGTCGACGTTTCCGCTTTCCATCGGCTCGGGACGATACACCTGTATGGTATAGATGCCAGGTTCCCTGATACGCATTCTTCCGCGATAGTGGTTGAACGAGGTGTACGACAGTGGCGTGAACGCACCTGTGAAAATCGGCTCGGCCGAGATATCCGTACCCTTGAAGATGCGAACGTAGCTTTCCGCGTGATCCCACAAACTACTGTTGCTGGAGTTTCTCCCTGCGCAGTCGAGCGAAACCATGTATGTGCCGACGTCCTCCACCGTGAACGACTGGATGATGTAAGAGTCGGTGGAGTTGCCGTATGTAGTCGCATTGTTACCGGTTTGAAAGTTGTAGCTTTGAATCACCGCGGCATGGCTGCCGCATACCGAGGCGAGGTCACCATGCACCCACGTGCCGCTGGCACCGGCCTCGTTGACGCCCACCCCACCGTTTCTACCCGCCCTGCCTTTCGTCGTGTTTCGCGTCCACGGCGCAAGCGTCCCTGAATCGAACGTGCCGTTCACGACGAGGTTGGGCCCGCCGGCTGCGAACGCCGCCGATGACGCCATGACGGCGCAGATGACGATCGCGACAAACGCGCCCGTCTCAAACGGGATTCCGCGAATCTTTCTCAATCTATTGAACTTCATATGGACTTCCTTTCTTCGTGCAGTATCAAACACTGCGGGCAAAACTCACGGTTCACATTCTAGCAAAAACGACTCGTTGCTGTAAACGGCAAATGCTTGTATAATCCACAAGAAGGCTTGCCTAAAACACAAGGTGACACCGTGAAGGTGAAAATCAGGGTTGACGGCATACGAACACCATGGTAAACTTGACGCGATTCTCCTTCTAAAAGTAGTGAGCGGACAAACCGAAGAAACAGGAAAATGATGATGGCTACGCTAGCAATGCTCTTCAACGGAACGTTGATAAAAATGCGCGGAGAAAAAAACTCCCGTCACCACAGGATTCATATCCATGCATGGCGCGACGACGATAACGTGTACGTGTTCGACGTAAAGACGCGCAGAGTCATTCGAAAGACCGGCAAATTCACGCGCGACGAGATCATACATGTCCAGTCGTTCATCGCAAAGCACGAGGCGGAACTGCTCGCGAATTGGAGACTCCTGAACCAGGACAACGCAACGTGGTTCAAGATCACGCCGTAGCCGAGGAGAAAACATGAAATACTTCGAAACTTTGAAAGAGGCAAAGGCCATCGATGACCATCGCGTGGCCGTCACATTCTCAAAAGGACGCAACGGCGTGTTCGACTGCCGCCCATACTTCGGTATCGGGTACTACCGTAAACTGAACGATCCCGCGTTCTTCAAATGTGCATTTGTCTCATGCGGTGACCTTGCATGGCCGGGAGACATCGACATCGGTGCAGATGACGTGTGGGACGAAGCGATACCTGCACCGAAAACGGCTCGACGGAAGGTGAAGACGGTGGCGAAATGATTCCTGCGGGGACACCCCGCAATATCTATGGCGATGATTCTCATACATGACATGCACCCCTGACATGAAAACCATCGCTCTCTTTTCGGAGAACGCCAGGGAGTACGGACGTCAGTTCCTGAAAGGCGTAGCCAACTACGCTCTTGGCCGCCATGACTGGCAGCTGCGGTTGCTTTCGCCAAACAACATAGGCAACCGCCGCGCCTTCGCGGGAGTTGATGGCATTATCGCACGGATCGTCGGAGAGAAATACATCGCACAGCTCAAAGCGATTGGCCTTCCTATCGTCGATGCAATCTGCGAGCTGGACGATCCCGCATTGCTCGGTGTTGACAACGACTGCGCGGCGATAGGCAAGATGGCCGCCGACTATTTCATGCAGCGAGGCTTCAAGAGCTTCGCCTACTGCGGCTATCGTGGCACGCGCTATTCCGACGACCGCCTTTCGGCCTACTCCGCTACGCTTCGCCGCTCAGGTTTCTCCTGCACGGAGTTCACGGCCCGCGAACCGCCTACAAACGCCATCTTCTTCAACGAAGAAGCGAAACCGCCACGGAACAATGCAAAACTGCGCAAGTGGGTCGCGTCCCTTCCTCCACGTACGGCGGTGTTCTGCGCCAACGACTTGAGAGCATACCACGTGCTGTGCTCCGCACAGGAGATTGGCCGTGCCGTCCCAGACGACCTCACGGTGCTTGGCGTGGACAACGACGAACTGCTTTGCTCCTACGCATCGGTCGCCATTTCCAGCATCGACCCCAATGCGTTCGGCGTCGGTTACGCGGCGGCGCGGCTCATGGACGCGGTGCTAACGCACCCGGAAAGGCCGAAATCACGCCCGACATTCAAAGTGCGCCCAGGGCGTCTGGTCGAACGGACTTCCACTGCGGTGTTCCCCTTGGATCCGCCATGGTTCGCCAAGGCGCTTTCGTACATTGAGACACACATGGCCAGCCCCGTATCGACAGCCGACGCGGCACGCGCCGCCGACGTGTCACAGACTGCGCTCCAGAACGCGTTCCACGCCCAGTTCGGCATGAGCGCGGGGAAATACATCCGAGGCGTGAAGATGCGAGAGGCCGACCGCCTACTCCACGACGGAACGCTCTCCGTCAAGGAAATCGCCGCCCGAACCGGCTTCGTCTCCCATCCGCACTTCAGCCGCACCTACCACGATCACTTCGGCCATCCCCCGACCAGACAATTACGCCAGTAGGACGAGAAAGCCGACTTATGCTCAATCAAGGCTCCACCACGACGCGGAAGCCGACGTCGTAGACGGGGGCGTACGGACGGTAGGCGCGGCGGAACGACGCCGTGGAGAGCTTCGGACGCGAATACCACGAGCCACCGCGCACCACGCGCCGGTCGTCGCCGCCGGGAGCGTTGCGTCCGTCATTCGCCGCGTAGGGATAGGGCACGTACTTCGACTGCGTCCACTCCCACACGTTGCCGTGCATGTCGTAGAGCCCCCACGGGTTGGGCTTCCACTTCCCGCTCTTCTCCTGCAGGAACGCGCCGTCGTTCACGTTGTGCGCCTGCGGCACCCAGTTGTCAAAGAGGTTCTCCGTGTTGCCGTAACGGGCCTTCACGCGATCCTGCTCGTAGGGGTTGCCCGCGTAGTCGGAAAGCGAGATGTCGGCGAGGTTCGCGTATTTCGCGAAGTCGTCGCCCACGCCGCCCCACCAGAACGGCTTGTCCGAACCGGCGCGCGCGGCCCACTCCCATTCGGCCTCGGTGGGCAGGCGCACCGTGCGCCCGGTCTTCTTCGAAAGCCATTCGCAGAACGCGACGGCCTTGTTCCAGTTCACGCGCACGGCCGGAAGGTCGTCACCGTTCACGTCGTAGCCGGTCACGCCGAACTGGTAGCCGTGGCGCGTTTCGTGGCGGCTGTCGTGCGACGGGTCGAACTGGCGGAACTCGCGGTTGGTGATCTCGCGCGCGCCGATCTGGAACGGCTTCACGTCCACCCGCGCGGCGGGATGCTCGTCGCGCGGACCCTTCGCCTCGTTCCGTCCCATCACGAACGAACCGCCGGGAATTGCGACAAGCGCGATCTCCACGCCGTCGGCGAGCTTGATCGCCGGCGCGGGCGCGGCCGGTTTCGTCGCGGGGTCGAACGGCCAGCCGGCGATCTTCAGCGGCTCGCCGCCCTTCGGTTTCTTCTTGCTGCTCAAGGTGTCCTTCAGGACGGGCGCGGGTGTCTCGATGTCCTCGTGGTTCTGCCGGACGCCGGTGTAAAGCGCGCGACGCTCCTCGCGCAGTTTCTCCCTGTCGAGCGCCTCCTTGCCGACAATCGTCTGCCAGCGCCCGTGGTAGGGCGTGTTGAAGTCGATCCACGTGATCAGGCGGTCGCGCGCCTCCTCGGAGAGCTTCACGCCGTGGTGTCCCTTGTCGAGCATCATCATCAGTTCGGTGGTCTCGGCGTGCCACTCCATCGGCTCGAAGAGGTGGATGTCGCTCTCGATGCCGGGATGGCGCACGAAGCGGACGAGGTTGAAGTACGGAATGGAGAACTTGCCGCCGAATTTGTTCCACACGCGTCCGTGCGCGCGGGAGTGCCAGTTGGTGACCATGCTCGTGCCGCGCAGGTCGGGCTTCCACTTGAAGTTGCCGAACAGCTTCTCCTGCGGCGGATCGGGTTCGTTGTGGCACCGGACGCAGAAGGCGTCGAGCACGGGCTGCACCTCGCGCGCGAACTCGAAGTTGCGCTCAGGGCCGCGCCACGGGCGGATTTCCTCGAGCGGCAGGTTGGCGGCCACGCGCGGGGCGCGCGCCACGAAGCTCTGCTTCTCGTGGCATCCGGCGCAGGAGAGGTATTCGCCGCTGCGGGCGGTGAACCAGCTGCGCATCACCTGCAGGGACTGTCCTTCGGCGTCGAGCGGCTGGACGGCGATCGGCGTGTTGGCGGGCACCTTGAAGTAGGCGCTGCCGTCCGCGTTCACGGGCACGGTGCCGAGCGTGCGGCGCATGTCCCACGGACCGTCGAGTCCGATCGAGCCGTAGAGTCCGCCCTCGTTCTGGAAGCCGAACGTGTAGGTGTAGAGACGCAGGTTCTTCACCGTGCCGACCGGGATGTTCTTGAGACCGGGTCCCTCGTAGATGTTGGCGATGTAGACCTGCGCCGTGGTGGCGCCGGGAACGATGCGGTCGGGCTGCGCGTGCGGGACGGGCGTCTTCATGAGCGGCACGGGCTCGCAGAGGTCGTGTCCGGCCTCGCGGAGGAGGCACAGCTCATTGTCGAAGCGGTCGATGAGGTAGATGGAGAAGTTCCTCTCACCCTTGTTCTTGCGCGCCACGAGGAACGTGGTGTCGTCAAGCGGGAACGGGTGGAGGTTCATGGGCCACGTGCCGTTGTAGAGCTGGTCGCGCACGATCGGGTCGACGGGCTTGCCGTAGCCGGGCATCAACTGGATCGCGCCCTCGCCCTCCTCCGTGCCCTTCGTCACGTCGAAGAGGCCGAGCTGTCCCTGGCGGCGGAGTCCGTGGTGGCCCGTGAGGACGGCCACGAACTGCGTGGGCTTGCCGGGAATCGGACGCGCGTAGAACATGCTGTTCGGCCAAAAGGAGTTGCTGCCGTAGAACGCGCGCTGGTTGGTACCGTCGGGATTGCACGTGAAGAGGATGCGCGAGTTGGCGTGCGGGATGTCCGTATATTCCCAGCGAAGGTACATCACGCGCCCGTCGGGCATGATCTCGGGACACCACGCGTGTTCCTGGTCGTTGCCGAGCAGTTCCATGCCGGAGCCGTCCGCGTTGCAGCGGAAGAGGTTCGCGACGGGCGAGTTGCCCCACACGCAGGGAACGGCGTACTTGAGCGCCGTGCAGGTGAAGATGATGCGTCCGTCGGGGACGTAGCAGGGATCGTAGTGGTTGATGTCGCCCGCGTTGTCGCGCGTCACCTGACGCACCTTGCGCGTCGCGAGGTCGAGTTCCATCACGTGCCAGGCGTTGGACGCGCCGATGCCGGAGAAGAGCAGGCGGTCCGCGTTCCAATGCAGTTCGACGTCGATGATCGGACGCCCGCCCGCGGGCTTGTAGACCAGCTCGGTCTGTCCGGTCTTCGGACCGCGCACGTCGAGGAAGCAGAGTTCGTTGTCGTGTCCGTCGCGCGGAAGCATCGAGTTGCTCTGCCAGTTGCAGGGCAGGTGCTGACGGTTGTTGCGCCGGCGGATGAAGAGCAGGCGGTCGAACGCCACGGCCGGGTTGAGGTCGATCATCAGCCGACGCTTCACGCCGTCCATGCGCGCGAGCGCGCTCTCGGCCGCAGCCATCTCCGCGTTCGACATGTCCTTGCCGGCGTCGACGGCGGCGAAGGTCTTGCGGATGTCCTCGATCCCGGAGAGGGCCTCGTTGACCTTCGCGGCGAGTTCGGGGCTCTTCTCGCGACGGTATGCGGCAAGGCGGTCGATGGCCTCCAGGGCGCCACGCGCGCGGGACGCAATCTGCTCGGCGCGTTCGCGGCGGGAGAAGTCGCCCGCCTCGACCTTGAACGTGCAGCTGCCCTTCCCCTTCGGGGCAGTCAACCCGCCCTTTGCCTCGAAGCGCACCGCGCCTTTCGGGACGGGCAGGATCACGCTGGACGGCGCATGCGCGCAGATGAAACGCCTGAACGATTCTCCGCCGACCTTCGCGACCTTCGAGCCGTTCCAGTTCACGCGGTTGACCTCCACCTTGCCCCATCCTGCCTTCGGCGCGCGGAGTTCGAGCGTCGTGGCGTCCACGCGCGTGCCGTCCTTCATCACGAACACCGGCTCGCACCACATGGCCTGGTCGAAGTCGTATGTATCCGGCCCGATGGTCGCGACGAGCTTGACCTCCTCGCGCCCTTCGACGCCCTCCGACACCGCCACGGCCTTCTCGGCCCCGCGCACGAGGGGCGTTTCAGCCGCTGCGGCACATTTTGCGGATACTATAATTAATCCACATACACCTGCCATGGCAGGGACGACTCGGCAAAGTTCCAATTTTTTCATGCCGAGATTATAGCAAAAAACCGCAGACCGTATCAAGCCACAATGCTTCCATCGTTTCGCGGAAATCGGTCTAAATCTCGTTTTTCAAGACACATTTAGACCGATTTCCGTGCCGCGTCAGTCGGCACACTAGTCTCGCAGCTAATCGGCCTTCACAACCACGATGCGCGGGTTCTTCAAGCGGAACGGCTTCGTCTCCAGCGTGTTCGCGCCAGCCTTGACTGACTTCGTGATGTCGAGCCTGTATGGCTTGCCGATGAATCCGCCCGAATAGGCGCCGTTCACCGTCACCGCCGCGCTCCGCTCGCCTCCCACGTCGTCACAGACGAAATACACGCGCGTACCGTCCTTCAGTTCCGGCAGCGTGAACGCGAGCGAGGTCGCCACGCTCTCCGCGAACGGACTCTCAGTGACATTTCCCACCGGGCCGAACTCACCCCATTTTCCAGACCCGAACCTGCACAGCGCACGCGGCTTGACCTCAGACTCCCCTTCGCGGGACACCCTCCAATCCTCTGCGTCCGTGAGCAACAGGCCGAACGGCCACCTGACGGACGCGACGAATCCGGCGGGGCCGGGTTCCACGTTGTCGGCCATTACTTCGATAAAGTTCTCCCCCGCCTTCAGCGCGAACGTCACGACGGTGGGCGTGTGCCAACCCGCATATTTAGGCGCGTCGCCCGCCATCTGCTCCGCTACCTTCCCGCCGTTGACGCACACGACCGCCGCATTGTCGCACGTAAACGTCATTGTCGCCTCCTGCACCGAGTCGGAGACGATCCGCGCGCGGAACTTCACCTTGCCCTTCGCCGTCGGGTTAACCGGATGCCAGATCCACTTCGCGTACTTCAGCGACGCGGCGACCGTCTCGTTCGTGCCTTCGACCACGACCGGCGTAACGGTTTCATTCACAGTCGCCGCAACGACCTCGCCATTCGGCATCCCCACCCGCGGTAGGGCGCGATCACCGAGCGCGCCGGAATTGCGGGCCGCCCGGTGGTCGGCCCCTACCAGTTCGCACGGTAGGGCGCGATCACCGAGCGCGCCGCATGTCCCCCCTGGTAGGGCGCGATCACCGAGCGCGCCGCATGGCCACACCAAAAACACCGCCTGCGCCGGTTCAAGCGCGAGCTTCACGACCCCGTTCTCCACGACGGGCCTCTCGATCGTTCCCTGCATCGGGTCCCACAGCTCAGCCTTCTCGGCAGGCCACTGCGCACGTACCGCGAGGTCGCGGCGGCGCATGGAATCCTGGTTCGCGATGAAGAGGCGCACGTCGCCATCCTTCTCGTAGTGATTCACGGCAAGCATCCGCCCGTCCTGCACGGAAAGTCCCTCGAAGTCGAACGCGCGCACGGCGAGCGGCTTGTCGTTTCCGGGATACGTCTTCGCAAGCGCGGCGCGGAGTCGTGCGCCGTCGGGCTCGCCGTCGATGAAGAGCGCGGACGGCTGCGCGAAAATCTCTTCCACGACCTTTCGCGCGTCCTCGTTCGTCTTGCCCTTCGTCGGCGTCTTGCACGGCTTGATGCCGTAGCCGACCACGACGCCGCCGGCCTTCGCGAACGCGAGCGCTTTCTCAAGCACCGCGAACGGCACGTACTCCGTCGCGGGAAGCGAGAGGATGTCGTAGAACTCCTTGCCGTCCGTGGTGCGGAGCGCGGGACGCCCCGTGCGCGGGTTCGTGCCGATGCGCGCCGATTCAATCACGTCGTAGCCCATCCAGTCGCTGTCTAGTTGCGCGTCCTGGATCGCGAACGCGAACATCTCGGGAAGGATCGTCTTGCCCACGTGGGCGCTGACGCCGGGCACGCACTGCGCGATGGCGCAGACGTGCTCGCCTTCTGAAAGCAGCAGGGCGCAACGGTTGTTGTAGTCCGCCCACACGCGGAAGAGCGGTGAGCGCGGCTCGTAGCCACCATTGTAGAAGTACGGCGGACAGTCCTTGTCCTGCGGCGACTTCGGATTGAACGAGTGCGGGATGAGGTAGTAGCAGCCCTGGTACTGGTGCCAGTCGCAGAGCCACTTCATCTGCGGATAGGTGAGGTCCTGTCCGTACGCGCCGAAGATCTCGCACCAGTTCTTGCCGTTGTGGCGGTTGTAGACGTGCGCCACGGACGAGGCGTACTTCGGCATCTGCCCGAAGTCCCTCTGCCGCCTCGGGGTCTCGCGGTGGTTGGGGTAGTACTGGCGGCAGACGAGGTCCACGCCCGGAACCTCCACGTACTTCATCTGCTGCATCACGTTGCAGCAGCCGGACCGCCACCCGTAGTAGCACTTTTCGTGTTCGAGGAAATGTCCGCTCGAATAGACGCCATGCTTCCGGCACCAGTCGCTCTGGCGTCCGTACATCGTGCGTCCCCACACTTCGGCGCGCGCGTCGAACAGGCGGTAGATGGCGCGGGCCTGGGCGTCGGGGTCGGCAAGCCTGAACTTGTGGGCGGTGAAGAGTTCGCCCACGTCGTCGCCGCGTGCCGCCAGCTCCTTCGCGAGCGCGTCGCCCCACCAGCCGCAGAACTCCGGCTCGTCGAAGAAGAATCCGATGATCGTGCCGTCCCTGAACGACGCCTCGTAGCGGTCGTAGTACGGCTGGTACATGTTCGCGAGGAACCAGTCGACGGCCGCCTCGTCGAGTCCGTTCACGGTGGGGAACGGAAGCCCGCCCTTCGTGGTGACCCACGTGTAGACGATCGTCTTGTCGCCGTCGGGCACGACGTCGAACGCGCCCTTCCGGACCTCCTTCACCCTGACGCGCGCGATTTCGTTCGCCACCTTGCCGGACGGGGCGTCCTTGGTGGCGTACACCTTACCCTTCACGTCGCGGCAGTGGAACTCGGTCGGAATGGGGTACTTGCCGCGCATACCCTGGCTCGGCCACCAATAGTCGTCGAACACCATCATCTTCAAGCCGCGCTTCTTGCACTCGTCGAGGACGATGTCGACGTCGCGCCACCAGCCGGCGTGCATCCAGTCGACGTGCGGACGCGACTCGATCGTCAGGACGCCCTGTCCGCTCTCGGCGACACGCCCCACGTATTCGCGAAGCCGCGCCTCCGTCTCCGTGCCGTGCATCCAGAAGAGCGGCCCGGTGTTCTCCCGCGCCGCGCCTTGAGGCGAACTAAAGTCCTGCGCAATATCCGCCACGCAAATGCCGCAGAGAAGCGCTGTTGTTATTCCTATTGCTGGTTTCATCTTTTCTCCGTTACTTGACGAGCACAATGCGCGGGTTCTTCAAACGGAACGGCTTCGTTTCGAGCGTGTTTGCACCTGCCTTGACGGACTTCGTGATGTCGAGCCGGTACGGCTTACCGATGAAGCCGCCAGCAAAGGCGCCGTTCACCGTAACCGCCGCACTCTTCTCGCCGCCCACGTCGTCGCACGCGAGATACACGCGCTCGCCGGGCTTGAGCGCGGACAACGTAAAAGCGAGTTCAGTCGCGATACTTTCGGCGAACGGACTCGCCGTCACGCGCCCGCTCTGCCCGAGCTTCTTCCACACTCCGCCGCCATAGCGGCAGATCGCGAGCGGCTGCACGGGCGCCTCGCCCGCACGTTCGACGGTCCAGTCGCTCGAAGACGCATGGTCGGACGTGGCGCCCGGCGACGTGCGCAGCACTCCGCCCGGCCACTGGATCGCCGCCACGAAACCCGCAGCTCCCGGAAGCACGTTGTCGGCAAGCACCTCGATGTCGTTCACGCCGACCTTCAGGGAGAACTTCACCGCTGTGGGCGTCCGCCAGCCGCTGTTGTCGGAGCCCGTCTCCTGCTTCGCGACCTCGCGGCCGTTCACGCGAACGAAGGCGGCGTTGTCGCAGGCGAACACCATGTTGGCCTCGGCGGCAGAGGAAGAAGTGATTTTCGTCCTGAACGTCACCTTGCCCTGTGCCTGCGGCTTGACCGGGTGCCAGATCCACTGGGCGTATGTGAGGAGCGCATCCCTCGTGGGTTCCTCTCCCTTCACGCTCATTGGCGTGACTGTTTCCTTCGCAGTAGCCGCAATGACCTCGCCATTCGGCATGTCAACGCGCGGTAGGGCGCGATCACCGAACGCGCCGCACGGCCACACCAAAAACACCGCCTGACTCGGCTCGAGCGAAAGTTTCACGAGCCCGTTCTCAACAACGGGCTTTTCGATCGTGCCCTGCATCGGATCCCACAGCTCGGCCTTCTCGACCGGCCACTTCGCACACACCGCAAGATCGCGGCGGCGCGCGAAGTCCTGGTTGGCGATGAACAGCGTCT